>NZ_JAOQJJ010000004.1:0-253346 GCF_025567135.1 Bacteroides cellulolyticus
TTCAGAGACAAGTCGAAATTTTTAATAGACAATCTATGCCGGCTTTACCAGTTCTAATCATACGGGGTTTACTGAATGCTTACTCAATAACAAAGTTGGGTCTAATACTACAGAGACTGATTTCTGGCAAAGGTTTACTATATATTTAGCACCAGTGGGTTCTCTAACGCTTATTGCATCGTATTTTTTCAATAAATCTGAAATTTTAGAAATATCTCCATGAGTTTGCATACTTAAATCCGGTCCTAAGCTCGGAGCGTATGCAATGCGCTTCTTACCTGATTTTACGAAAGGTAAAAAATAGGCATAGTTAAAATCATAACATCGTACATTCCAAATTTGGTCGCTTCCTGATATATAATAATCATAATTGAAGTCTGCATTTTTAAGATCTTCAAAAGTTGTATATTCTTTTGAAGATAATTTCAATTCTTTTTTTAGGAACTCTTCAAATAACCTTTGTTTTTTGATTATTCCCAATACATATCTTGACTGTATAATGAAACGTACACATCTACCGTAAAGCGTCCCTTTCATAAAGATAGGCTTATACATTTCTTTTTGGGATAAACTTCTAAAATTAATAATTTCACAATCGTAGCCTAAATTTTGAACTATATGCTGCAAGGCATAAGCCTGAAGCATAGAACCGTAATTATGGGAAGCGTGAAAAGTTATTATTCCAACTTTTTTCATATAATTAACGTTTGATATGAATAAAATCTTTCAATTTTGGTAATATAGCATTAACAATAAATGAACGTTCTGTTAATGTAAGACCAATAAAATATGTAAAGATTGCTACTGAAATGATAGTAACGAATGTTGAGAGTAAAAATCTAGTCCACCCTTCTATCATATTATAATGGATGAAAAATGGTAAAACTGATGACAGAATCGTTACTGCTGTGATAGGGAAAACAACGCTCGTTACATATTTCCGTAATGACAATCCAATCTGTTTCTTGCAAAATATTAGTCGAAGTACGTCACCCAACAGTATAAACAGAGCTGATACTATTAATGCTGTGACTATTGGATATCCTATTTTTAACAACAAATATGCAACTGGAACAATAAAAAGTAAAGATGAACCGACAATAATCTGATACCATTTTATATTACCAGTAGCCATAAGTGAAGTAATCATAGGCGTTCCAAGAACTCCAAATAAAGCCTCAATAATAATAATGCAAGTAAATAAAGATGCCATTGGAGGTACTTCTACAAGCCATAACTCTAGAATAAAATCAATTTCCATCATTACGGGTAAAGCTATAAATAACAGCAGTAAATATGAAATCTTAGAACTTTCACATAAAAGTTTACACATCGCTCCAGATTCGCAAGCTGCATATCTTTTGGTAATTTGTGGATTCACTGCACTTTGAAATCCACCAGTAAGTCCATTAATTGCCCCTGCAATCTGATTGGCTACTCCCCTAGCAGCATTAGCTACAGGACCACCAAAGATATTCATCAATATATTTACACCTTGGTCCTTTAACAACCATGCTATAGTTCCAAACATATTCCAACCTGTAAATTTAGCCATGGAATTGAAAATTGTCTTGTCCCACTTTAAATGTATTTTACATTCAGGAAACTTTCTGCCACAATAAACTCTATATATTATTGCAATCAGAAACTGGAAAGCAAACATTACAAATCCCCAGAATATAAGACGGTCATAAGGATAAACAATTAGCAATAATACAAGAAATAGTTTCCCGAATGACTCTCCAAGACCAACATAAGCATAAATGTACATATGTTCATGTGATACAATAGATGCGTGATACGGGGTCTGCACTATACCCAATATTGTGGAAAGTACAGATGCTTGATAAACCCAATTTGCAGCGATCATGCGCCAATCCGGTATATTCAAGTAGGTATTTACAAACCAAAGACCTATTGTTTCAGCAGCAATAAGAACTATTGTAGCAAGGCCCAAATGTATAATTAAAGACATATTGAAAGTCCGGTTATAACTTTTCTTATCGTTTCTCCCTAACTCAAAAGTAAGAAAACGTTGAGTGGCTACTGACATAGAGCCATTCAAAAAAGTTAACATAGAAATAACTCCACCTACAACATTGAGAATACCGAAATCAGAAATTCCTAACGCTTCCAGAATTTTTCGCGAAGTATATAACGAAATCAACATAGATACGAAGGTCCTTATATATAAAAATATCGTATTCTTGGCAATCCTTTTATTCGTTTCTGATATCATGAAAAAAGTTTTTCTATCGATTTTGGAGCATCCACTTTATTTTTTGATCTACCACAACTAAATTAAGCGCTATATCAAATGGCAATATATTATAGAGCATACTAAACAAACGGGCTCTTCGGCTCTGAATTGATGGGAACCGCAATTGAGAGTTTCCATTTACTGCTTCATCGACACTACGTTCCAAAATATGCATTTTAGACTCCACCGAATAAATCAAGTTTAGACCTTTTTCTGTCATTGGCAACAATACACTTACACCATCTTGGATTTCTTTAGGTAAAGATTCTCTATTATGCAATCCCCAAAAATCACCAATAGTAATATCAGATAGTCGGTCAGAGCATGCAAAAGGACATTCATAACAACTAGATCTATAAATCATACCTTGCATAAAGCCATTTATATACATATCTCTGTACGGGAATTTCCATAAATTTACTTCATAGTCAAAATCGGTTGACTGCAAAGATAGTATTATATCATTTCCTTTACGAAAAGCAATTTTCTGTATTTCCCGTCCTTTAGCTATATATTTTATATGCTCATGCAGCATTTTTTGTGATGGTACACCATGACAAATCAAATCGATAAGATATAAGTTTTTAACACTTCTTCCAATATAGTTTTTCAATCCTGCTACCTGACATGGCGTCCCGATAAATAATACAGACTTTCCGTTTTTTAAATCTTCTTTTACATTCTTGAATAAACCACGAACATCACTTTGAACATACTTTGACCCTTGGAGTTTATACAGTTCCGATTTATTTTCTATTCTGATATGTCGAACATCAATCCCATTAGCTGTACAACCGTAAACAACACCTTCTGAATCTAGTATATGTGATGATAAAACATAAGCTGCTCCACCAGAAGAACTCAATAAATGTTCCTTTCTATTTTTATTCCAAGCTGCAAATGCTTTCAAAGGAACCAACAATGACTTTTTTGCTGTATCAATGGGACATACTTTTTCGCAGGCATAACACTCTACACAAATAGAGCTATCAACTTGCGGATATAAAAACCCTTTAGCATCTTCAATCATACTAATGCAATGTTTAGGACAAATTTCCGCACAAGCATTACATCCACAACAATCTTTTTTCTTTTTATTTGCAACAGACATTCCTATTAATCTCCTGACAATCAAAAATACAACAAATATATTTATAAAATCACTAAAAATCATTAAACAAGGAATATCTCTCAACATCATTATTATCCTCAAATTCTACCCCTATGACATCCATTATAGTATAAATCATATCATCAGTTCTAAATTTTTTATTAACAGCTTTCTTAATACGTTCGCAATCATCAGGAAAATTAGCTTGATATTTAGGACTTACATACAAAATAAAAGGTATATTACTTCCTGCTTCTACTGATTTTATATCATTATGTCTAGCATGACCTATATAATCTTCTCTACTTTCAAAAATATCTAATGCATGATCGGAAAAATAAAATATCAAAGCCTCCTCTTTTTTAAATATCTTAATTATTTCATTTACAATATAATCATTATACAAAACAGAGTTATCATATTCAGCAATTTTTTTTCTTTTATGTTCTTTTTCATTCAAATAGTCTTGTTCTTTAAAGACATCAAATGATTGAGGATATCTTTTATTAAATTCATGATGAGAACCCATCAAATGAATAAAATAAAAATTATTCTTGCTATTTGATTTATGATTATATTTTTCAATAGGTTCTAATAATAATTCGTCATAATCATTTCTCGTCCATTTAAAACTACCAGAATAACAATCTCCAACAAAAACAACAGTATCACACAATTCTGAATATTTTGTTACAACATTATCATACAAACCCGTTTTACTTTGGTTTGAAATCCAAATTTGATTATAATCATTTCTTCTTAAAATTTCTTGAATAGTCAAACATTTATACCATTTAATACTATCTTTATATTCTTGTTTATAAGTACTCATCAATCCTTGAAAAGCCTCAATCGTATAAAGTCCTGAAGATTTGACATTACTGAATACATAAAGTTCACTATTATTTTCAAGAATAGACAATCGTGGATTTGTATTTTTTTCATAGCCATATAAAGAGCTGTGCGACTTTGAAAATGATTCACCAATTATCATTATAATATTTTTAGGTTTGTGTTTTTTTATTATCTTCAAACTAGGATTAACATAATAGTCTTTAAGGTTAGGTGGTACATCCACATTTAATATTGTATATAACTTAGTAACAGATACTATTCCAAAATTCTTACTGCTTACAAAAATAAAAGACAATATACTGATAAATACTACAGATAACAATATTATATTTACCTTTGTATTTATTACAATTTTTACTTTTAATAATATATTGTATAATGTATAGAAGAAAATAAATACCAACAAAACAACTAATATAAAATCAATAGATATATATGTTTTAATGAATTCATAAACTTCCTCCTTATTTGTTCCTAATATTATACCAAAAACATCAGAATTAAATACAAAATGAAATTTAAAAACACAAACAGAATCAATCAACAGATTAATAGCTAACAACGAATAAACAAAAATTTTATAGAAACATCTTATATATTTAGGCAAAACCAACAATATTATAGTTAAAATATAACATATAAAATAATGATGTAATGCTATAAAAATAGCTTTCGGAAAAGAAACTAATTGTGTATAACCTATAAAATCCACTATAGAAGACATAAAAAATACTGTTATAAAAAAACTTATATACTCAGTAAATGGTTTACACAAAAAAGTAAATATTTTTTCTAAACTTCTTCCTATTTTATCCATAATCATTTTTACCAATCTAATTCATCTTATCCATTTTAATGAATTTAAGCATGTAGTTTTACTTATATATAAAATAATTTTTCTATAAAGAAAAGCTATTACAAAGCATAATAACAAATCTATTATTCCGGTTATAATAATCAACCATACAGGTTGAATATATTCAGGTTTACATATAAAAGTATTAAAAAATGTACGCACAAAAGTATTTGTTACAAATAGATATGCTGACAATTCACCTGTTTTAATAAAGATTTTTTTCAGTATTGTATTTTTCGTTATATATAACAATAATAAGAATGTAAAAACGAACAGACTATATCCTAAAATCCATGTAATGAAAGAATAGTCTATTATAAAACAAACCACAGATAACAATATCATTACAAACACTGAAAGTTTTATTTCATGTTTAGCGAATATTATTCCTAAAATAAATGCAGGAATCCAAGCCGGAGCGTTATAACGTATCAAACTAATATCAGGATTATTCAAATAATAAAACAATTGTATTCCAACCATCAATAAAGCTATTGCAAAAAGCCAAACTGTCGATGATACCTTTGAAAAAAGAAATTTATATAACACATACATCTGAAATATAGCTGAAAAGAACCACCAAGGACCACTTACCCAAAAGACTGTTTCACCATAAAAATTACTTATAAACAATATTCTTGACAAAGCCTTACATAGTACTACTCCTATATGTTCTGATGCTGATGAAAAATCCTCAGTAATAAAAGCTTTTATTATTGCAAGACCGACAAAACAAATCAATATAGGAACAAAAAGTTTCCACAACTTGATTGCATTTTTGAGAATAAAATCATGCTCTAACTCTATACCTTTATATTTTTTAGCTAATCCATAACCACTGACAAAGAAAAAAGCTACTACACCATAATGTCCGTACATGGATATGAAGTTAACGAAAAAATGTAAAAAAGAATTCTGTAATGATGACCATAACATAAGAAAATTGTCTGGACTATATCCAAATTCATTTTCACGTACAACACCATTAAATATATGGAAATAATTATGCAATACTATCGCTATTATTGCAATACCTTTAATAATCAGGGTATCCTCTTTTGTCAAATTAACAGTAAATGACTTCATAATAATTTACCTTTTTCCTCCAAACACCCTCTTCCAGAACGAAGGCTTTTCCTCAACATAATCCTGATACATCTCACGGTAATAACGACGGCTGCTTATTTTGCGCTTTACCATTTCGTAAATGGCTCCCCAGTCGGGAAGATAACCTACATTACGGTCGTCGATAAACAAATCGGCACGCAGCTTGCGGCACGGGCAGGAAGGGTTTTCCTGCGGCAGCTCATCAGGATGGTTGGCATTTACGGCATAGAACTCAAGTCCACGGCTGCGACAATATTCCACCGCATCGTCGAGCAATTTGCCCTCACGCACTGTCCACAGAATCAGGATATGGCGCTCCGCCTGTAACTGTTTCAATGTAGCTATGGCAAAGGGAATCTCCTTACCGATCTCAGGATATCTGTGTTCTACTATTGTTCCATCAAAATCGACCGCTATTATCATAGTATGCTATAATTATTATGATTCTTCTTTTATAGAGTCTAATGACCGGATAATATCAGAATACTCATCTATATTCTCAAAATTTTCCTTACTGATTCCTCCGATAGCTATGGTAAGACCTCCAATAGTGGTAACGAGACATTTATCGCGGGATATACGTATCTGATAGCCTTCAACACCATCAAGTATCCCTGAAGTTATCTTTACCAAAGGATGACCTGTAGAATAATAGTCTATTGGATGCTGCATAAACCTGATGCGATATGGTGACACACGCGACATACGAATAAATGTCTGCATTGATTTATCACGAATAACGGCAGGAAGTCCGGTTCTACGGTCTTTCATCAAATATACACCCGGACATTTACTATTTAAATATGTTTGAATATCGGATACTTCACCCTGAATAAATACTAGTCCTGATATAGTCGGGACTTCTTCTTTTACTACGTGTTTTTTTACTTGTTTGTATTTTACTGTCTTATGAACAAATACATTGAATTTTTGTTCTAATATATGGAGGATATCTTTTACCCTGTAATTCCTCACATAAATGTAACACCAAGACAACATTTTCATTTCCATTTAATATACAATCTCTCTTCCGCACCAGTTTACTGATTCGTTATTAATACGCCATTTGCCCGGCAACAGAAAGAGAATCTGTACTATACAGTGACTTCGATACTCAGTCTATTATATATGTACATCCAAGAAACATCCCCTACATTAATTCATCATAATTTCTTAGAATAAATTTGCTATAATAACATACATTTATCAATAGCACAAAAACATCTTTTAAAAGTTTCTTTTTTTTACATTTATACAAAAAACTTTAAAAAAACAATGTTTTTTATGGGACAAAGATAAGGATTGATATTTATATATCAATACTTTTGGTAACAAAAAATCAAAACGTGCGCATATCTTATCCAAAACGTGCGCACGTTTTACTTAAAACGAGCGTCCGTTTTACTTTAAACGACAGTTCATTTTTTTTAATGTATCAGCATCATGATTTACCGGAGTTTTATCTTATGTTTTCTGAGTCTTTCTTCCATCATATAGTCCGGAATTATTGATTTCATTGTTTCCAACACGGCATTTACGGCACGTTCCCTTATGAAATCGTCTTTTATAAGTATGGATACACACCTTTGAGCAGGAGGAGTGACATTCAGGTGTACAACATTTTCTTTCTGACTGTCTGACAGGAAAGGGATGTGAAGTTCCGGAATAATGGTATAACCGCCGTTGCGGTCAACTATCCTGACCAGTGTTTCTATACTGCCGGCCTCGTAGATGTGGTTCCCTATATCCTTGTTCTTGCAGAAGTTCATCGAACCGTTAGGTACGCAATGTCCTTCCTTCAGTATCCACATCTGTTCGGCAGGCAGGCTTCCGCTTGCTATTATCTTCTGTGCCTGGCTGCACTCCGGAGAGAAATACGCTACAAACTTCTCTATATAGACCGGTATTTCCAATATTCCTTCCCTATCCTCCGGCATGGTGGAGATGGCTATATCGATATTTCCGAAACGAAGTTCACGTACAAGTGAGGCATTTTCTTTCTCGTCGATAGACAGATCTACATCGGGATGCATGTCACGAAATTTATGAATGAAGTCAGGCACCAAGTACGGGGCTATTGTAGGGAGTATTCCTATCCTCAGACTACCAGTCATAGTACTGGTCTCGTCGGATACAAGTTCCTTTATTCTCTGCGATTCGTTCAGTGCTATCTGTGCCTGGCGTATTATCTTCTGCCCTATGGCTGTGGGGGCTACATTCCTTCTGTCGCGGCTGAAAATCTTAACGTCAAGTTCTTCTTCAAGTTTCTGAATCATGGCACTCAGTGTTGG
The DNA here is from genome assembly GCF_025567135.1 of Bacteroides cellulolyticus. Lineage (NCBI taxonomy): Bacteria > Pseudomonadati > Bacteroidota > Bacteroidia > Bacteroidales > Bacteroidaceae > Bacteroides > Bacteroides cellulolyticus. Next base: position 8,481 of record NZ_JAOQJJ010000004.1, read on the forward strand.
CTGAGTAACACCGCATGCCTCGGCAGCAAGTACGAAATGACGGTACTTGTCGAGTGCCACAATATATTCCATCTGTTGTAAATTCATGATTCTATAGATTTTGTCTATACAAAGATAGAAATAATCTGTTGTCTGCGTAGCGTAAGTAGCGTACTTTTGCATCAGAAACTTAAAACAATTACTACCATGAACGAATTATTAAGAATATGGTAAAGACATACGATCCTAATAAATAATGAAGTAATAACCTAAATAATGATTGATTATGAAAGCAAAACATTTGACTAAAGAAGAATTCCTGAATAAAGTAGCCAATTATGAAACTAACCCTAACGAATGGAAGTTCCTTGGTGAGCGTCCCGCTCTGATAGACTTCTATGCCACATGGTGCGGACCTTGCAAGATGCTGGCTCCGGTACTGGATGAACTGGCAGAGGAATATGACGGAAAGATAGACATATATAAGATAGATGTTGACCAGGAAGAGGAACTGGCAGGACTATTTGCTATACGCAGCGTACCTACACTACTCTTCGTACCTATGACCGGCGCTCCACAGATGGCTCAGGGAGCTATGCCTAAACCTGCATTGAAGGATGCTATACAGAAGGTACTCTTGGGATAATATATTTTAACACAAAACGAAATGTGCCGGAAACAGCTAAAAGGAAAAGCTGCTATCCGGCACATTCTGTTATGTGTTTATCTGAATCAAGCATCAATATGCATGGTCATCATTTTTTATCTCATCCGCAGTAATAGATTTGCGGTCTATAGCACGCCATGCATAAATTATATAAGCCAAAACAAACGGAACAAGAATTGACACATATGCCATGGTCTTGAGAGTGAAGAGGCTGGAGCAGCTGTTTGATATCGTGAGCGAACTCTGCAAATCAGTCAACGACGGATAATATGCCGTATTGTTATATCCTGCAACAAGTAACAAAGAAAGGACTGTCAATACTGTTCCTATACCGGAAAACCATATACCTTTCTTATATGTTGAAATCAGGATGCTCTTGCCAAGACCGTACAACACGCATACTACACCTGCAAGGAACAATACAAGAAGATATGGCATATCAACGAAATTGTTGAAATACTTATAAGGTTCCATCACTATCGTCTGGGTTTCCGGATTTACGGCAAATCCGTCTTTCAGCAATGTGCGTATCACGTATGCCAGGAAAAACAGAAGGAAAGGCACCGCATCGGAAATCAGCTGTCGGCGGCAGCGGTTATTTATCGGTTCATTATCTATATTATTGATGAAATACATTCCTCCAAGAAGTCTTGCCAGGAAGAACACTGCCATTCCGAGCACCAGATTCCATGGCTCGGCAAAGGCGTCAAGCCCGTGCCATCCGTTTGACCATGTGCTGATGACAGGCATACCAAGTTCGGTAAGATTATCCTTTGTTACTTCGAAGTTTGAGCCATAGAAGAATGTTGACACAGCCATTCCGAGTAGCAAAGGTCCCATCACACCGTTCAGCATAAGGAAGTATCTGTATGTACGCTGCCCCAGCAGATTGCCCAGCTTGGACTGAAACTCATATGATACCGCCTGAAGCACGAAAGTGAAAAGTATTATCATCCAAAGCCAGTATGCTCCTCCGAAACTTGTACTATAGAATAATGGGAAGGATGCAAAGAATGCCCCTCCGAAGGTTACAAGCGTAGTAAACGTGAACTCCCACTTTCTGCCTGTAGAGTTTACAAGCATCTTTCTCTCTTCTTCGGTCTGCCCTATACGGTAAATCAAAGAATTGCCTCCCTGCACGAACAGCAGGAACACCAGTATTGCACCCAGCAGTGACACGATGAACCACCAATAGTGCTGTAAGAATATATATGTAGATTCCATATCAAATGTAAATAATATTTATCAAAACAATATAGTGTTATTTCTCCTCCGGACCGTGTTTAATAGCCTTGAGCATTATTCCTATCTCTGCTATCAGAAGAACGGTGAACATGATTAGGAATATGAAGAATGTGGTCTGTACAGAACCGGTCTCTAGTTTGGATATTGCCGCATCAACAGGAAGCATATCCTGAATAGTCCATGGCTGACGTCCCACTTCGGCAACTATCCATCCTGCCTGACTGGCGATATATGCCAGAGGAATACTCCACACTCCCAGCCACAGCAGCCAGTTGTGATAATCCACATTGCATGTCTTCTTCCATGTGAGGAACATCATGACAGCAAACAGAACAATGAAGTACATTCCCAAACCTACCATCACACGGAATGACCAGAACATAAGATCGACGTCTGGCACCAGTGTGGATGTGTCCTTGATATATCCGTAACCGAAATATGGCATATTCTCGTTAAGCAGACTAAGCGATGTTTCCATCTCCTCGGAATTGCCTTCTTTTTTAGCTTTTCTATAATCTGCCAATGCCTTGATTGCCATCTTTCCACGTTCCACCTTTTCATCTACTGAAAGGGCTTTTGTTCCGTCGGCAAGCTGGTATCCGCCTTTCATTATATCGTTTATACCGGGAACAAAGCCGTCTGTACTGTGTGTGGCAAGAACCGAAAGCATTTCAGGTATTTCCACAGGACCCACAACTGTAAGAGGAGCATGCGCACTTCCGTCATAGAGGGCTTCCATTGACGCAAGTTTCATAGGCTGTACCTGAGCCACCTGATATGCCGACTGGTCGCCTGTAGCTGCAGTAACTATAGATGCAAACAGACCTACGGCAGAAGCTACCTTTATGCTTGCCTTGGCAAATTCTTTTTCACGTTTCTTTATAAGATACCAACAGCTTACTCCCACAACAAAAACAGCTCCTAAAATCCAGCTGCTTATAACTGTATGGAAGAACTTTACTACTGCTACAGGCGAGAATGCTACGGACATAAAATCTACCATCTCATTACGCATGGTATCCGGATTGAATTCCATTCCTACAGGATATTGCATCCACGAATTTGCAACCAATATCCACCATGCCGAAATCGTAGCTCCAAGTCCGGTGAGCCATGTAGATGCAAGGTGGAAGCGGCGGCTCACCTTCTCCCATCCGAAGAACATAACGGCAATGAATGTAGCCTCCATAAAGAATGCCAGTATTCCCTCTATCGCCAACGGGGCACCGAATATGTCGCCCACAAACCACGAATAATTACTCCAGTTGGTTCCGAACTGGAACTCAAGAATAAGTCCGGTGGCAACACCGACGGCAAAGTTTATTCCGAAAAGTTTCATCCAGAACTTGGCTGTACGTTTCCAGAACTCATTGCCAGTACGATAATAAACTGTTTCCATTGTTCCCATTATCACGGCCAGACCGAGTGTGAGAGGAACAAACAGCCAGTGATACATGGCCGTCAGGGCAAACTGCGCCCTAGACCAGTCAATCAAAGAAGTGTCAATAGCTTCAATCATAAAATAAAGTTTTATTAAGTTAGTTTGATCAATTATTTCGCATAAGAGTCCGATGCCCGCATAATCAGTTCATTGCCTACATAATCCTGTTTTTCCTCCGCAGTCTTGTCTTTCAGAAAAGAAGGGAAAAAGAACAGTTTGATTATAAAGAACATCACAAACAGTTTCACCAGTATTATGAACCAAAGCACACGCCCTGTAGTCATAGACCTGAAACCGTCTGCATAAAATCTATAAATTCCTATTATATTCATAATTAACAAGCGTATATTTTTATAATGATTACAAAGTAAATGATTTATCGTGAAAAATCAAGGTTTGGTCCACATATTTCTTTGCCAAATCTATCTTTTTTGCCTCTATATTATATAAGGAATAATTTTGCCTCAGAAAAGAATTAAAGATAACAGTAAAAAATGAGACAAAGGGATTTATTCATTATCGCAGTCCTAAGTTCAAGCACAGGACTATATGCTCAGGATAACAAGACCTGGAGCCTGCAAGACTGCATTGACTATGCTCTGGAGAAAAACATACAGCTGCAGCAAAACAAACTTTCGCTGGAAGAGGCTGATGTGGATGTGAAAACTGCAAAGGCATCACTGTTTCCAAGCCTGTCTTTCTCTACAGGACATAATCTGGTAAACCGTCCGTATCAGGAAACAAGTGCAACCGTAAGCGGAACTGAGATTATCACCAGCGACAACAATAACACATACAACGGGAGCTACAGCCTCAGCGCACAATGGACACTGTGGAACGGAGGACAACGACTGAACAACATCAAGCAGCAGAAGACAAACAAAGAAATAGCCGGGTTGTCAGTGGCCGAAACAGAAAACATGCTGCAAGAGGAAATAACGAAACTATTCGTGCAGATTCTATATGCCAACGAATCGGTAGAGATTAACAAAAACACACTGGAAGTGAGCGAAGCTACATACAAGCGTGCAGTAGAGCTGTTTAACGAAGGAAGTCTGTCGAAATCGGATGTAGCCCAACTGGAAGCTCAGGCAAGCAACGACAAGTATCAACTGGTAACAGCGGAAAGCACACTGAGAAATTACAAACTCCAACTAAAACAGCTCTTGGAACTTGACGGTACTACAGAAATGGTTCTTGACATGCCGGAACTGAAAGATGAGGATGTTATGGCTGTTTTGCCCAACCAGATAGACGTTTACAATACAGCACTGACATCAAGACCAGAAATACAGAGCAGCAAGCTGAGTATAGACAATGCCAAGCTTGGTATAAAAACAGCTAAGGCCGGATACCTGCCTACAATAAGCCTGTCGGCCTCAACATCAAGTATGACAAACAATGCCAGCACAAACAACTGGGCAGAACAGATGAAATACGGATGGAACAATATGATTGGTATAAATCTGAGTATTCCTATATTCAACAACAGGCAGACTAAAAGTGCAGTACAGAAAGCGCAGATTACATACAGTTCATCACAATTGGACCTGATAAACAAACAAAAGGAACTTTATTCCACTATAGAAAGTTTATGGCTGGATGCACTGAATGCACAGCAACAATATGAAGCTGCCAACAGCAAGCTACAAAGCTGTCAGACCAGCTTCGATATAGTGAACGAACAGTTTAATCTCGGCATAAAGAATACTGTGGAACTGCTTACTGAAAAAAATAATCTGCTGAGCGCACAGCAGCAGCGTGTTCAGGCCAAATACATGGCTATACTTGACAGAGCGCTACTTGATTTCTATGCAGGAAACGACATAAAGCTTTGACACAGGCAAATTAAATTATAAACAAAAAGAAAATCGGAAAAACAACTAAATATGAAAAAGAAGAAAGTTTTCATCATCGCAGCTGCTATAATAGTGCTGGCTGGAGCAGGACTGTGGATATTCGGTGGAAAAAAATCAAACCAGACAATAAGTTTCGCCACATCAGCTGTACACAAGGGAACCATCAGCAATTCAATTACAGCTACAGGTACTATAGAACCTGTCACTGAAGTAGAAGTTGGTACTCAGGTATCAGGTATCATAGACAAAATTTATGTTGATTATAATTCTGTGGTTAAAGCGGGAGAAGTGATAGCCGAAATGGACCGCGTGACACTTATAAGCGACCTTCAGTCAGCGCAAGCTACATACGACGGTGCAGAAGCAGAATATAATTATCAGGAGAAACTTTACGAAAGAAACAAGACTCTGCACGAGAAACAACTTATCAGCGACACTGAATACGAACAATACGAATATAACTACCGCCGTGCGAAAAGTACATACGACCAGAGTAAGGCAGCACTGGCAAAAGCACAGAGAAATCTGTCATATACTACAATCACATCGCCTATCGACGGTGTAGTGACAAGCCGCGAAGTGGAAGCCGGACAGACTGTGGCTTCAGGTTTCGAGACTCCGACTCTTTTCACAATAGCAGCCGACCTTACAAAGATGCAGGTAGTGGCAGATGTAGATGAAGCTGACATAGCAGGAGTAAAGGACAGTGCAAGAGTTACATTTACGGTAGATGCCTATCCGAATGACGTGTTCGAAGGAAGAGTAAAGCAGATCCGTCTGGGAAGTACAAACAGTACAAGCTCATCTACAAGTACTACATCTGAAACCGTTGTGACATACGAGGTTGTAATCACTGCAGATAATCCTGACCTGAAACTGAAACCAAGACTGACAGCAAACGTGACAATCTTCACAGATACACGCGAGAATGTTCTTGTAGTTCCGAACAAGGCCCTCCGATTTACACCTGACAAGAAGCTGGCAGGAGGAAAGACAATAAATGACTGCAACTCGCCAAAGAAAGTATGGACAATGGATGCTACATCACTGACTGCACACCCTGTCAAGACCGGTATGAGCGACGGTTCTAACACTGAAATAGTTTCAGGTATCAGCGAAGGTACTGAAATCATTACAGAAACAATAGTAAAAGGTGAAATGCCGGAAATGGTAGAGACAGGCGGCGAACAGAATCCATTCATGCCAGGCCCTCCGGGAAGAAACAAGAAAAAATAATCTCAACAATAAAGGATTAATCACCATGAGCAAGACAGTAATCGAATTACAGAACATAAAACGAAACTTCCGTGTGGGAGACGAAACAGTGCATGCGCTCAGGGGAGTATCATTCAGCATAAACGAGGGCGAGTTTGTCACCATCATGGGTACATCAGGCTCGGGTAAATCTACTTTGCTGAACACACTTGGATGTCTGGACACACCTACAAGCGGCGAATATTTTCTGGACGGAGTATCTGTGAGAACAATGAGCAAACCTCAGAGGGCTGTACTGAGAAACAGAAAAATCGGTTTCGTATTCCAGAACTACAACCTTCTGCCTAAAACGACTGCAGTAGAAAACGTAGAGTTGCCACTGATGTATAACCCGTCAGTATCGGCAGCCGAAAGACGCAGAAGAGCCATTGAAGCTCTGATAGCCGTAGGACTGGGCGACAGACTGGAGCACAAGTCGAACCAGATGTCCGGAGGACAGATGCAACGTGTAGCAATAGCCAGAGCATTGGTAAACAACCCGGCAGTAATTCTGGCGGACGAAGCTACCGGTAACCTTGACACACGTACATCGTTTGAAATACTTGTACTCTTCCAGAAACTGCATGCCGAAGGAAGGACTATAATATTCGTTACACACAATCCTGAACTGGCAATGTACAGCAGCCGTAACATTCGCCTGCGCGACGGACATGTGATTGAAGATACCGTAAACAACAATATCCTCTCGGCAGCAGAGGCACTTGCCGCACTGCCAAAGAATGATGAGGACTGATGCGGAACAATAAAACATTTTTACAATGAACGGAACAAATCTTTTTAAAATAGCTATCAGAGCACTGTCCAACAACAAGCTTAGGGCATTCCTTACAATGCTTGGCATAATAATAGGTGTAGCGTCGGTGATAGCCATGCTGGCAATAGGACAAGGCTCAAAACGAAGCATTCAGAAACAAATCTCGGAGATGGGTTCGAACATGATCATGATCCATCCGGGAGGTGAAATGCGAGGAGGAGTAAGACAGGACGCTTCATCCATGCAGACTCTGAAACTTGAAAATTACGAAACACTCAGAGACGAATGTGTTTTCCTATCTGATATCAGTCCTAACGTATCTGCAAGCGGACAACTTATATCAGGAGCCAACAACTATCCGTCGTCTGTAAGCGGCGTCAGCATAGGATACCTAAACATCAGACAGCTGAAAATAGAACAAGGCGAAATGTTTACGGAAGAAGATATACGCACAGCAGCAAAAGTTTGCGTAATAGGTTCAACAATCGTTGAAAATCTGTTTCCGGACGGTGCCGACCCTATAGGTAAAGTAATACGATGCAATCAGGTTCCACTCAGGGTTATAGGTATTCTTGAATCAAAGGGATACAACTCAATGGGTATGGACCAGGACGATGTAGTGCTGGCACCCTACTCTACCGTGATGAAACGTCTTCTGGCACAGACATATCTGAGCGGAGTTTTCGCATCGGCACTGACTGAGGACATGACAGAAGAAGCGGTTGACGAAATAACAAATATACTTCGACGTGAACACAAGCTGAAAGAAACCGACGACGACGATTTCACAATAAGAACGCAACAGGAGTTAAGTTCCATGCTTAATACAACTACAGACCTGATGACGACACTTTTGGCCTGCATTGCAGGGATATCACTAGTAGTGGGTGGTATTGGTATTATGAACATCATGTATGTTTCAGTAACCGAACGTACCAGAGAAATCGGTCTGCGAATGTCCGTAGGGGCAAGAGGAATAGACATTCTGTCGCAATTCCTTATAGAATCAGTACTGATAAGTATCACCGGAGGATTGATTGGTGTAATACTGGGATGCGGTGCATCATACATAATAAAGACAGTGGCCAACTGGCCGGTATATGTTCAACCTTGGAGTGTTCTCCTGTCGTTTGCAGTATGTACATTCACCGGTGTTTTCTTCGGATGGTATCCGGCAAAGAAAGCCGCATGTCTTGACCCAATAGAAGCGTTGAGATACGAATAACTTAGAAACAACTTCATTCTATAAATCAGGAACTTCTTTGTTCTTCATAACTTTGGTTTCCTTTTTAGCAGTGCTGCCGGTACTTCGAGAGAAGTACCCCAGTACTGCTTTGGACTGCTTTGGATTATAGAAAGTTTGCAAGACTAATAACATTCTACTATATTTGTAAGAACACAACATAAATCGTAAAAACCTATGACACACACAAATCGCAACAACAGATTGTTGGAAATATCAATACATGCATTCTGCTGGATATTGTTTTTCGGTTTTCCGATAATAATGACGCAAGGTGATAACGGAAGCATAGACTGGAAAGCTTTTATGCGGTTTATCATTGTTCCGGCATCATTATTTGCCATATTCTATATAAACTATTTTCTGTTGATTCCGAAACTACTTTTCAACGAACATAAGAGAAAGTTTCTGGCATTCAATGCTGTTTTGACAATACTACTATCACTTGCCATCAGATGGTGGAATGACATGCATGTTCCTGGCCCTCCACCTGATATGTTCAGACACAACCCGCCTTCACAGATTGTTTTCATGATTAGGGATATAGCCAGCATGATCTTTTCTGCAGGGCTAAGTGTGGCCATAAGGCTAAGTATAAAATGGAACGAAACCGAACTGGCAAGACGTGAGGCCGTGAAAAGCATGACGGAAGCAGAACTTAAAAATCTGAGAAACCAGCTTAATCCTCATTTTCTGCTTAACACTCTGAACAATATTTATGCCCTTGTTGTAATAGATACAGACAAGGCACAACAAGCGATACAGGAGCTTAGCAAACTGTTGAGATATGTACTATACGACAATCAATCGATGTATGTACCTCTGAAAAAGGAAACAGACTTCATCAAAAACTATATCGAACTGATGAGGATACGTGTTTCGGAAGACGTAAACATAGAGACCAATTTCAGGATAAAGGATAACAGCCAGACTCCGGTTGCTCCACTTATCTTCATATCTCTGATAGAAAATGCATTCAAACATGGGATTTCGCCTACGGGAGAAAGTTTCATTAAAATAACCATAGAGGAAAACGAGGAGTACATTACCTGTACCATACAGAACAGCAATCATCCTAAATCGACAACCGACAAGAGCGGTTCAGGTATAGGACTGGAACAGGTCAGCAAAAGACTTGAACTGTTGTACCCCGACAAGCATGAATGGAAATGCTGGCTTAGCGATAACGACAAAGTTTACAATTCATGCATCAAACTAAAAATATAATAAAACTTATCACACTATATAATTATGACTATAAGGTGCGCAATAATAGACGACGAGCCTTTGGCTTTGGGACTGATAGCAGGCTATGTTAAGAAAACGCCATCGCTTGAGTTGTGTGGGACTTATTCAAGTGCAGTACAGGCAATGAACGAACTGCCTAACAATCCGGTTGATCTTCTATTCCTGGATATACAAATGCCGGACCTCAACGGACTGGAATTTTCAAAGATGGTTCCCGAAAGAACAAGGATAGTATTCACTACAGCTTTCGAACAGTATGCGATAGACGGATACAGAGCAAATGCACTCGACTATCTGCTGAAACCTATCAGCTATGCCGATTTCAGTGAGGCGGTGGGTAAGGCTATGGAATGGTTTAATTTGAAACTAAAAGCAGAAAGCGAAAAAACAAACCTTCAACCGGAAAGTTCTGAATATATTTACGTAAAAAGTGATTATAAGTTAATACAAATTGAGCTGGATAAAATACTATATATCGAAGGGCTGAAAGATTATGTGAAAATATATACAGAAGAAAATTCCCGTCCTATATTGTCGCTTATAAGCATGAAAGCACTGGAAGAAAGGCTTCCTGCTGAGCGTTTTTTACGTGTTCACCGTTCGTTCATAGTGCAAAAATCAAAAATAAAGATCATCGATAAAGGGCGTATTGTTTTCGGTAAAGAATACATTCCAATATCGGAAACTTACAAAACAATGCTACAGGATTATGTTAATAAACATATTATATAATAAATAAGTTTCATTTTCAACTTTTTTATTTATTTGCCTGGGAAAAAAGCTTTTATTTTTTTGTTTTTGCCAATAAAAAACATATATTTGCAAGTGAATAAAGAACAGAAGTTGTGAAACTTCTCATTTAAATAGTTTAGTTAAGTCTAGTTTAGTTTTTGTGTTGTGATACTCCTGACAATAGCGATTGGCGGGAGTATCTTTTTTATAGTCATTCTTTCACACCATAAATATAATCAGCCCATATACGCGCCGCAGTTTCAACCATCTTTGCGCAAGGACGCTTTGCATAATATGCGCTGGTACGAGCTTCAGGAGTAGATACTATAGGTTCTTTTTTTGACAATCCCAACAAATCAGAGCAACGTAAGGATCCGGTCTCTTCCTTGAACTTTGCAGCAAGTTCCTGAACCAGGGCGTATGTGGCAGCCTTACTTTCACGATCGGAACCTTTTGTTGCTCCTTTCTCAAGACCTGCCAGCATGAACAGTCCACAGGCCGCTCCACAAGTTTCACGCATACGGCCTATTCCACCGCCAAATGCCGATGCCATTTTTAATGCCTGCTCCTCTGTAAAGCCATACATATCAGCAAAGGCAGCTACTACAGACTGCGAGCAGTTATATCCTTCCTTAAATAGCGAAACAGCCTTTTCTATTCTTTCTTCTTTAGTCATATTCCTATCTGGCTACATTATTAATTATATTTCCTTCGATAAAACTCTTAAGATTTTTCACGGCCAGATCCATAAGTCTTACTCGTGCCTCGTATGTAGCCCAGGCGATATGAGGAGTGATGAAACAATTCTCCAATCCCAACAACGGATTATCTTCACGCGGTGGTTCGTTTACCATTACATCAAGACCAGCTGCCTTGATACGACGTGCTTTCAGAGCCTCAGCCAGATCGTTTTCGTTTACCAATCCTCCACGACCTGTATTAATAAGTATGGCAGATTCCTTCATCAATGAAAGATGATAAGAATTCACAATTTCCGATGTTTCATTATTCAGAGGACAATGCAGGCTGACAATATCAGAGTTTCTGAATATATCGTCTATGGATTCTGCTTTTTCAATTCCTGCAGGCAACAAAGACTGTGGTTTGCTGGTATAAACAGTAACTTTCATACCAAATGCCAGAGCAATACGTGCAGTAGCCGAACCTGTATTACCGTATCCTACAATACCAATTTTTTTGCCGCACAATTCCATAAGCGGACTATTGGTATATGAGAAATCGTTTTTCCTGCTCCATACACCCGAATGAGCTTCGTAGGCATAACGGCCTACACGATGCGTTATGTTGAGTATGTGCGCGAATACCATTTGTGCAACCGACTCTGTACTATATGCAGGGATATTGGTAACTACAATACCAAGTTCCTTTGCTGCTTTTATATCAACCACGTTATATCCTGTAGCAAGTACCCCTACGTATTTCAGTTTTGGTAAAGAATGTAAAGCTGCAGAATCAACCACTGTCTTATTTGTTAAAATGGCATCCGCATCTGCTGCACGCTCCAACAATTGATCAGCAGACGTTCTTTCATATACTTTCAGAGATCCTAATTTTTCAAGATTATCCCATGACAAATCACCCGGATTCATCGTAAATCCATCTAATACTACTATATTCATATCACTAAAAAATTATTGCATAATTAATCCTTAAATCTATCTCCCCAAAGCTGAGTCATTCTGTCCTTGAGTTTGGCTTCAGAAGGGTTGTCCTGAGAATGCCAGATACGCGTATCTTTCAAATCATCTGGTAAGAACTGTTGTTTTACAAAATTTCCCTTATAGGCATGTGCATATTTGTAATCCTTACCATAACCCAACTGCTTCATCAATTTAGTAGGAGCATTCCTCAGATGCAACGGTACAGGAAGGTTTCCTGTCTGACGTACCAGATCTATGGCGTAATTTATCCCTTCGTAAGCAGAGTTACTTTTCGGACTTGTAGCCAGATATACCGTAGCTTCAGCCAACGGAATACGACCTTCAGGCCAACCTATTTTCATTACGGCATCAAAGGCGGCATTAGCCAGCAACAATGCGTTTGGATTGGCCAGACCGATATCTTCGGAAGCAGATATCACAAGGCGTCTTGCTATGAAAGCCGGATCCTCTCCACCTTCCACCATTCGCGCAAGCCAATAGAGAGCACCATCCGGATCACTTCCGCGTATAGACTTGATGAATGCGGATATTATATCATAATGCATTTCACCTTCCTTGTCGTAAGCAAGCGGATTCTGCTGAAGACGTTCCACTACTTTCTCGTCAGTAATCTCTACCGGAGTATCACTGTCTGCCTCTACTACAAGTTCCAATATGTTAAGCAACTTTCTTGCATCACCGCCTGAGTATCTAAGCATGGCATCAGTTTCCTTGAACACCACTTTTCTCTCCTTCAATATAGTATCTTTCTCCACAGCCTTATGAAGGAGCTCCAGCAAGTCTTCCTTTTCCAACGATTTAAGGACATACAGCTGACACCTTGAAAGCAAAGGACGAATAACCTCAAAGGATGGATTTTCAGTAGTAGCACCAATAAGAGTAACTACTCCCCTTTCCACCGCTCCTAACAAAGAATCCTGCTGTGACTTGCTGAAACGATGTATTTCATCAATAAAAAGTATAGGACTCTGCTGCGAAAAGAAACGGTTGTTGCTTGCTTTTTCTATTACGTCACGCACATCCTTCACTCCGGATGTAACGGCACTCAGTGTATAGAACGGCACCTCCAGCCTGTTTGCGATAATCTGTGCAAGTGTAGTCTTTCCTACTCCCGGAGGTCCCCACAATATAAATGAGGATATCCGCCCTGAGTCAATCATTTTACGGAGTACTGCCCCTTGACCTACCAAATGCTTTTGACCTATGTAATCATCCAATGATTTTGGACGTAAACGTTCTGCTAACGGTTGAGACATATATATTTGATTTTTCTACAAAAATACATAATTAGGTTGAAAGATGACAGGTAACTGCATAAAAAAAGGCCCTTTTCACAAAGAGCCTTTTTCAAGTTTTCAATAGGTATTAGTTTTTTTTTCTTAAGGTAAAAAGATTGTTTTCAGGATAACGTCACAAAGATGGGGGGATTTTTTGGATTGACCAAATAAAAAAAGATGTCATAAAACATATTTTGCATTTTTATTTCTTATTCAGTACTATCCAAGGGCTTCTTACCCCACTTTTGTATAGCGACAAAGATAAGAACATTTAACTATAATACCAAAGATTATTATGTTAATTTTAAGATTTATACATAATATTTCCATAAATCAGTATTAACCATGTAAAACATTTTTACTTTACATAAAATATCATCATAATTACCGTGCCACAGTAAACTTTTTAAGTCGAAATGATAAAATTTCTTTCATTACAGAAGATGAATAAGTCAATAAAACACATTATTATATAAAAAGAAATGATTATTTTTGCGCATTATTATAAATAAGGACTATGACTGAAATAAAAGCTACAGAAGGTTCAGAAAAGAAAAGTCTGAACTTCATCGAACAAATCGTAGAGAAAGACTTGAAAGAAGGAAAGAACGACGGCAGAATACAGACACGTTTTCCGCCTGAGCCAAACGGATATCTTCACATAGGACATGCCAAAGCTATATGCATGGACTTCGGTATAGCAAAAAAATACGGAGGTGTATGTAACCTTCGTTTCGACGACACAAATCCTACAAAGGAAGATGTGGAATATGTAGAAGCTATCAAAGAAGACATCCAGTGGTTAGGATTCCAGTGGGGTAACGAATATTATGCTTCGGACTACTTCCAGCAATTATGGGACTTCGCCATCCAACTTATAAAAGAAGGCAAAGCATATATCGACGAACAATCATCTGAAGAAATAGCTGCACAAAAGGGTACTCCAACCCAACCGGGAACTAACAGTCCATACCGCGACCGTCCTATCGAGGAAAATCTTGACCTGTTCATGAAAATGAATAGCGGCGAAATAGAAGAAGGAAAGATGGTTCTGCGTGCAAAAATTGACATGGCAAACCCTAACATGCACTTCCGCGATCCTATCATTTACCGTGTGGTTAAAACTCCTCACCATCGTACAGGAGACAAGTGGAAGGCATATCCTATGTATGACTTCGCTCACGGACAGAGTGACTACTTCGAAGGTGTGACTCACTCACTGTGTACACTGGAATTCGTTGTACACCGTCCGCTATACGACTTGTTTGTTGACTGGGTGAAAGAAGGCAAAGACCTTGATGACCACCGTCCACACCAGTATGAATTCAACAAGTTGAATCTGAGCTACACTCTTATGAGTAAGCGCAATCTTCTGACTTTGGTTAAGGAAGGTCTTGTAAACGGATGGGATGACCCACGTATGCCGACCATCTGCGGTTTCCGCCGTCGTGGTTACTCACCTGAGTCTATCAGAAACTTCGTTGATAAAATCGGATATACCACATACGATGCATTGAATGATTTCGCATTGCTTGAAAGTGCAGTACGCGAAGACTTGAATGCACGTTCTACACGTGTCTCAGCAGTTATCAACCCTGTGAAACTGATTATCACAAACTATCCTGAAGGCAAGGTAGAAGAGATGGAAGCCATAAACAATCCTGAAGATCCAAACTCAGGAACTCACACTATCGAGTTCAGCCGTGAATTGTGGATGGAACGTGAAGACTTCATGGAAGATGCTCCTAAGAAATATTTCCGTATGACTCCTGGACAGGAAGTGAGACTTAAAAATGCTTACATCGTGAAATGTACAGGATGCAAGAAAGATGAAAACGGAAATATCACTGAGGTTTATGCAGAATATGATCCTAACACAAAGAGCGGAATGCCAGAAGCAAACCGTAAGGTAAAAGGTACACTGCACTGGGTAAGCTGCAACCACTGTCTGAAAGCTGAAGTTCGTCTGTACGACCGCTTATGGAAAGTAGAAAATCCACGTGACGAAATGGCTGCCATCCGTGAAGCCAAGAACTGCTCACCTCTTGAAGCAATGAAGGAAATGATCAATCCTAACTCTCTGACAGTACTGAACGAATGTTATGTAGAGAAGTTCCTGGCAGATGCAAAACCATTGGATTATCTGCAGTTCCAGCGTATCGGCTATTTCAATGTAGATAAGGATTCTACTCCTGAACATCTGGTATTCAACAGAACAGTATCACTGAAAGACACTTGGAGTAAAATCAACAAGTAATAGTCAGTTGAGATAAAAATCAAAGAGTAATATCACCACCAAACAGGTAAATGATATTACTCTTTTTTTTATTTTATGCAATCTGCAATATCCTATTTTTCCTTACCGATCCACGTAAGTCGGTGCCATATAGTTTCCAGAGGTCCACGCTTGAAATTTCTAAACCACCAATGAGCAAACAGAACCTGAAGAGTCAAAAACACAATACCTACAAGCAGGCTACATGTTGTTCCGCACACTTTGTGCAATTCAAGTCCGTAGCCGAAATACAGGAAGCTGCCGACTATAGACTGGGAAACATAATCCGTAAGACTCATCCTTCCATATGGAGCTAAAAGTTTCTGAACCTTTCCATCGCAAGTCCAATAAAGCAAAAGGAATGAAGCTACAATACACAGCATAAAGAAAAGGTTATACCACGAATTAAGAATAGTCTGCAACGAAGAAAGCATAAACTTTATCTCTACCTGAGTATAGATAAACTCTTTCAGATAGTACATCAGCAAAGTTGCAGGCAAAGAAAGGCACAATACCTTAATCCAGAAAGTGCGTGATTTTTCAAGCTTCTCTTCCGACGATGCATCAAAATATCCCAGCCTTCCCAACAAAAGTCCTATCATAAACAAAGCGGCAGTCTGGAATACACGTCCGTAACACCACGCCCAGTTAAGACTAGCCAACTGTCCTGTGACGAGATTAACCTTAACCATCTCGCAAAACGATGTTCCGCCAAGCTGCGGATAAACATCACCTAGTGAGAAAATCATCTGTTCCGGATTTTCCATAGGATTAAATGCAGAATATACCACTTTAATCCATTCCACCGGTTGAAGCATAAGGAATAGCGCCATTGCAAAAAGAACCTTATTATTCCAGTGTCTTACCGGGACCAGAACAAAACCAACAATAGCATAAAGCACTAGAATTTCTCCCGGAAAGAAAGCGGCATTAATAAATCCGAAGCCAAGAAGGAGCAGAAGTCGCCACATGTATCTGTTTCTGAAATCCTCCCCTCTTTTCTCCGTACTTCTACTTTGCAGATAAAAAGTAAATCCGAACAATAATGCAAAAATAGCATACGTCTTACCGGCAAAAGTGAAGAACATCATATCCCACAAACTCGTGTCAAGTGCCTTGATTGTTTCGCCAGAAGCTTCAGGAAACGAATAAAAATTAAAATGTTCGATATTATGCAGCAGCATTATCCCCATTACTGCAAATCCGCGCAATGCATCGATAGCAACATTACGTGTTTTTTCATTCTGTGTTTTCATCATATTATTAAACAAATAAAAAATGCCACCCACAAACTTTATAGGTTTATGAATGACATTATAATCTTAAATACTTGTACTCTGAAAATATTATTTTGCAGAATCACCTGTTGCAGGAGCAGCAGCCGCAGCATCAGTCTGAGGAGCAGCAAAACCGGCAGGTGCATTCAAAGGATTAGTACTCTGTTCTTCTACAGCCTGTTTCATGATTACTGAAGAGTTTTCAGCAGAATGAGGTATTACATAAGCAGCTGCAATACTTACAACTACCATGAAAGCAGCAAGTCCCCAAGTAAGTTTTTCAATGAAATCAGTTGTTTTACGCACACCCATAATCTGGTTAGAAGATGCGAAACTAGAAGCCAAGCCTCCACCCTTAGAATTCTGTATCATTACAACAAAGCATAGTAACAATGCTGCAAGTACAATCAATACAATAAATAATAAATACATTTTCTTTTATTTTGATTTAGCGTTAATAATCAATCTCTCAAGGAATCTCATTTGGTCTGCAAAGTAAGCATTTTTTTTTGGATATTTCAAATTTAATTTTTTAATAATTTCCAATGCTTTATCATATCTTTGCTGTTTAACATAAATTTTAGCCAATGTTTCTGTCAGATAATTATCGTCACCGGTTTCATCGGCAGCTTCAGCATTACCATCCATTGCATCATCCACTTGGCCTGCATTATTATCATCATCAATTACTACCAGGTCTTCTTCACTGAATTCATCCTTTTCATTTCCATTACCGACAGCATCCGTCATATTATTACCCGATGAAAGCATTCCTGATTCAGACTTTTCGATAAAATCATCTATCAAGGCCTGACCTTTTAGCGGAAGAGCTGTATTATCAACTTCCTTTCTGCCATTTTCTGCTGAATTCAGCAACAGCAACGACGAATAATCCATAACAGAATCTACAGGTATGGACAGTTCTGACGACAATCCTTTATCATTAGGAATCTCCGAAAGGAAACGGTTTATCAAATCAAGTGTCCTGTCATTAGCCACCTGCTTTTCGGACTCTTTATACTCAGATTTTGGGAAAGAGAAACTATTTCCTTCTACGAAATAAAACAGCACGCTCAAGTCTGCAACATATAATGCACCGCGTCTTAACTCATCTTTAAAAGAAGGATGTTTTATCAGATAAAGATTCTTAATATATAGCAGCCAGGCTGTCTGGAAATACGGATAACGCAATATTATGGAACGTAACTCTTCCAGAGTATCACTCCCCATCAAATCCGGATTATTTATCCACTCATCCAATCTTTGCATTTCCATAACCAAACGAAATTACCAGTTAGCAACTGTAGCATTGAATATCTGCTCCACTATCTCGTCAATCATCTGATTAACCAATTCTTCCTGAACGGCAGACAACTGCTGTGTGGAATTATATTCACGGCTTGCAGAGAACTGCTGCTCGAAATCTTCCGCATGATTAGTATTGTTCACAAATCTAACATTTACAGTCATCTTAAGCTCAGCCATTGTAGAATAACCGTCCGAACCTACACCCTTATTGTATGCGTCATAGTTGGTTATCTCACCGGCCAGCTGCAAGTCACCGTTCTGTCTCACTTGCTTAAGTCGGGTCTGCTGCATATATCTGTCCTGAAGCTCAGTATTGAACATAGATTCCATAGGGCCCCATACGAATGCGGCAGATCTGTTCGGGAAATTCTCGAACGATATAGTCTTTACCTTATCATAATTGATGGAAGATCCGTTAAATTTATAAGAGACAGTACATGCCGCAAGAAAACATAACGACAGTACCAACACAGATACGATATTAAATCTTGTTATTTTATTCAAGTCCATATTCTTTTATTTTTCTATACAATGTTCTTTCTGAAATCTTCAAGTCGTTGGCAGCATTCTTTCTCTTTCCGTTATGTCGTTCCAGAGCCTTTTTTATCATCTCTTTTTCAACATCATCCAGAGAGAGATTTTCTTCCACATAAACCTCAGTGTCCTGATAATCCGAATCCGTATGTTTTACAGATACGTTAGAAACAGGGGTTATAGAAGAAACCTTATTTACCGGCTGAATCTGGCTCACTGGCTGTATCTGGCTCACCTGCGGATATTGCTGAACCTGCGGCATGACCATCGGCACATCGCTAATGACATCAAGTGTAGGATTCTGAAGGAAATGAGAAGCGTTGTCAACCGGATGAGATACATGATGACCTGCAGCTTCACGTTCTGTCATTATCTCATGTACCAGCTTTTTAAGTTCAGTTACATCACGACGCATATCAAACAGCACCTGATAAAGAATTTCTCTCTCGCTTTCAAAACTCTTGTTTCCGGAATGTGCACCCTTGCCTCCGACAAACGCCGGCAGTCTGGAACTGTTTCCCATATCAGGCAGATAAGTTGAAAGAATTTCAGGAGTAATATCCCTGTTGGTTTCTATGATAGAAATCTGTTCAGTAATATTTTTAAGCTGTCGGATGTTTCCCGGCCATGGATACTCCACAAGCATACGCTTAGCCTGTTCGTTAAGCTGTATGGAAGGCATACGGTATTTCTCTGCAAAGTCGGCTGCAAACTTCCTGAACAACAACGCTATATCATCAGGCCTCTCTCTCAAAGGCGGAACCTTAATAGGAACTGTATTCAATCGGTAATACAAATCCTCACGAAAGCGCCCTTCGGCTATGGCATCCGCAAAGTTTACGTTTGTAGCGGCAACAATTCTTACATCTGTCTTCTGAACCTTGGACGAACCTACCTTGATATATTCACCTGATTCAAGGACACGCAATAGTCTTGCCTGGGTTGACAATGGCAATTCTCCAACCTCATCCAGAAATATTGTTCCTCCGTTAGCTTCGGCAAAATAACCGTTTCTGTCGCTTATGGCACCGGTAAAAGCACCTTTCTCGTGTCCGAACAATTCCGAATCAATTGTACCTTCAGGTATAGCCCCACAGTTGACAGCTATATATGGCCCGTGTTTCCTGCGGCTGAACTGATGTATTATCTGAGGAAAACTTTCCTTACCGACTCCACTCTCACCGGTAACCAGTACCGACAAGTCTGTAGGCGCCACCTGCATAGCAATATCAATAGCCCTGTTAAGCCCCTCGGTATTACCTATAATACCAAAGCGTAACTTTATATTTTGAATATCCGACTTTACCATATTATAAAAAATTATCTGCCAAATTTACAAAATCTTTGGAAAGAATCAGTAAATATGGCAGAAAATTACTTTAGAACACTGTACGTATCATCAATCTCACACCCCACTTGTTGGCTGTAGGAAGATGATTATAGTTAAGACGTCTCACATATTCTATATGCAAAAGCTTGAATATATTGTGAATTCCGGCTGTTACCTCAACATACGGTACTTTAGGATCCATCACATAACTAGAATAATTATAATTACCTGTCCTATCATAATGTCCCGGGAACATCATCAGCATATCATCATTCTTGTTCTGCTCAAGGAAAGGATTGTTTTTATCCGTAAGCGTACCCCATAGGCACTTGACACCGATAAACTCACGCCATTTCAGTTTCTTGATCAAAGGTATGCGGTTGAAAAGTTTTCCCTGCATATTCCATGATACATCAAGCGATGCGTAACGGTCGTTCAGGAACTCCATATTATTGATAAGGTTGAATGTTCCGTCCTGTAAAATGTACGACAAGTTTGCAGCCGGCATTATCAGCAATGGGAAAGGAACCTTGTTCCACTGTATTCCACCTTTCAAATGTACGTCAAGATTACCCCACGAACTTAACCAGAAACGCTTATAAGCTGTAGCTTCTGTCATATTATAAGTATAATCACTACCTAAAACACCTTTCAGTCCTAATGTGTGCTGCAAAGTAAACACCGGCGCATCAAGATTGACAGGCAATCGTCTCTGTTTCGTATTTACGAAAGTCTCGCCCGGAGCGTATCTTAATGTTAAAGACGCCTCTGTAACAGTTATGTCGTGAGTATTGAAAGGCGACTGTACCCATTTCTGTCCGGATAACGAACCGTCTGCTATAGCAGTCTGCAATGCACTTTCGCCAGCCATTGTACGATAGAACAATTCGCCACAAGGCTCGTAATTGGCATATCTCAACATTGCTGTTGTCTTAAAACCGAACTCACGCTCACGCTCATACTTGATAGTGGCCTTGCGTTCGTAGTTATACTGATCCACCTGGCAAACCTTCAAGGCTGTAAACACATTATCCTTGTCTGCATTTATAAACTTATCGGACGGCAGCATATTGTCATACTGATAAGTAAACGTCATGGAATGTTTAGGGAACTCTCTTGGAAGATATTCCTTCTTGTCGAACGAATACTCCAACTCTCCCATATATTTCGACTTCTTATCTTTAAATCCGTATGCATAATATCCTTTCAGGAAGATATTAGGATGCAGATTAGCCGTAGTCTGTGCTGATGCACGCAATCGTAATCCGTCGATATAGTTCGATGTTATCATCGTATTTATCGGACCTATATCCACTTTACTGTCCTTGCTTGTCTCCACATAACTTTCAATCAAGGCCTTCAATCCGAACATTATATATTTGAATCCCTTAATCTTTGCCAAATCGTCAAGGAAGCTGCCCATACGTGTTTCCGATTCCGTAAGTTCCTCCTGTCTGTACTTTTTCCAAAACTCATCATCACGCATCATCGCGTTTACATCCTTTATTTCGGAGCCTTTCTTCTTGAACAACTTGTCAGGCAACGGTTCGAAAGAGAAATCAAAGTTACGTGTAGTCCTTCTCACCATGTACGACCCAAGGATTTTTTTCAGATATGACAATTCACAGAGCATATCATCTTCCATCAACGACCATTCACCGGTAGGCAATTCTCCGAACTTCTGGTTGATGATCATATGATCTACGAAATTTATATCAGTCTTTTTCGGAAGATTCATATTACACTGTTTCACCCTATATGTAGAGTCGGCCAAAATGTACAGATGACCTGTGAAACCGAAATCCTGAGAATTGTTCGGCACAAACGTCAAATGGAAACACCTGTCGCGCTCCACATATACTGTATCCATTATGTAATATTTGTAAAACCTTATACCTGCATCCGACACAGGACTGTCAAACGGATACTGCAAAAAGCGGAACCTGTCCTGATAAATATCAATATCCTGAAAAACATCCTTCAATACAGTAGTAAGCATGTCTCCTGTACTGAACAATTCGTTTATACCTCTTGACTCGATACCTTGTATTATAGTCTTTTCAGAATGTGGTTCCTTTCTATAAATCTTCTGCGAAACTGTTTCATCAACAGAAACCGGCAATATACGTTTCTGTGTCACATCACACATTTCCACCTGATCGCGCAGAAACGGATATTTTTTGAAAAGCCACGATTCTTTCAGCGAATCAGGAGTTATATCATTTACGGCAAGTGTTATTTTCTGGTACTTATTATAAAAATAATAGTCTTTATTCTCCAGATTGGTCTTTTCCTTCGAAGCTATAACCTTCTTCATCAATTCCACCGCCGGATTATTCTTTCTGGAATATTTCTCTTTTTTAGGCTTGACCACAACTTCGTCAAGAACCAGATCAGACTTCATGCTTACATTAAGCTCTGTCGTTTTTGACGAAACGGTTATATCCTGCCTGGTGTAGCCGACCATAGAGAATGTCAATTTGTTCCATCCGGAATGATATGGAATTGAATACTTACCGTCAATGTCGGTTATAGTTCCCACCCCCTTGCCATCATAGTATATGTTCAAATATGGGATAGGCTCACCGGTATCTGAATCTATAACAACCCCATGAATCTGAGCATATAATCCCAAAGCCCAAACCCACAAAGCTATCACAACGAGTAATCTTTTTACCATATTAATAAATATATTTTTGTATCTTATAAAACATAATCCGTAAATTATCGGAACAATAATGACCTATAAAGTCAGCCCAGTTATTTTTGTATCTAAAAAAACAGATATTCCAATTACTGTTTTTTATAAGGCTTTATAGGATCTTGTTCGGATAATATCTTCCTATCTTTACTGAACTGTATAAAGTAAGCAACAAACAGGAATACTGCTATAGCCAAACCTACAATATCGTAAACGCCCAAATGCTGACCGTAAACATCTACATAAATATCGGCCCAAGGAGTGTACATACATATTGTGTTGATTAAAATAATGACCAGTCTGAACTCTGTCGGACCAAAAGAGCTGTATGTCAGACGGAACTCACCCTTTATTATAGTAACAATATATGTATATACTGACAGCACCAGATAGCCAGCCAAAACCAACAATGCCACATCAAGTCTGAACATAGGAGACAATCCTGCTCCCACACACATTATACATATTGTTATGGCATCCAAAGAATGGTCAATAAAAAATCCATAAACAGGACGTTGCAAATTACGTACACGTGCCAATGTTCCATCCAAGCTATCACCATACCAGTTTAATACCATACCAAACGAAGCCAGCCACAAATACATTATATTACTTGCTGCAAGCACGCATCCCAAGGCATAAACCAAGGCACCTATGACACCCATATAAGTTAAAAAATCCGATGTTACCCAACGTGGTTGACGCTGTGCCAACCATACCAATGCTACTTTTTCAGCCCTGTTAAGTATTGATGTCTGAATTCTTTTTGACTCTTCTTTTCCCATACCACTCTCTTTTAAATAAAATCTTACGTATTTTCTTATATTTTCATTTTTCTAACATCTTCTGTCAAAAGTATCTCGAATATCTTCAAGTCTTCGGGATACGTCAGTTTCAAATTAAATCTGTCTCCATCAACCATATACAGCGGGGTATAATCCAATTGAGACATCAATATATAAAGCGATTGCGAAACCAGGCCTTTTTCATTTGCATCATTCAGTGCCTTAGCCACACAACCCAACCTAAATGTTTGAGGGGTCTGTACCATAAACATTTTCTCCCTCAGGAAATGCCTTTCGGAAGAAACTCCGTCTTCACTGTATAAATAAGACTCATTTCCTCTTACTACAGTAACGGCATTACCTCTTTCCATACATGATGTTATATTGTCGGCTATTATCTTGTCTGTAATAAAAGGTCTGACCGACTCATGAACAAGAACTATATCATCTTCACTATAGCCATTGCCAAGCAAATATCCTATACCTTTTGATATTGACTCCTGACTATTGCTACCACCTTCAACTATAGCCTCAAGTTTTGTTATATTATATTTTAAAGCCAGTGCTTTAAGTTTATCAATCCATCCATTCAGACATACTACAATAATAACATCTATATCATTGCTTTGTTCAAATTTCAGCAAAGTATGAATTATGACAGGCATTCCCTGCAACTCCAGAAACTGTTTTGGAGTATCCTTATGCATCCTTCCTCCAGAACCTCCTGCCGTTACAAAAGCTATCTTTTTCATATATTTACATCTAAATGATAATCCTTATACATTTTCTTGCAGAAACTTTCATGTCTGTATCTCATGTAGAAAAACAAGATATTAAGAACCGTTACCTCGAAAACGAAGAAAAACCATGGTTCTTTCACAAGAACAGAAATAAAAAGAACAAAAGCTCTGGTATCGAATGTAAGGATATTGGTATATTTCATCAATGGCTTACTGTTCCTTCTATACTCATCTCTGAAATAAGAAGGTATATCCTCTCCTTTTTCCAACCATTTTCTTTCTACCCCACGCAACAGTTTCTGCAAAGAAGGCGACAAACTTTCCTGACTTTTTGTATATTTTATATAGAATAACAGATAAAGCTTTTCAAACCAGTCGGACTTCCATCTAAGAGACTTCATCTTTTCCACCTGTAGGGATGACTTGTCAAACTCTGAATTTATATTGCCTTTCTGAAAAAACATATGAATGTTTCTATAATAGTCGGCAAGGGCACATTGCTTGCTGTGGCAAATGAAGCCGGAAAAAGCTGCCAACAACCAAATATATATGCCCCATGTATCTGTTAGACGGAGACATATAAAGAAATATATTGAGAAGAACCATAAATCACCTGCAAAACCATCCAAGACACGCCCCAACAAGCTCTTCTTGCCGGTCATTCTGGCCAACTGACCGTCGGCACAGTCATACCAGTTAGCCCAAATAAGCAGAAATATACCCAACAAAGCATGCTTCAGGTCGTCAAAGTAGAACATATATCCCGCCAGCATACCCAATATGATGGATATTATGGTGACTACATTAGGATGTACTCCCAACTTTTTAAAAAACAGAGCCCACAAATACCCACTTGAACGAGTAACGTATATTTCAAAAAATCCCTCTGTATCTTCTGATTTTAATGTTGATTTCAGTCCTTTCTTAAATGAAACTAAATCCATGGTCCTTTTATTTATTACCTATCTTCATCAATGCTATACCAATGATTACACACACCACTTCCCTAATTCTTATAAGAAGCGCCATGAATACGCCATAAGAATACGGGATAGACAGTAACGCAACAGACATCACAAACCCACCTTCGCGAGCACCGAGCTGCATTGGCGAAAAGAACATCAGATTGGCAAACAATGATGTAAACGCTAATATCAATATACTGTCGAAGAAACTTGCGTCTGTAGAGAATATCAACAAGATGATATATACCTCAAGACAAGATACGACTCTTGCTACAAATTCCAGTGACAATGAAGTAAAGAAAGTATATTTATTATTCCTATACAAATCCTTTATCTGATTGTCAATCTGCACAAAAGTTTCTTCTTTTCTCTCTATTAATCTGGTTATCTTGTTCTTTATAAAAGGCATACGCTGCAAAAAACGCATCAGTTTCATTACCATTCCCGAACGATATCCTTTTATAAAAAAGTAAATTCCTATCATACACGCCACAACAAAAATACTCATGATTATCACATAAGTCCTGTTTATCTGGTTATAGTATGACAATATATATATAAGCAGCGAGAACAGCCAAAAACAAAAGTGAGAGAAAATATGCATCATCGCATACAATATCACACTTGAAGATGCCTTTTCAATACCTACGTAGGGTTTCAACTCCATTATACGGTAAGGTTCGCCTCCCATCAGCCCAACCGGCGTAGTAGAGTTCAATGCAAAACCGGTAATGGTATATTTGAAGACTTTCAAAAAAGGAACTTTAACCCCATTCAACCCATTACAAATAATAGCATACCATGCTCCCGCATTTATAGCATATATAAACATCCATAGCAACAACAATACAGGAAACCATATACCGGCTTTTCTCAAGCATGACACTACATCCTCGTATGTCATGTCCATTCCAAAAAGCATTATTACTATGGCTACAACTCCTACTATGAAAAATATATTCCTAAACTTACTCTTCATATTCAGCGTCAAGTTTCAATTTATCGCTATCATCGCGTTTCTCGTAATACTGTTTGCGAAGCGGATTCGCACTTATCTCTCTCTCCATACATCTGTTACGGAATACGTCAATAGCAATATAAATAGCCTGACGAAACGAATCTTCCGAAGCAACCCCTTGTCCGGCAATATCATACGCCGTACCATGTGCCGGCGATGTCCTTACAATAGGCAAACCTGCTGTATAGTTCACTCCTTCATCCATGGCCAAAGCTTTGAATGGAGCCAATCCCTGGTCATGGTACATAGCCATGATACCATCGAAATGAGTAAAGTTACCCGACCCCATAAAACCATCTGCAGGGTAAGGGCCAAAACACTGTATTCCTTTTGCTTTCAGTTCTTCCATTGCCGGAATAATGACATCCTGTTCATCTGTACCAAGAAGACCATTATCACCGGCATGAGGATTCAGTGAGAACACAGCAATGCGCGGACATCCTATTCCGAAATCCTGTTTCAACGACTTATGGAATATTTCTATTTTTTCTTCTATCAATTCCTTTGTAAGTATAGACGGAATTTCCCTTACAGGTACATGGCCCGTAACCAAAGCCACCCTGAAATCATTCTTCATAAGAATCATCAATGACTTGTTGCCGTCTCCCACACGTTCTTCTATATATTCCGTGTGACCCGGGAAATGAAACGTCTCGGACTGTATGGTATGCTTATTGATAGGGGCTGTTACCAACACATCTATTCCACCCTCACGATAATCCGACAATGCCCTTTCCAAAGCATCAAGTGCAGCCTTTCCTGCTTCTGCTGTAGGCTTGCCAAGTTCAACCTTGAGTTCCTCAGCAGTACAATTCAGAACATTCAGTCTGCCGTCCTGTATTTCCTTTGCAGAATTTATTATGCTGAAATTGGCAGAAATATCCATCGCCTTACGATGATATGCAGCCACTTTAGGCGAGCCGTACACTACCGGCGTACATAATTCCATCATTTCCGGTTCGGCAAAGGTTTTCAGTATAACCTCATAGCCTACTCCATTGATGTCACCGTGGGTGATTCCCACTCTTATTTTACGTCTTTCCATGTCTATACTTATTATGATATATACTTATTTTATAGAGTCGCCGGTTATTGTAATTTCTGTCACACCAGCCCCTATAGGCAATTCGAATACTTCTTTCTGTGCAGGTAATTTCAGAGTGTAAAGACATGCCTCAAGCTTGCGCATCAGGTCACGCTTCAATTTATCCGGTTTAAAGACAAAAGCCTCCACCACTATTACCCTGGCATTAGCTCTGTCAACCCTGACATGCGATACGAAAGGACCTCCCATAGCATCGTTTCTCATTTCCCATAATCCTCTCGCCTCAAAAGCATAATCACCTTTAACAGCTATGTTCTTTACATCCACAAAGATTGAGTCTGCTGTCTCCATATACATACCTTCCATTGACCCCGGTATGTTGATTTTCATTACAGAATCACGTTTGTTGATAAAATACTCCTTTGTAAACGTATTATTGTCCCTGAACGGATAAGAATACATCACGAAATTCATATCATTAAGATTGGTTGAAGCCCAGAAGAAATCCTTGCCCGTCTTGAACGAGTTCAGTTCATTAGGCATCCAGATATCACAGTCGAACAGGCTTCCCACCTTTGCCGAAATGGCAGCATTATGTTTCTCACGCAAAAGGTTTATCTGACGGTTCATTTCAGCACGTGTAAAGAAATCCACAATCACCTGTCCGTGCTTACTTACGTATTCATCAAATTCCTTCTGATTTGGCGACTGTATAGTCATTATCATCTGTGGAGAAGCGTATGCATCGCGCGTATACTTAAATTTGGTTTGAGTGTAAATATCCTGAATATCAGCTATTATGATATTTCTGAAAATACGCATCACACGGTCAAAATTCGCAGGACGGATACGTGAGATTCTGAACGAACGTTCCGCCTGAGGCAAGCCCGGCACATCTGTATCAAGCACATGATAGAGCGCACTGTCCGGACTCATCCAGCAATTATCGTCCGCTACAACCATCACTTCGTATGGTCTTCCGCTTGAAACCGGAGTAATAATACTTTTACCATCATTACGGCATGATGCCAACACGACAGCCAACATCACGAAGCTAAAATAAAAAGCAATACGTTTCATATTATCAATTTCTTATTGGTTTACACATTATTTTTCTCAGCCTGCTGCTTGGCAGTGGAAAGCATCCCACAAGCCGCAAATATATCCTCACCTCTTGAAGCCCTGATTGTAGCAAATACTCCATGTTGTGTCAGATAATCGCGGAACTGCACCATAGAGTCCATATCAGTACCTTCAAGATCCACATTCGGTATGGCATGAAAACGTATAAGATTCATTCTGCAATCCAGTCCCTTCAATATCTTGACAAGCTCCTTGGCGTATATCAGACTGTCATTTACCCCCTTGAACACTATATATTCAAACGAAAGACGTCTCTGCTTGCTGAAATCATACCGTTTCAATATCTCTATAATCTCCATTATGGAGAAAGCTTTCTCAGCAGGCATAAGCTCGCGTCTTTGTGCCGGAAAAGGAGAATGCAGGCTCACAGCCAGATGGCAGTCACTTTCTTCGAGGAATCTTTCAAGACCTTTCTTCAAGCCAACGGTAGAAACGGTTATTCTCTTCGGACTCCACGCATATCCATAATCAGCAGTGAGAATTTCCAAAGCCCTAAGTACTTCATTCAGATTATCAAAAGGCTCACCCATACCCATGAACACTACATTTGTCAATGTATCCCTCTCAGGAATGGAATAAATCTGATTAAGAATCTGTGCGGCTGTCAGGCTGTTGGTATATCCCTGCTTGCCTGTCATACAGAACTTACAGTTCATCTTACATCCCACTTGCGACGACACACACAATGTCGCCCTGTCATCGTCAGGTATATATACAGCCTCAATATAATCATTTTCCGTGGTACGGAATAAATATTTCACAGTTCCATCTACAGAACGCATTTCGTGTACCGGAGGAATCGCCCCAACCTCATATTTATGCGACAAAAGTTCACGGTTTTTCAGTGACAGGTTTGTCATTTCATCTATTGAGGAAACTTTCTTTTCATACAGCCACGAAGCAATCTGTTTTGCGGTAAACTTTGGCATACCCAAATCCAAAACTACAGATTGAAGTTCGTTCAAAGTTTTACCCAAAAGTGGTGATTTTATATCAGTCATCATTCAGTTATATACAGTTAGCGCACAAAGGTAGCTAAAAAATAGGACAAACCATCTATAATTATCCTAATAATGACTAATAACCGACATAATGAACAATATTATCCGACGAATTGACCAGTAAACCGGATATAATACATGCAATAATAAAGCAAAGGCATTTTGCTACAATATCCAAACCGATAGAAGATATTTTAAACAGTTCACTAACCGTTCGTTAAGCGTCAGCTGAGCGGTATTTCAAATCTTTTGCAAAAGGTTTTAAACAGGTTTGCAAAGCATACACAAGAATCTATAGATTATTCCCCGATGCATTCTCTATCAAAGCCTTTCCAATCTCCATTTGTAAATGTTTAGGCAGTCGAAATAGCTTATCCATCAGCTCGTCATACGTCAAATCCATACAGACATTAAATACAGGTTCTTCCTTTATGTTACCATCAATCCTGTCAACAACCATAGCACCATCAATGAATTCAGAAAAATCAGGAACATCCGGCCAATTTTCTATCGTTCCATTACTCTTGATTCTCAACCTTATGTAATCCCCACATCCGTCAGCATCCGGAATAAGCCTGTTGGGAACATAACCCGAAATTCTACATAACGCTTTATTGTCTTTTCCGAGAAGGAAATAAGTGCCACTATTACTCACCTTAGCCTGAAAAAGAATATTTCCATATTCCTCAGGCCAGTTTAAAAGATTGTGCGACCTTAGTTCTATTATACCGGTCCACATTCCCTTCGAAACCAAAGGATATTTATCCTCACACAATTCTCCAAATAAAGAATCGGTATATTTACACATTTCTTCATGAAAAGGAAAACTTATAACCAGGTAGTATGCTTGTTCCAGCAACTCCCTTTCGTTCATTCTTCTAAGGATCTGTTTTGATGTCATGAAAACTTTGTTTTTGAATTAAACATTAATGATTTCACTGAATAGCTATAATTTACTCAATTTGACATAATAAATACTAATTAATGCATTTATAATTTAGCAATTAGCATCTTCTCATCTACAATAGATACACTATTAGTTGGGAAAAAGCGCACTTTATGTTTCTGGTGTAATCTTTTGTATTCAGTTGCGTCATCAAAAATAGTTTGATTGAATGACACCTTATTCTTTCTTGGAAACGATATTACACCATAAACACGTTGATTTTCAATAATACCTTTATCCCTAAATATTTGCACTGCAGAAATAATCTGATTCTTTACAATAGCCTTATATTCTGAAATATTTTTAGGTTTACAGTCTTTTATTTCCACAAAAGCCACACCTATATCTTTTCGCTTACTTTCAGGGAATAATACACATTCGCAATGTGGTAGATCTTTTCCTTTCTTATCTTTAAACTGATGATCATCAAAAATATTACATATAACGGACAATTGTGAAAAGTTTTCAAAAACCAAACAGTCCATATCTGATGTATTATCCGGCGCTTTCGGTATAATTTCATGAAATTCCACTTTTCTCTCTTTGTTTGTTCTTTCTGAAAAATCAGCGATATACAGTTTAGAGGCTGTGCTACTACAAAAGACAGATTGCGGATAAACGGCCTGTATCTTATTCTTCATCCTCATAGTAATTTAAAAGTTCCAAATACTCTTCTGAATTCTTCTTATATGCCGTATTTAAATAATTGTCCTCTATTATGCCATCTTCATCTTGTACTCGACGAAGGGTTCCATTATCCAATTCAAAGACAGACACCAATTTTGGGTTAATCCATGCCGAATGAGATGCAAAATCAGAGACCTCTTCTTTTGGAATATTATCTTTTACCAACCCTCCCATCATACAATTATTAAGAGCAAACAATATATATGGACTATGTGTGGTAATAATAGCAGCATGTTTTTTATCATTCTGCATAATTTCCAATAACCAATAAACAAATTCTTGTTGCGTATCAGGAAAAAGATTTTGCTCCGGTTCTTCTATAAACAACTGAGTATAATGATAATTAAATAACCGATACATAACATGAACAGCCTCATATATATTATGAGACAATTCTTTCGGTAGTAAATCCGAGAGCTTGTTTATCGCCTTTACATCATAACTCTCAAGCATTTTAAACATGGAAATCAATATATTTGAATATTTCTTGAAGTTACTGATATTTTCTCCATCAGCAATTCTATTAGCCACCATAATCATTTCATTAGCGAAATCCTTTCTTGCCATTTCTTTAGACGGAGACAAAGCCCTTTGCTTCTTATACAGATTTGATAACATATATATTATCGTCTGGTACAATGGTAATACAGATTGTACACCACTTGATGCATTCGTAAGCAATAACTTTGATCCATTGTCAAAAATATAGTCCTTGTCATTAATATTTTCATAAGAGACTTCCCTGCTAAGAAGATTTGAGATATCAAGTTTCTTAATATCTTCTTTAGCTTCTGACCAGTCATAAGCAAAATAAAGTAACACATTGTTTCCCTCATTATACTTACTAAAATTCGGTACTCCAGCCACAAAGTTACGTTCCGAAGGAATATAACATATTTTTGGATAAGAGAATATCATTTTATCATTTAACTTAATGGTAGTCTTCTTTGAACTATGAGTATAAGTAATAGTCATAGCCTCCCCCTCATACTTTATACTGGCATTTTTGTGAAAATATCCATCAAGTTTATGATATTCTATAAGTGAATCATAAAACACCCCCTGTTTTTGGTAATTTTCCATCTGTTTATCATTCAAGAAGCAAGTTTTCTCTACCCACTGACAGTGGCAAAGTATTTTTGATATAGTACTTTTTCCTGACGATTGAGGTCCCATAAAAACATTTATTCTATTCACCTCAAATTCTACAAGCTTTATCGCTCCAATATTCTTTATTGTAAGTTTTTGCATAACTATTTTCTTTTTTAATGTGTATATAATATTTGAGACTTTTCTATAAACATCTGGAATATATCATTTAGCTCTTTATCCTAAAGTTGTTCTTTAAAATCCGTTATATCACATTCTATTTTCTCGAGGAGTTAATAAAACCAACCGATACTCAATTTTATCATCTTCTTCTCACTTGCAAAGATAACATTTCTTTCTGAAAAGGTCATATACACAGACCGTATGTTTGGCTGTCGGAAGAATTGTGATAACGGTAGCGAACAACTATACAATAAACATAAGGCACGGTTCTTTCCTTCTGTATTTATCTGTTCCATCTGTTTTTCATCTATTTTCAATATTGTTGTCCTGGCTTGAGCCTTAGCTATTACCCGTTCAAAGTTCCAATATTTTACGTACCCCATAACACGTGCCAACTTACGCGAATTCCATCATTCCTTACCATCTGTCTTTTCCTGATTTTGGTTAACTGTTATAATAAAATCTGTTCACTCTATGTTCACTAACCGTTCGTTATGCGTTCACCGAGCGTATTGCAAACCTTTTGCAAAAGGTTTTAAAAGGCTTTGCAAAAACAAGTACATTATTTTATTCCTAATGCTTTAAAAGCCGCATCAACAGGATCAGAATATACATCCAGACTGAACTTAGAAATTAAATCTGCTGGTACTTTAGAATACTGCATCATGTCAGCCACCGGTATCAGAATACGTTTGGCCCCGGCATCATGCGCAATTTGTAATGCACCAGCCAAGTCACTCGTCGGAATTATTGTGCCGCCAATACTCATAGATCCCAGTACACACATCTGGCTTTGAATACTCCTTCCTGTTATTCCTGAAACAAGTGATATAAATACAGCCAATTCCAGTCCTGACAAAACACCAAGACCATTAATATCAGTAGCCTTTATATGCATTTCGCAATCTGCAAACCTTGCATTCTGGCTTAT
The DNA here is from genome assembly GCF_025567135.1 of Bacteroides cellulolyticus. Classification (NCBI taxonomy): domain Bacteria; kingdom Pseudomonadati; phylum Bacteroidota; class Bacteroidia; order Bacteroidales; family Bacteroidaceae; genus Bacteroides; species Bacteroides cellulolyticus. Next base: position 41,841 of record NZ_JAOQJJ010000004.1, read on the forward strand.
TCGGTTAAGATTGGAACGACAATAGTTTACGGCCTCTTTCAGTTCATCACTTATCTTTGTTCCAGAGCCAAATCCTGTATGCGTAAACTTACCATTACCAGGCATAATCTGCAAGTCAAGACGAACAAGGCCAAGATTACCTTCATCCGGCTGATTCGCTATACTGTAAAGTGCACCCGGCTGCAAGTCTCCCTCAGGAATAAGAGCAGAGCCACCATTCTCAGGCGTACTTACATACCGCTCTTCCCCATCCTCCAAATCTATATAACTGAAATGTACATCATAAAATTCCAAACCACCTATTTTCTTTAACTGCTCCTTTATACGTCTGCGCCCTACCAAGGCATATTCCAAACAAAGACGCACATCCTCCTTATCATACACTCCATCCGGGAAAAGGAGTTTCATCAGTCCGCTTACAGTCTTCTTGACAGCTATTACATCTCTTTGGTTAAGATCTTTTCCCAATCTGAAATACTTCTGAATGGCATCACTGAAATTCCGCTTTCTCATTTCCCTAAGACACTCAGAAAAATAATCAGAGATAAATCCGTATGAGTCTGTAAAAAATTCCGGTCTCATCTTAGGGATTTCCCATCCAGGAAGATAATGATGAAAACGGTCAAAGAAAGCAGTGTCAATCATATCTTTAGGGAATGGAGATAATAAATGACTGACTTTTACAAGATTCTCAATGCTTCCATTGATATTTCCAACAAAAACCATTGAAGCATTGGCATTTATACTTTCCTTTCCACGGCTGAAAGAACCGTTAGCCATATACCCCTTCATTATCTGAATACCATCCTTATCTTTCATATTGATACCAGCCACCTCATCGAAAGCAACTACATCCCATGTACCTACAAGCCCTACAGTATGGCGTCCCATATTATAGAAAAGATTTGCAACTGTAGTCTGTCCGCCAGATATCAAAATAGAATATGGAGACAGTTCATCATATACATACGATTTACCAGTACCGCGAGGTCCAAGTTCACATATATTGTAATTATTCTCCACAAAAGGAATCATTCTTGCCACAAGATGCCATCTTGTCTGCTTATCAAGATTTGAAGGTTCCATACCAACACTACGACATATCACCTCTATCCATTCCTCCAGAGTAAAGAATTTCCTGTTACCGATATATTCCTCCACATCGGTAGCCGGCATCTGGATAGGTTTAAGATTCGCTATTCTGAATGGAGAAGTCCTTGAATTCTCGTCATAGACATATTCCATATCAATAATACACCAAATACCACCGCACAACAGTTTCTCATACTTTCTGATATAACTGTCATCTACAGTAATCTTGTTGATATTTATATTGAATATATGTCCCTCATAGCTGTCGGTATTCTCATTCAGTCTTGCTGATACTTTGTCTATAATCTTATAACGTCCCTTTTCGCGAATTTTTGATTTTATTTTTTCGGCCTCATCCGGACGAACAAAATTATCGGCAAGCACATGCTTGACCATTCCTATTCCCTGTTTTATATCATCTTCATTATCTGTAGCACAATACATTCCCAACAGGTATTCCAGAACATAGCTAGGAACATTTGCACCTTCCTTTATATTCTTTGTAAGGTCTTTTCGTACCACCTTACCCGCATAATACTGATTAAGCTTTATATCAAGTTCATCCATAATTACCATTCAGCTTCAAACATAACCTTTACTTTATAAATTTCTTCCTTATAAGGAACAAATTGACTTGTGTTTTCTACCTGTCTCTCCATTCTCAACACCACTTCCTGACCATTAAGTTGTGATATTATATTTTTGAATCGGAATGTATGTTTCTGCTCTCTTGATACCGATTCATTATTTCTGCTGTCAAAAGTCATAATAACAGAATCTGATATCATATCATTATCGGCATTATAGAAAGCCATTCGTAAAGTCACACCCTTGACTTTCTCCGTAGCCACATCAATCTGATAGAATTTAACAGACAAATTAGCGGTAGTAATGTTCGACTGTTTTCCCAATATATCCACATCCACATTCCTCACATCACCTGTTTTCTTTATATTGACACGCATAACAGGCACCACCACCTCCTGAGGCATACATCCACCATGAATAAAACGACTTCCCGAACCTTGTTTTCTGATACGGTTTATTCCCTTACAAATCTGAATATCAACACCCTCTTTCACTCCTACTTGCTCACTTTTCCAAGTCCTTACACCATTGCCCTCCCAAAGACCAGTACCAATCACGAATCTACGGTTTTCAATAAAGCAATTTCCACCTTGAGCCTTAAAATCAGTAAAGTCAGTTTCATCCAGATTCTCATTCTGGTAAATATACCCATGATCTGAAGTTATAATGATATTACTTCCGTTGGCAGTTCTGATAAATTTTACAAGACGCAGAATCTTATCCATCTCATCCTCAGTAGCCTTGAACACATTTTTTTCAGTTGCCAGAGAATCACCAACTTTATCAATCGTATTGCTATAAATATATACCAGGTCATAATCTTTCACCCATTCCTTACCATTACTTATGGCAAGCAATTCATCTGCCTTGATGGCAATACTTCTCTGTACAGCTGACTGCAATATTTTCGACCTGTTATCAGTTCCTTTAGTGCCTCTACCGTCGGCATAAACTTCATCGATATGTTTTTCAAACGAAAGTTCCTTATGAGGCAGAAGGGCAGCCATACCCAATTGCGTATATGATGGCTGCACGCACAGCATTGGAGGATTCATTATCGTCTCCATCCTGTTTTCGTGGGCTATACGATATTCCAACTCTTTCATTGTCTCGTATCTGAGAGCATCACTTATGATTACAAAGAGTCTTTTGCCCTTTGAAACAAACTGACTGACATGAATATCAAAGAAACTCCTTTGCGATACCACATCTTCAATATTCCATGAAGGCATCTCATCAACTAAAGGCTGCCATTTCTTTGCAAGTTCCGATAAATACGCATTGGTATATGCCTGTTCTAACTTACTTGTAACATCCGCCAACAAGTTATAGCTCTCAGCCTGATTTGCCTCTCTGAAATAATGACGGTAATGCAAATCAATGGTATATAAATCATTGACATATAGCCCAAAGCCCTCTTCAGGAGTAGATATAATCAGACCTGGCATCTTTTTCTCTATATCCTCAAAAAGTCTTCTCGCTTCGAGTAAAGCCAACATTGTATGTTGCGCCACATCAAAAAACAGCTTGTTACGCCTCAATTCCACTACAGAATCCACCATTTCGGCTGTAATTCCACCGTTAATAACCTCATTATGCAAATTTAAGGATATAACCTTATCCACACATGGGAAAGTATCAATCTGCACCAGTTTCTTCAGCGGTTCACACTTAATAAGCTGCATAACACCTAATTCATTTTCAAGCACCTCAGCCCACTTGCGATAAAGACTTCCCCACAGACGGCTATCCCTCCAGTCGCGCATGAAAATATGAGCCTCATTAGAAAGTACGGAATGGTTGAGTACACAGTTCAGTTCATCCTGAAACAGAACTATGATAAGACTTTTTATATTACGCTCTCTGTCATAACCAAAAGCCTCTTCCACCTTATCCCAGTAATATCCATAAAGATTATATTTCTCAAGACGTTCAGCAATATCAGACGATTCGTTAATACACTCATCAGCCAAAACGTACGTCAGTTGCTCATAACCAGACGTATTACTACCAGATGCAATGGAAATCATCACTTCGGTTATCTCACTGACATTCATACCATTCTCCAGTAATTCAGAACATTTCTTTCTGTTTCTTGCCGATTTGAAGAACTCATAATGTCTGTCAATAATGGCAGATTTCAACTCAAAAGGTATTCCACATTCCGCAGCATATATAGAAGACATATCAGCTGCAAAAATCTCCCCTTCCTCCTGGATGTCCAGCAACCAGTTGTCTTCATCATCCGGTTTCTCGTCCTTGCTATATATAAGAAACCCCTTTACAGGTTGTTCACCGCATTCAATACGATACTTTACACCAAAAGGATTGCCATCAAGTACGACAGTTTCAACCCCATCTATATTTATATCAGAAGCAAATCCCTCCATTTCTCCTCCTGCATCATACCAAAATATGTAACGATGTTTTGTAAAGAGATTTTCTAAAATCTGCTGTATCTTTATTTTATTGGAATCACTCATCGCTTAATCTTTATTATACACCACCTTTACTCTTGAGCATCAAAGATTTATATATTTCCAAAAGACTTGGAAAAAACTTGGAAAAAACTTGGAAAAAACTTGACCTATTCCATAACCAAACAATATTTCTGCTTACTGCTTTTAGGTTTATCCGGTATTGTCATAGCTACAACTCCGGCCTTAACCATCTTTTCCATATATTTAATTTTAAAATTACGTGTCTCATAACCAAGTTCTTTAGCCAGAAAACTTGCAGAAGCAGGCTCCTTAAGAAGGGTTATAATGCGCATCAGCTCGTCCTTCTCTTCTGCATTGAAGAATTCCGGAATCAACTTGGCTTCTATCCGATGGAACGTCATAGTTAAATCCTCTTTGTAATCCTGTAAATCAGAGTGATTTATTGCCGAATGACAAATAACTTCAAAAGCCGTAATTTTATCTACATTGAATATCGGTTCTTTTCCTCCATTCTCAACCATCATATTCTTTACACGGCTTATTCCTCTATTGAACATATTCACATAACCCAAAATTTTCAATGCCTGAGCAATGATAGGGTTCCTATAATCGTTCACTTCAGGAAAGTTCTCCGGACGTGCTTTGCCATACAGACCTCCGGGGTTCATTATCTCTATACGGTTTGAAAACTGATAAAAGCGAGTAGGCATATTCGACTGGTAATCCCTATGCATGCAAGCGTTCAGAATCAATTCCCTTAAAGCATCTGCAGGATAGTTTGACTGATTCTTTTCCCTTAATGTACTAATTGCTACAGGACGTGTTTTCATCACACCAAAATCAATGAAAGCCTCCAACTGTGGCATCATTTTGGCAAGACAGTAGCAGAATGGCTTTTCATTATCAATCTCCGCCCCCTTGTCCAACCCGTTAAAACGTACATATTGCAAATAAGCCCCATATAAGAACCGTTTCGGATTTTTTCCAAATAATACAATACAGGCATTTGTAGGGCAATTGTTCTCTACATCATACAGTCCTAATGCCGCCATTTGTTGCTCTATCGTCCTGTCATCATTTACAAGTTCTTCTGAACTGACAGCTTTAGGTATATATTCATTTTTTATTATATCAATATATACATCATCAATTGTGGCGTTATAGCAAGGAGAAGCATCAAAAGTAGCCATATTGCTCATACGCTTTTCCGTCAGGATTCTCTCTTCATCAATAGTAGCGATATCCCTTCGTGGACCTATACGAATAAAAGTTCTACCCCTGTATCTCACCGGAGTAGAAAAAGACGGTTGTACCTCAACTACAAGAATATCTCCCCCCTCCAGTTCATATCTTTCACAAGTCATCATAGGGATAGGCAAAATATTTCCATCACTACGAATTCCGGATATCTTCTTAAAAAGATTATCATCCACTTTCAGTCCTGACAGTTCACCATTGTCTTTGGCACCAATAATAAGATATCCATTCTGTCGTGAATTGGACATGTCATTGCTGAAGGCACAAATAGCTTCCTGAAATTTGTCCATATCACCGGTACTCACAGTACGTTCTACACGCGAGGTTTCAGTACTTTTCAACAATCTATATATCTCTTCCTTTGTCATAGCCATTATATTTTTATTCTTCCTTATCCAATCCCTTGATAGGCTCTACCAAAGGATAGAACTTCGGATAATTGACACGTACACCATCATCCAAATCGATGCCCAGTCTTTGACTTGCCATTTGCACGAGTTGCTGTTCAAATTCTTTCACTTCCTTAATTTTGTCCATAAACTCATCGGCTGTTTTACGGGCCTTATTGCGCTGCGCCTGGCTCAGGTCGTCACGCATCATCATGTCCTGCGCTTCGTTATACTGTTGCTCTATCTTGTCTATGTAAGGCACTACATAGTCTGCATGAAGTTTCGACAATGTATCACTCTCCAAGCGGTGCATATACACCAAAGCCTTGAAATATCCTTTTTTCTTTTTGTCTCCCATCTTCGATGAGAAAAGCCAGTATATAGGACGTTTCTGATACATTTTTCCGTCTATATGGTCGGCATAGAAATCCTTGAAAAGATATTCACGCAGCGACTTACATTTACCAAGATTATTATTTATATAAGAAAGATTCTCCTGATAACTTTCTTCACCAAATATAGTTTTTACCGCCTGCTCTATACGTACGGTCATATCGTCGGCAAAATATTCCACATCTAAGATAGGAATAATTCCGTCATCATCTATCTGCAATCTGCCTTCTGCTCCATTGTCAAGTCCTTCAACTTTCAGTCCTACTTCGTTCAAATCCTGATGCTGGCTGGCGATAATCAAGCCCGGCTTATCTATGCTGTAACGCCCCATAAAGCAGCCTACAAGATAACTGATGAATTGCTTCACTATAATATCATCATGCCATACTAATTTGTTATCTTCTATACTGATTTCTCCCTTCTGAAGAATGGTTACTTCATCAAGAGGAACATCAGGAGTAAGCTCATCCTGCAAACCGTATATTTCTATAAACTGACGGTTGAGTTCTTCTTCATTGGCATGGAGCTGATAGAATTTTTCTTCCCAAAATGCTTTATATTCAAGTACAAGAGCATATAATGAAAAATATCTCAATACCTTAACATCTTCTAATCTAACAGATATTTCACCTAAACCTTCTTTTTGAAGACGAATAATTTCGTTTTCTTTAAAGTCCCATGAGGTTTCATGAGCATCCCAGTCAAGTTTAGAAATAGTAATACAATCCTCTGATAATTTTGTAATATTATCACCTTTACATAAATCTTGAAGAAATGGAATTTGTCCAATATCACCAGGATTTGCATTTACAGTTGGATTAATAGCCTTCAATAAACTTTTCGAAACCTTTGAGTTTAAAAAACCCAACATATATTTTGTGTTGTTTCCAAACCATGCATTGGAGGCAGAACTAAATAAAGAGCCTTTACACATTAATCTCATTGAGGTATCAGCTATCGTAACTGATGACCAAACAATACCTTGTTTATAGATATATTCAAGATTAAAACATCCAGCTCGTAATTTCCCAGCTTCATTTTTTTCAGTTCTAAGTTGTTTCCCATTATGTTTCCATAATACAACATCGTCATAATTTCCGAACCATTTTCTAAAATCTCCACCATTAGCATATGGATACCACATTTGATTGTTAATTTCAGATTGTTCCTTATCAAATTCAAATGCTATATTATTATATGAAACTTCTTTCCAATTTCGTACAAACTTTTCATTCAAACCTGTATACATTCCTTTTCTAGTTGTACCAATAGTTCCAATAGATTTACCTTGTTTAAAAGAATTAAGCATATTATGGGAAACCCAATAACCTATATTATACCCAGGAATATTTAAAAAGCCTAATTGTTTTGTTACAAACAAGACATACTTTTTAGACAGGTATATAGACTCTATTTGTGTAACTGTTCTTACCGATGACATTCTATCAAAAAGGCAATAATAATTACCACTTTTATATGGAATTGTTTTTTGTAAAACAAAAGTAACAGAGCCAAAATCTGCACCAAATATACCACGACCTAAATGCAACATATTATGTATTTGGCTATTCTTTATGAGTATTTTTCTAAAATCTGTATAATTATAAACAAACATCCAAGATTGAAAATTAATCATTGCTGAAAAGCCGTTTGGCACTGACATATTTAGACATTGCTCCATAAACATAACCATTGTATCATATTTGGTTAAACTATACTTTTGCGCTGCATAATCTCGTAATGCAATACCAAATCCCTTACCCAAATACGGCGGATTAGTCACCACACAATGATATTTACGTGATAAAAACTCAGCCTGTTTCTTAAGCAAATCCAAGTTAGCTCCAAAAAGTCCACCTGCGACTTTTATTCTATCATACTCCTCAGCTTCAATCTGTAGAAGAGAACCTATAGTGTCAACATTCTCAAACTGCCACATTCCGGATTTCTTGTCCCAGTTTCCTGCAGCTTCAATAGTATCACGGTCTATATTCTGCAATGCAATCACATTAGGCACTACGGCCTTGCGCAGATAGCGGCTGTGATAGGCACGCGCTTTCATAGTAAGGGCAAAGGCTGCCAACTGATAACAGCGGCTGTCAATATCGATACCAAACAAATTGTTGGTAAGCACCATAGAAGGAATCTCCCTAGTCTGATAACCTTCTTCCTCATACATCTTACAGAATAAGTCGAAAGCATAAACCAAAACATGTCCGCTACCCATGCACGGGTCGATAAATGTGATGTCACTTACCGAATTTATTCCTTCCGGTATACTGTCTGTCTGCCCAGCAGGAGTAGGAATATAATAAGGCATATCCTCTTTCAACCGGCTTTCGGGATGAAGAGTCATCCATATACGGCCCAAGGAATTTTCCACCATATAGCGAACCACCCAATGCGGAGTGAACAGCTGTGTGGCAGCGGCCTGCTCGTCACTCTTCAGTCCACCTTTCCTGCTCTTCTTTGCCTCGGCATCCGCTTTACGGTCTGTTATATAGAACTGATACAGCCAGCCCATAACTTCAACGTTCAGACAGTCATCGTCTGTCATTCCATTACGAATGTCAGTCACGAAACTCTGATCCGAAAGCAGATTTTCGGGTAATAACAACTCTGTATAATCACTGATATGTTCGAACAGGAATGGCATTGTTTCACCCAGCACATTACATTTTGCAACCAACAGACGGCGATACAGTACAGCTTCAGGCAACAGCAGTTCTTCCTTCTTTATGTTAAGTTCCTCATCCACAGCTCCGCTCATGGCATCCTGCAATATTTCAGGACGCATCTGCCCCGGAGCAGGAGTAACCACCATAGGAGAATTATAGCCGTTGGCATCCATAAAGCGCAGAGCCATCACACGGTTGAACCATGTGTAAGCCACTTCTTCTATCACTCCGTCCTTACCTTTAACATCAATCCTCTCTTTCAGCTTGGTAATCTGTGCTTCATATCCACGCAATTCTGCAGTATCCTGAGTAAGTACAAACTCCAGGCGTGTTCCTATCAACTGCAGAAGTTTTATTCTTGTCTGCTGTGCAAATGTCTTTAATGCTGATGTATTTGTTGCCATAAAAGTCTTATTCAAAATCAAGAGCCAGATTTTTAGACTGACTGTTTTTTAAACTGTAATATACTCTGTTTTTTATTTTATTCTTTTCTACCTGCGACATAGTCTCAAGAAATTTTTTCATTTTTGTATCAGACCAGTCTATATTAAGTCGAATAAGAATATCTTTAGAAGAACAAGAATCTACTGATGATAATATCTTTACAATCTTATCATTCAGTATTTCTGTTTCTTTCTGTTCCTCTGTCTTCAAATCTTCTGCATTAGGCTTGATAGTATTACCATTTATATCTACAGCCATAGCCCCTTTTTGGATAAGCTGCACATTAGCATTCTTTTCTCCCGTCTCAGGCCATCGAACATAAATGGCTCTGTTTTTCCTTAATCCATCCAACACACCAGACCACGTTCCTCCTTTATCATCACTCTGTGCCACATAAATATGCGAAGCCATACCATATATAATAGGATTTCTTGCCATAGCAAACTCTTTACTCCATGGTGCTTTAGGAGCAAACGAACTCATAACAAGAACATGTCCCTGAATGATATGTTTATAATATTGTTTAAATCCCGATGCAAACGTCATAATTCCCTGTGGAAGAACGATTATACTTTTACCGCCCGCTTCGAGTGCCGAGTCAAGCGCCTGTCTGTCCACTCCTTTTGCAAACCCACTTACAACAACTCCATTTGAAGCTGAAATACGTTTTGCTACATTATCTGTAAACTGTAATGATATTTTATCTGCATTTCTGGAACCCACTATTGCTATTGATGATTGATTGAGAAGTTCCTTGTTGCCCTTGGTGAATATTACAGTTGGAGCAGCTTTACCAAGATTCTTCTTTAATATTTTAGGATATTCATCACAATGGATAGGCAAGATTTCATATCCTTGCGACAACATGTCTTCCACCATAAATGAATTGTTTGGCAATTGTTCATAAGCTGCACTGAAAAGTTCTTTTTCTTCGTCCGTCAACAATAATTCATCCCAACATGATCTGTCCTCAAATAAATCAATTACCGATATTTGAGGATTATGTTCAAAACATTTTACATATATTTCATTTTTTCTTCGAGTCCATATTTTCGGCATAAGTGCCAGAGTAACCCAATATGTCAATTCCTGATTTGTCATAACGTACCTCCTACTGTTTTTGCTATTACTATTGGAACAATCCATTTGGCGCCTCTTTCTGCCAATGTTTTTCCAATCTCTTTCAATGTAGCGCCACTATCATAAATGTCATCTATAAGAAGAATTGTTTTACCTCTCACCAATTCAGATTCTATAGTAAAAGCATCTTTCACATTATCTTGTTTACTATACGAATTCTGAAATATTTTCTGTTCCTCTGTTTCTCTTGTTTTAATTAAGCTATGCGAAATAGGAACTTTTATAGTATTTGCAAACTTTATCGCAAAGTTTTTTACAAGATCACCGGAATGTGTCGGAGGAACATATAATACGAGATCGAACTTTATTTCTCTATATTTCTTACCAAAAACAGAAAGAGTCTTTTTCAATAAGAAATCGGGGAAATCGCCACCTCCTTCGTATTTCGATCTGTGCAGGGCTGCTCCTATGTTCGATACTCCATAATAAGATGCAGCATATCCGTCAGTCAGTCTTGACGCGTTATGCTGATGCCTGTCAGACAAATCACGTAAAACACACGCTTCTTCCTCACTGAATTCACTGTAATTAATTTTATTGATATATGTACCCACAACTTCATTATTCCTCAATACCTCTACTACATTGGGATATGGCATTCTAATCTTCAATCCTGTTCCGGATTTCAGAGTATGAGCGGCCAATTCAAGTTTTGGGAAATAGGAATCTCTGAAATCTTCTAATTTTGCGGATATTTCTTCATCATATTCTACTTCTAACTTCTTTAGATTAGTATTGTCACAATTAGTATATACACTGTTTTCATCACTATCAAGAAACTTACACAAGTATTCCATCCTTGGCATATCAGTATAAACATAATTCACCATAGAGTCTAAGTCCTTAATTTTAGCCTTTCGTAACTCCTCAAACTTAGACACATCGAGTTCATTAGCTTTATATTGATATTCATACTTCTTCTGCTTTGTTCCATACTGAGCATCCTTAATGATTCCCTGGTCTATAAGATCTGCTTTAATCACTCTTATCTGGTTTTGTTTAAGATTTGCCCTCTTCATAATCTCTCTTTCCGAAAGAGGTTCTTGTTTCAACAAATCAATCACCCTTTCATATTTCTTTATTCCAGGACGTGAACTTTCAATAAACGAATATGGCAATGAATAATCAGCCGGAACACCATCTTCCTTACCTTTATTCTCGTTAAAAAATAAGATAATCCTTGTAGGCAAACCATCTCTTCCTGCCCTTCCTATCTCCTGATAATAATGTATTGGTGAAGCGGGAATCTGAGTATGAATGATAAAACGTATATCAGGCTTGTCAATACCCATACCTAAAGCATTAGTAGATACTATACATTTCCACCTGTTCTCCATCAAACCTTTTTCGACTTCCTTACGTGTGTCAGCGTCATAACCTGCATTATAATCAATGGCATCAATACCGCAATACTGCAACCAATGTGCATATATTTCTGTATCAACTCTGGTACCTGTATATATCAATCCTGTTCCATCAAGATTGACAATATTTGATGCAAGCCAAATCATTTTCTCATCTTCAGAGTTTACTCTTATCACCTGAAGATAGAGATTCTCCCTTGAAAGGTTTCCTCTGATGGTTGTAAGACGACCACCTATTTGCTCCTCTATATCTCTCTGAACCCTCTTTGTTGCGGTTGCAGTAGTTGCCAATACAGGAAGATTTTTCGGAAGCAACTGTACCAAATTTATTATTCTTCTGAAAGCCGGACGAAAATCATGTCCCCATGTAGAAATGGTATGAGCTTCATCAATGACTACCATTGAAAGGTTCATGTTTCTTGTAGCTTCAATCCACTCCTGATTTTCCTGTCTTTCTGGAGCGATATAAAGTATTTTTATTTCCCCTTTCAATGCTTTCTCTATAACAAGTGTATTATCTTCCTGCGACTGTTCAGAATTAATATATGCTGCTGATATTCCTTTTTTGTTCAAACTGCGTACCTGGTCACGCATTAAAGCAATCAATGGAGAAAATATTACAGTTATCCCAGGAAACTGAGTAGCAGGAAACTGGTAGCACAATGACTTGCCAAATCCTGTACGCTCAATCATGAGGATACGTTCTCCTCGAAGTATCCTGTCAATAGCTTTCCACTGTTCGTCATAGAAATGTTCTATTCCGAATATAGTCTTCAGTCTTTTTTCTGCTTCTACTCTTGTCATTGCCTCCATATTTATAATCAATTTAGTTCAATAAACATATAATTTCAGGACGAATCACACTCTCACTGATTTATAAGCATACCTGAATAAGGGGTATCAATCGATTTATATTGATTTATTGATTCTGTAGAGGATAGAATAATTTCATTGATTGAATCACGTAATTCATCTGTTAAAACAGGAGATTCAAGTAGTTTCTGCATTTTCTCCAAATTATCCTTTTCTCTAATATACAACTCATATAACTGTGTCCTGTCATTAACTAAAACGGCCCTGTCATTAAGCTTAAACATATCTATAGTATTCTTCCCTTCATCTGTTATGCCAACCAACATATAACGGTTAAACCGTATATGTTCCGTTGGCTCCTCAAATGCCGGATTAATGACAAGAGGCTCTTCAACATCTGTACTTCCCGGAACTGTTACCCTATTGGCCTCATTTTTTAAAGGGAAATTGGTCTTTTTATAGGTTCTGTTACATAAATCACAGGAATAAAGAAGATTATTCCAATCATGCCCCAACCAATAATAGACAGACTTAGGACGATAATGTTCTACATCATTATACTCTCTTGTAATACGGCTTTCACAATAAGCACATTTATAATGCTGATCCTCTAAAAGTTGATCACGTACATCATCCGCTTTATAAATAGACTCCTTTACCTCATCAGGACCGGTTGGAACAGGTGCATTCCGTAATGTCAAGGGTATTACGTTTGACTTAGTTATCTTCCTCATAACTCAATGTTTAATTGTTTTGCCAGTTTTTCAATCAATTGAGCAGAACGAATTGCATCGGAATTAGGAATGGAAGTCAATCCTTTCATTTCTTCATCCAACTCAGCCAGACGATTCTTCTCTTCAGCAGTAAGTTCAGCTTTTGAAAGTAAATTATTGCGTTCTTCAATCCTGTCATCCCATTCAGGAGAATGAAGATAATTCAAACCAAACAAATCACTGAGCAGCACTTGTCCTACGTTAGATATCTGTACATCTTCATGTATCAGATTTTCATCGTCATTAATATTATTCAGATTAACTATCTGTGCAATCTCTGCTGCGCCAACCACTATTACAGGACTGTGGGTAGAGACAATGAACTGTATATTCGGAAATACCCTTGTCAGTTGCAACAGAATTTCACGCTGCCAGCGTGGATGAAGATGCAAATCCACTTCATCTATCAAAACTATTCCGGTTGTATTCAAAGGATTGTCCATGCCCGGATTAGCCTCAGCCATGCGTGCTGCAAGATCAGCCACCATTGCTATGACTATCTTATAGCCTTCGCTTAACTGTTCTATGCGAAGTTCATGAGTAGAGCCATCATCATCTATCCTGTCCATAATAAAGCGGAGTGGTCTTGTCTCGATTCGCGGATTACGGTAACAATCAACTACTTCGGACAAGGCTCGCCTCACAGCATTAAGTACTGGAGAACTATAATTGAAATCTCTACGTTTCTCCCTGTCTCTTCTTTCCTGGTCTTCCATCAAATCGAACCAGCCGAAAAAACGTTTGAAATCTGTTTCCGGGTTGATTGCACTCTTATAACAGTCCCATCTCTCAAAAGCCTGCTGGAAGCCTCTACGGCGTTCAGGCACCTGGAACTGTCCTCTTCCTGTGCCGTAATATGCAAATATTGGTAGTTCTACATTGGCATCCCCAGCCAGAATTGCATCTTTCTTTGATATAGCAGCCTGCTTCAATTGTTCATAATTGGCCTTGGGTGTATTTTGTGTTCCCTTACGGAATCGTATCGAACTCATCGCAATTCCATTGTCTGATAATTCTGCGGAAACGGTGAGATATTTGCTTCTTCTTCCTCTACGATCAATATGAACGTCCAAATCTGACAGCTGAATATTAGAAATACCAGGAAATTGAGCAGAATATGGTGCCATAACTGTTGCTATGGCATCCAATATTGTAGTTTTTCCAAAACCATTGTCGCCTAAAAGAATCACAACATTCTTTGTAGAATCTAAAACCAACTCTTTCGTCTGTTCACCAATCAGACGCATATTTGTTATTGAAATTCTGTCTAACCGCATAATGATATGATTTTTCAGTTCAACATTATATTCTTGTTCTGATGTATATATTCCAGCATCTTATTCTTTACTTCATTAAGATATGCCTCTACATCGGCCTCTGTTTCAAGCATAACCTTGTCAAAGTGTACATTCATTGCTACAGACTTCTGTACAAATGTCTTGACAGGTTTCTTGACCTTTACAGGTTTATCATCCTTTGTTTCCTCTTCCGGATCCGGATTTGTTGTAATCTTTTTGGCAGCCTGTTCCTCCAACCATTCGTTTATGGATTTCAAACTATTTTCGTAAGCTTTGCTGATATCAGAATTCATGGCCTTAAGGTTTCCAATATACCTTTCTTCCTTAGCCTTCTGACTTAAAATATCGAAAATCAGGACTATCTGATGTCGCAGATTATCACTCACTTCATCAAACGACGGAATAGCCTTAACAGCAGATAGTTTCTGCTCTATCAGCATTAGAACTTCTGATTGTGATTCAGCCTGAAGTTTCTGAATCTCACTGCTTATTTCATTCAGAAGTTCATTAGCCTTAGTCATATCCTTCCACGGCTGTCTGCTTTCATATATTCTGCCAAGTCTGTCTGTCTTTTCCTTAGATACATAAGCCAAATTAGCCTGATTACCTGTACGGAAAACTTCTATACGCTTATATATGGCAAACTGAGCACTGTTGATAAATGAGCTTATTTCGTCAGCAATATCCAGTTTATCATCCAAAGCATTATCAATTTTCTTGGTATTCTGATACAATCCCGGATAAGCATACGATGCTATGTTTTTTAATTCTGATATTACCGGTTCCAACGGCTTCACAAATTCATAATGATTTCTCTCGGATACAGTTCTAAGATAGTCCACTTCCTTATTCATACGTTCGATAAAAGCAGAGTGAACATCCTTCGCACTTGTAGCTATACAACCTTCATTATTGAAGAACTCTTTGTAAAGGTCCTTCAGTTTCTTGATTTGTGAAGCGGTTATTGTTTCTTCTATATCAACAACAGTATTAGCCTGCTGAGTTGAATTGGTAAGTGCAGTATATATATCACGGTCGGCTATAGGTGCTCCATTATTTCGGAAAGAGATTTTCTCCATCTTGAATAATTTTGCCAGAATACAGAGAGTAGCTGTTTCGTACCAACCGTATGTACCACCTTTGAACTTATCTACAATATCCTTAACCTTAGTCCTTACAGCCAACTGTTTCTGCCTTGATATTTCATTAAATATTTCCAGCGTACATACATCGTCCTCGTATGCTCCATAACCGCTACCACTGAACGGACTGTTGATAACATCTTTCAGCATACTGTCATCGTAATCAATGGTGAGCATCTTCAGATTTGTGTAAGTCAGTTCTACCAACTGTTTCATTCCTTCTGTGAGGCGTGTTTTAAGTTCCTGACTCTTTATATCCGTCAGTTCCTGACCTCCCAAGTACATTCTGGCCGATTTTGTAAGTTCAGTCAGTCGAGTGACTATCGCTTCACGACGACGGCTGTTTACTCTTCGTTTATCCGAGATTATCTGCTGGCGATAACCGTCATCATTTCTGGACAGTAAACGCGTAAGACACTTGTCAGCTTTTTTGTACATCACGAGGTCTTCCGACAATTCCTTGTCTTCGCCAAGTACTACACAAAGCTGATTGCCATGCTTCATAGAATACATACACAGGTTATTTTTGGAACTACTGTCAAGTTCATTCAACGGCGTGATGAAATGAATATACATTTCCGCTTCGCGTCCGTCCATAACCTCGTCCACCATTCTTCCGTATGGGAATATCTTAAAGTTGGATAACTTGATTTTAGATTCCGAGAAAATATCGTCACGGAAAATCTTTTTCAGCTCTTCATTAATCGCTTCAGGACGAAGTTCTTCATTCTTTATCTCATTTTCAATGTCTTTCTCTTCATTGGTCTGAAAATGATATTCATCATTAGCT
Organism: Bacteroides cellulolyticus; assembly: GCF_025567135.1. Taxonomy (NCBI): domain Bacteria; kingdom Pseudomonadati; phylum Bacteroidota; class Bacteroidia; order Bacteroidales; family Bacteroidaceae; genus Bacteroides; species Bacteroides cellulolyticus. The sequence continues at coordinate 58,443 of NZ_JAOQJJ010000004.1, forward strand.
CCCTTTTCTACATAAGACTGACGCACAAGCTTATTCAATGCCTCATGAATATCGCTTCTGTAGGCCGGAAAGTCCGAATCAAGTGTAGGCAGCAGGATGCGTGTAATATTGTCAAGTGTAGCAGGGAAGCCATTCACATACTTCAAAAGGAACAATGCTTTCAAGACATCAAGAGCCAATGTATCATTCAGTGCACGTTCAGCCTGCTGGATGTCAGAAGTAATCCTTGTCTGAAGAATATCACGCAATCCTTCGTACATATCGCAAAAACGGACTATTTTAGAAAGGTCTTTATCTTTATACCGTTTTGCAACTGTCTGCATAATGCTGAGCATTGAACGTTCGCCCACAGAAGTCTGTGTTCCTGTAAATGCGCTGTGACTGCTCAATTCGATTATAGATTTCTGCAACAGACTGAACTGATAGTCCATAAATGGAAAGCTGATTGCAAACTGTCCGTCACTTTTGTAATTATTCTTAAACTGGCTCTGGTCTCCAAAATTAAACAGACTCTTGATGATATTCTTCTGTTTGTCATACTCGGCACAAAGAACAGCCTGCGGTTCATCCTTCTTTTCAAGCAAACGACGCTTGATAACCTCATCAGCATTGGCACTTGTCAAAGAAAGGCGTGTAGTAAAACGTCCCTGAATACGTGAGAAATCATTAGACTGCTGTTTGTTCAAATCGCCAAGCGTAGAATCCATATCCATCTGTGATGTCACCACCATAAATGCCCTTCCGTCAGTCTTGTCAGTCAATCCCTCAGCAATGGTCTGCAATGATAACATACGGTGCACGTCCTTGCCGATGAACTGTCCTACTTCATCAACAAAAAACACGAAACGGCTCTTTTGCGGCTGTTTGTCAAGATGTTCTTTAACTAAAGCGACAAAACTGTCTATATCCATCTTGAAATTGGAAATCTGCGCACGGATATTCTTCTCGGCCGTTTCCTTGTCAATACCTTCAATAAGTGCTACCACCTGTGCAAGCTTCTGCAGCTTTAGCAGAATTGTCTTACGAGCTTCTGACCATTTCTCTCCGTGCAAACGTTCGTATTCCGATTTCAGCAATTCATATTTCCCCTGATTGTCAAAATATCTTTCTATCTCAGCTATTTCAGGTTTCTTATCGTCATAACCGAATTTCCTGTTGAACACTTTCAGGAAAATGGCAAGTACAGGATCACTTGTATTTTTACCTAATCCGTCATGCAACTCCTGAATATTGAAGAGTACTGTCTCTGTAGGAATCTTACACGCAGAAACTATATCACGTTTAAGTTCAAAATCATCTTCTGCCTTATCTGCAAATATATCTCCACATTTACGACCATCTATCTCAAGCCTGTTTTCAAGCACGTATGAAAGAATCTTCAGCAAGTGTGATTTACCACTACCGAAATCACCTGAAATCCAAACGCAGTTTACTTTCTGTGAAGAGGACAATGTATCGAAAAGACGAGGCAAAAGACGTATCTGTTCGGCTGTTATTACATACTCTGTTATTTCTTCTTCTAACTGTGTTGTGCTATCAGCCTTGATAACACCGTTAATTTCACGATTTATATCTTTTCTGTATATAGATTCCTGTATCATGGTAGTTATAAATTATCGTAAATTGTTTTTATATCATTAAGATTATGCGCTCTATAATGGTTGTCTGCAGGTAGCTTGCCGAATAGCGATATCTGCTGCCTGTTATACTCACCAGGAAAGAAAAGAACAATGTTTGCATTATCGACCAACCCTTCCATATTATTAACAATACTGTGTGAACGAATAAAAGGATATACCCGACCTACACCTGTTATAAAAACAAAATCATATTTGTTTTCCTCTATCATCGAGCGCATTCGTGGTATGAGAATTTCTTTTGTATCAAATATACTTTCAAACGTAGCGTTCAAATCGTCTTTATCGATATTTTTCTCATCCTCAAGTAAAGTTTCCAAAATACCTTCTTCATCAATAATATCCAAAGCCAACCTATATAAATCCACAACAATGGAATTCTTTCCTAACTTTGATAGTCTGGAGACAAGCCTTTCTACTTGTGTATTGAGTTCAGTCTGTCCGGACACAGGGATAGGTTGAATATATAATGGCAGTTCACCACCAAGATTTTTTCCAAAATCCGGCGATGAAAGTTTTTGATATACTTTTTCAAAAACCGTATCCATATCGGATATAAATATATTATTCATAAAGGCTTATGGCATTATTTATTTCGTTATTCGAATACAGATAGATTCCCAACCATTTAGGATTATCCTTAACGATTATTCTTTCTATTTGCTCCGGCAAATAAGGCCGACGTAAAATTCCCGTATCTATCGACTCTATAAGTTCAGCCTGCTCCAATATGCGAAAAATCACCTGCCGTATTTTTCTTAAAGTCAAATCTGTTATGGTTTCCAACTCTGGATGAACATATTTGCTTTCGTTGAAAAATTCATTGAAATTAGCATGTGTAATTTTCTCATGCATACTAAAAAAGCATTCTCTAACATTGATAAAGATAAAATCAAATATAAATGAATGAGCTTTACACACGGCAAGGAGAAGTAAAAGCCGTCGTACAGAATTTGTCCCTGCAACCAAAAGATTCTGTTCTTCCTCATTCAGTACTTCTATACGTTGTTTTACCAAAGAGAACAATCTTTTATTTGTTGAAACTTTTTCCTTTCGCATCAGATTTTCCCTCAAAGCACATTCTCTGGTTCTATTCCAATCACGTCCCGTTTCAAGAAACACTTCCGCAACAGCACAAGTTTCCTCCATCAAAAGCGTCCCTGCAGTAAATGATATTCTATACTTTTCTTCTTGCATCACAAATAACTCTATTTTACCTCATACTTCTCATTATATATGCAAAAATAAGTAAAATATGTCATTTTTCAGATTGAATATACTAAAATATTACCATATAAAAGCATAATTCACGTTTTGAACAGAATTATCAGTAAAACATAAAAATCGAGTTGCCCGGTAATTCCGAACAACTCGTCCTTTAACTTTGAACTATTCGAAAATTTTGAATAGTTCAAAGTTGTTATTTTATCAAGTACTTCCACAGATACACCTGCAAGCACCCGACCTTATAAACTTACGTCTAAATGTAAATATATATTATTATACACTTAAAAACAGTAAAATTATTCATTATTATCTCCAGCCAGAGAAAACCCTTTTCCGCCCACCATAAATAGCAAACTCAAAACTTGGATTTTTTCATCGTAACAAAAATACGCCTCTTTATTATTTGTCATTTTTTGCTCTCATGCTATCAGACAAGCCGTTTAATATAGATTTATTTATACGAAAACACGGGCGCCTGTGTAAGTGCAAATTTTTACTTACTATTGCTAATATAAATTACATAAGCCTGACTGGTTTTATGAAATTTTCTTAGCGCTACGAATAAAAAACGCATAATTCACTTAAGATTTTACGGTCATTACGGTCACTACGGTCATATGATCCTATTTTTTCGTCATATAGAACCATAACTCATTATATATAAACAGATTATACAAATAATACTTATTTCAAGCCATATAATCGGTGATATTCAGGATTAACTTATCACTTATAAAAAACATAGGCTTATTTTATAAATACACACTGTATTTACAATATAAAGAGTATGCTCAATTTTGGAATATTTTAACATTTATTAATTTCATAAGCATACTGTTTTGAGATATAAAATTACCATTCTTCAAGTTGGCATAGGGTTAAAGAAATTTTCAATATCGGAACTTATTAGGAAATACGACATAAGCTAATTCGTAAAAAAATGGGTTCATATGACCGTAGTGACCGTAATGACCCCCAATTAAGCTATTTTTATACTATAAGCACATTAATAACAGACGAAAATCATATATTAGACCGCATTAAAATTTAACATAAAGTAACACACAAGCCAAATCCAATTCAGTACATTTCACCCGCTTTTAAATCCATAAAAAAACACGGGCATGTTTAAGACAAAACGTGCCCGTGTTTAAGACAAAACGCGGGCACGTTTAAAATCGAATAAGAACAGGTACAAAAAATGCTGTTCTACATCGCTGTTTATTTCTTCTTATAATCTTTCACTATAGCCTCAGTAATCCAGTTGGCCAAGGCCTGGCGGTTATTTGGAATCACCAGACGCTTCTGGTCAAGGGCGTTCTGCATATTGCCCAGCTCCATAAACACAGCTACGGGAGTGGTATTCCGCAACACATAAAGATTACGCTCGCTTACTGTTCCGCTGAAGCCCCTACCCGGCTGATGTTTTCTGTATTTGCCTTTGAAAGTCTTTTGAATTTCTGTTGCAAGACGCTCTCCGTATTTGCTTTTAGGAGCGTGATAGAAATACACGTCAGTCTGTTTACTTTTCGATCTGCTATCTACATGTATGAATATAGCACGCTTATAACTGCTCTTGTCCTTGCGGTAGAGATTATTTATAGCTACACACCTTTGTTTCAAGCGTTCAACCTGATTCAAAGGTATCGGCTTGCCCATACAAGTTTCACGCTTGCTGTTCTTCAGAATATAAGAGTCGCGGATACCGTCTTTTGCATCCTGAATGATAAAATAGACCTTTGCCCCCCTCTCCAGGAGTTCCTTACCCAAACGGAGTATTATATCGTAGGCATATTCATCCTCATGCAGTTCCTTTCCCTGATACTTGCCTATACAGCCCGGATCAGGCCCTCCATGACCACTTACGAGATAAAAGACAGCCCCTTTCAGCGATGAAGAACTAACCGTGTAGGACGAATGAGATTTACCGAAAAGAGGTTCTTTCTTAGTTTGAGACGATACCGAAAAAGATATTACACAAAAGAATGACAATAAAAAACAAATGCGCTTCATACTTTTACCGTCAGTCTTTTAACATTTCATCTATTTTATTGCACAATGACTTGAACTCATCGTCATTGAAAAGTCTTGTCATCATTACAATCTTTCCATTACGGTCGATAAGCACATTTCTGGTTATTCCGGCATTTCTTTCCGCATAAAGCGCAAAAATATCTGCCCCCGGATCAAGTCCTAGAGGATAAGTGACTTTTGTCTGCTTAGCAAATGCCTTCACACGCTCCAGCGGTTCATCACGGTCTATACCGTAAAGGGCAAACTGCTTGTTATCCTTGTGCTTCTGCCATATATCACTCTCTATAAAAGGCATTTCCTTACGACAAACACCGCACCAGCTCGCTGTAAACTGAAGCATTACCACTTTTCCGCGGAGTGATGAGAGCTTCACTTTAGTTCCGTCAGTGAGAGTCATTTCGAAATCAGGGGCCATATCCCCTACCTTTACTATATATCCCGCCTTATCGGCTACAGGGTTTTGCGACATTAAATTTGTTACACCAAAAAGGCAGAAGAACATGGCTGCCAACATAATAAATCTTTTCATACTATTCTGGAATATAAAATATATAGAGCGTAAAAGTACAAAAAAACATCGGTACATTAAAATGCGTGAAACATTTGTAAACATAAAAAAGATGAACAACAACATCTATAGTCTGCAAAAACCATAAAATGTCATTGTTCATCTTCTTTTATTATGATATCACCTTATTACAAAGGCATGTTTCCATGTTTCTTTGGAGGATTGCTCTGACTCTTGTTCTGAGTCATTTCCAACGCCTGAATAAGTTTATATCTTGTATCTTTAGGAAGAATGATTTCATCAATATATCCCTGCTCAGCAGCACGATATGGGTTAGAGAATTTCTCCTTGTATTCTTCTACTGCCTTAGCCTTTTCTTCAGGAGTAGCCTTGCGGTAAAGGATATTTACAGCTCCATCAGCACCCATAACGGCAATCTCTGCTGTAGGATATGAGAAGTTTACATCCGAACCGATAGGCTTACTGTTCATAACGATGTATGCACCACCGTATGCCTTACGTGTGATAACTGTAATCTTAGGCACTGTAGCCTCAGCGTATGCATAAACAATCTTGGCTCCGTGACGGATGATACCATTGTGTTCCTGATCGCATCCAGGCAAGAAGCCAGGCACGTCAACAAACGAAATGATAGGAATATTGAAGCAGTCACAGAAACGGATGAAACGTGCAGCCTTGTCTGAAGCATCGATATCAAGCACGCCGGCAAGATATGCAGGCTGGTTTGCTACGATACCTACAGAACGACCTCCCATGCGGGCAAATCCCACTACCATGTTCTTTGCAAAGTGTGGCATTACTTCGTAGAAGTACTGATTATCCACTACAGGCTCGATGATATTCTTGATATCGTAAGGCATGTTTGGATCATCAGGAATTACAGACATAAGCGATTCGTCTGCTCTGCGGATATCATCAGAACATGGCTGGATAGGAGCATCTTCCATATTATTTGATGGCAGGAAGCTCAACAGTTCGCGGATACCCATAAGTGTTTCTTCTTCTGTATCACAAAGGAAGTGAGTTACACCACTCTTGCTGCTGTGTGTGTATGCACCACCAAGTTCTTCCTTATTGACATCTTCGTGAGTTACAGTCTTAACCACATCCGGTCCTGTGATGAACATGTGGCTCTTTTCCTTCACCATAAAGATGAAGTCAGTAAGTGCTGGAGAATAACAAGCACCTCCGGCACAAGGACCAAGGATAGCAGATATCTGTGGAATAACACCTGAAGCGATAGTGTTCTGATAGAAGATAGAAGCATAACCTGAGATACTTCCCACACCTTCCTGGATACGTGCGCCACCTGAGTCGTTCAATGCAATTACCGGAGCACCGTTCTTGAGTGCCAACTGCTGTACCTTTACAATCTTCTGTGCGCCTGTCACACTAAGTGTACCGCCATATACAGTGAAATCGTAAGCATATACATAAACCAGACGTCCGTCAACTTTACCATAACCGCACACGATACCGTCGCCAGGAATATGGTTCTTTTCCATACCGAAGTCGGTACAGTGATGTATCACGAACTTGTCTATTTCGTTGAATGTTCCTTTGTCAAGCAACATGTCTATACGTTCGCGGGCTGTCATATGTCCGTTGGCATGCTGTTTTTCCACACGCTCTACTCCACCGCCCTGAGAAGCCTTCTTGTCAAGCTCCTGAAAATATTTGTATTGTTCTTCTGTTGTCATAATTAGTCTTCTTTAATAATATCCAAAGTCATAACCACCTGATTGGCATTTACAGAGTCACCTTCTTTTACAAGGATCTCCTTAACTACGCAAGGAGCGCTTACCTTGTAGTTACTCTGCATCTTCATGGCTTCAATTACAACTACTATATCACCACTCTCAAGTTTGTCACCTACAGAAACCGGTATGCTCACAATCTTACCAGGCATAGGAGAAACAATCTTATCCTGCTGTTTTTCATCAGCTCCCTTACGCATACGAAGATACTTGGCCTGTGAATCTATGATATCAATGTTATATGACTGATAGTGAGCATTTACAGTATAACTCTTACCACCTTCCTTACGGATAAGTTCTGTGTTATACGATTTACCATCATGTATAATAGAGCAACTACCGTTTTCAGCCATTACGATATCCACGTCGTATGGAACGCCATCAATAGTCAGTTGCACCTTATTACCTTCCTTGCTGACCAATGAAACATCAGCAACTCTGTTTCCTATATGTATTTCCATATTGTCAGTTTTTTAGATTACAAGTTGACGAGTTGACAAGGTTGCCGTCCGAATGGAATGCCTTGTTAACTTGTAACTGTAGCCTTGTTACCTCTTTTATATTCTTAATACACCTTTCTGCAATCCAAATTCTTTCCATCTGCTGATAGGACGGTTATCCGAAGATGTTCCCTTGTTTTCTTCCAGATTCATCAGATAGTCGATATATGCAGCTATCATGGCTATGTTTTCAGTCTCTTCTTCTTTCTTGCCTGCCCATTCTTTAAGCATTTCCTGATGCTTAGGAATAAACAATGTATTATAGTGACCTTCTACAAAGTCAGGAACATTCATTATATGACGCAAGTAACTGATGTTAGTCTTGAGTCCGGTAATCTTGTATTCATACAGAACTCGGCGCATACGCTCAATGGCAAATTCACGTGTAGTAGCCCATACAATCAGCTTACCTATCATCGGGTCGTAATAGATAGGAATTTCGTAACTTTCATATACATAGCTGTCTATACGTACACCGATACCGTTAGGTTCCATCAGCTGCTTGATAATACCCGGTGAAGGCATAAAGTTATTGTCTGTATCTTCTGCACAGATACGGCATTCAATGGCATGTCCTCTCTGTTTCAGTTCTTCCTGCTTCAGATGCAAAGGCTCATTGTTAGCGATACGCAACTGTTCCTTAACCAGGTCAACACCAACAACCTCTTCTGTGATAGGATGTTCAACCTGAAGACGTGTATTCATTTCAAGGAAATAGAAGTTACGGTTCTTGTCAACGAGGAATTCAATAGTACCGGCACCCTTGTAGTTTACTGCCTTGGCAGCGGCTACGGCAGCCTTACCCATCTTTTCACGCAACTCTGGAGTTACGAATGGAGAAGGAGTTTCTTCTACCACTTTCTGATTTCTACGCTGTATAGAACATTCTCTTTCGAACAAATGTATGGCATTGCCATAATTGTCGCCCAAAATCTGGAACTCAATGTGATGAGGTTCTTCAACGAATTTCTCCAGATAAACAGTATCATCCCCGAAAGATGACATTGACTCTGAGCGTGCTGTGTTGTAAGCCTCTTCCACCTCAGCCTCGCTATGGATAAGACGCATACCTTTACCGCCACCACCCATTGAAGCCTTCAGCATTACTGGGTAACCTATTTCATTACATATTCTCTTTGCTTCCTCTACATTCTGCAAAGGTTTTTCTGTTCCCGGAACTACAGGTACTCCGGCAGCAATCATGTGTTTTCTTGCAGAAATCTTATCTCCCATGGCATCCATTGTTTCAGGATCAGGACCGATAAAGATAATTCCTTCCGCCTTACATCTGCGGGCAAATTCTGAATTTTCAGAAAGAAAACCATACCCCGGATGAATAGCATCTGCACCATGACGCTTGGCTGCCTCAATGATTTTGTCAATATTCAAATAACTTTCACGAGATGCAGCAGGACCTATGAAACAAGCTTCATCTGCATATAATACGTGGCGTGCCGCTCTATCGGCTTCCGAGAAAACTGCTACTGTCCTGATTCCCATCTCACGACAAGAACGCATAACACGCACTGCTATCTCTCCACGATTAGCTATCAATACTTTCTGTATCATGCTCTATTTTTTTGGTTTATAATCTTTTTATCAAAATTGCCTTCAACGGCACACAAAATTGAATTCTGTGCAAAAATATTAAAAGAATTACAAACACATGCTTAATAACATGTTTTTAAACTATCTGCCACTGCGTATTTCATGTTTTTTAACTACTCAAATCTCAATTCATTACAAATGCCACATGGATATAGCAAAATAATAAAAAAAGCCGGACAACAATAGCATAGTGTATCGGCTGCTGCCATATACAATATACTATTGTTATCCGGACTTACATTTGGGAAATATATGAAACCTTATTTCTTGCGTGAAACCGTATAGATTACTTTACCTTCCTTGTTTATCATGTGCAGGTTAAGTTCCTTTTTATCAGCCGAGATAAGTGAGAATCCTGTTTCACCACTACAGAACTTGGTTCCATCAACAGGTTTTACCTTACGACTGAGCGAACCTGATGTATTCACTACATAATCAATATTACTGTCAGCCTTACGTATATGCTGGAAATTGTGAATATGTCCGCACAAATACATATCTACATTTTTGTGTTTGCGTAAAACAGAATCGAGTCTTTTCTGCAGATCAAGTCTTTCTGAATCATCTTTTCCTGTCTCAGCATATATAGGATGATGTCCCACTACAAGCACCCAGTCTTCCTTTGCAGCAGTCAGAACAGAATCAATCCATGCCAATTGCTTGTTCATATCCTGTTTGCAAGCATCGGGATATTTCTCAGTATCTTCACGATATTTGTCAAGAAGAGGAGCTGTGTCCACCATTACGAAACGTACAGTGACACCGTCATTTTCCATAGCGAAAGTATAATATCTGTCAGGTACATTCCATCTTGCACTTACTGCACTGTAATCTATTACAGCCTGAGTGTTTCCACGGTACTCGTGATTACCAAGAATTGCATACCATGGAATCATCAGTTCAGGATGACTATATATAAGTTCATAGTTTGTCATCCACAGAGGGTCATTCACGCTGCGCACTCCTTCGAAGTGATGCACGTCGCCTGCAGCAATCACACATTCAATATCCACGTTTTCCGCCATATTGCCCATCAGTTCGGCAATAGGTTTCTGGTCATAATATCCGTTTCGGCCAAGGTCATTGGCAAGATAGAAATTCAATGGCTTTTCAAGAGTCTTCCAGCTTTCAGGTGTTTGTGCAAAAGAAACTGTAACGACAAACAAAGCCATAAATAGCGTAATAATGTTTTTTCTTAATGAGTTCATGATGTTGTTATATTTATAGATTATAATTTTATTTATTACTTGTGCAAAAGTATTTCTCAAATCTGAAATGAATCTGAAAATTATTCCTGGTATGAAACATTTTCAAAAAAAATAAGTCCGAAACTTGTCCGGACTTATTTTTACATATATCAATTTAATGATTACTTCTGACCATAAGCGCCATAGCGTGCTTCTGGAGCCGGAGACTTATATGTTTTGCCGTTTACTGTCAAACCTGTTGACACGAATGCAGGCTGCATATCTGTACCGCTGTATGCTCCGTTCAAAGCCGGTGAACCAGCCTGAAGATGGAAATCATATTTCTGTGTTCCGTCATTATTGAATAGCTGATAGTCAAGAAGACGAACTGCATTAATATCAAAAGCTGTAAACTTAGGATCTTTTGAGTCATCTTCGGTAGCTACGATTGAATTCTTATCAACTTTTTCTGTGTCATACATGTTGATGTATATCACTTCACCATCATCTTCATCTTCCAATGTATAAGAGTAGTTATATCCTTCCCAAGAGTATTCTATACCAGCTTCATATACATAATCAGCCTCATCGATTTTCTGAGAGCCAGAAGCATAGTAGTTATAATCTATAACTGAATTATTTCTGTCGTAACGGTCTGAAGAATCCTGATTCCAGAAAGGAGTAGTTGCCTTGAACTTACAGTTAACCAAAAGATTGTTGAACACTTTTACATTAGCATTTTCTTCTACATAGATACTACCACCTTTATCTTCATCACGTCTCCATCCGGCATTTACTATTGTATTGTTGTAAGCCTGAATCTTTGCCTGAGCTCTTTCCTCACTCTGTGACTTGCTTGATAATTTCAATGCGTTGGTGTTTGGAGCAAACATCAAGTTTCCGGCAACATCAACCACACATCCTGACTTGACATTCACAGCTTCTTCACCTGTCTTACCGTTTGCACAGAATACGTTGTTTGCAATAATTGCGTTACCGCCCATCATATAGATAGCATCTGAAACTCCATAACGTAGGATAGAATTTGTGATGACATAATTACCTTTAGTATTATTAGTAGTTATCTGAGGATAAGCATCATCACCGGCTTCATATATTCCTGCAAGTGCTGCCGGAGCTCCTTCCAGAACATCTCCACCAACATATTCTATAATAGTATGGTCGATAAGCATTTCCTGACAAGTTGAAGTGGCAACAATACCTCCCCACTTTCCTTCGAAAATATTACTTTCAGTTCTTTCATTTTCAGGAATAGAGAAAAGAACAGGTTTCTCAGCTGTACCTTCACAATAAAGATTACCCTTTACTGTAAACTCGATAGGAAGTTCATTCATTCCAACCTTTCCTGTTGCAATAACCTGAACACCTTCTTTAATGACAAGAGTCTTACCTTCCGGAACAGTGAAATGATCTTTCAATTCAACAACTTTGTCTGCTTCCCATACCACTACATCGTTGTTTGTAAAATCACCTAGATCTGTAGAACCTTCTACATCAGAACCGTTGTCATTGTCTGAATCAGCTACATTATCTTCAGTACAAGAAATGGCCATTAATGACAGGCTGATCATTGCAGCGCTAGCCCAAAAATAATTTTTCAGTCTCATTTTTCAAAAATTAAAAGTTGTTAGTCAATTTATTTAATACCTATTAAAGTTTATATCTGATACCAAGCATAAACGATTGTCCATGCCATTCTTTACGTTCAATCAAATTGCCGTTTTTACGTTCAAAGCCTGTTATACCGTCTGTATATGGACCTTTATGAGTAAATCTGAGCAAAGGTGTATCAAGCAGATTTGATGCTTTGGCATATATGGAGATACCGTTTTTGAAGCTTTTCTCTACCGAAGCGTCAAGCTGCATATATCCGTCTTCCCAAATGTCATCATCGAAATAGTTGGATACTTCACTCAAACGCTTACCTGTATAACTTCCGGCAATCTGGCCTTCCCAACCATACTTGCTGCTTTTCAGAAGCAATGATAAGTTTGCCACATGGGCAGCCTGTCCGTATAGTGGTCTGGTCTGTTCTACTACTACCACATCAGAGCCCTGCATCGTACGTTTCTCTGTAGTAATTTTGGAATGTGTATAAGTATAGTTGGCCTTAATACCGAACCAGTTAAAATACTTCATTACATCAACCTCTACTCCAAGATTAGAAGCATCACCATAGTTCATCGGGATATAGAACAAATCCTGTCCCTGCGGAACCAAACCCTGCTCGATTGGATCCTGAATATATTTGTAGAACACGCCTACCATAAACTGTTCTGACGATCTAGGGAAAAACTCATAGCGCAAATCCAAATTATCGGCAACAGTATGTTTCAAATCCGGATTACCTTTCTCGCTGAAGTCTTCATTCAAAATTGTGTAAGGAACAATTTCAAAGAAGCTAGGACGGTTTATTGCACGTGCATAAGAGAAACGCATATTGGCATTCTTATGAACTTCATACTTGGTATGGAAACTAGGCAATACATCAACATATTTCTGGTTTCCTTCGGCATCAACTCCATCTGTAGGATATTTAAGAAGATATCCCTGATTAGTATGTTCTACACGTACTCCGGCAATAAATTCCCATTTTCCGAAAGTGTATTTTGCCATACCATAACCAGCTCCGATCTGTTCTGTAGCATCATAATTCAAAGCACCGTTGATATTACGTGTCTTATAATAAAAATCTATTTCATCATAATTGTTCCAATCTTCACCTCTGTACTGGCTTTCTCCCAAAATGGTTTCAAAAGTATATTCATTGAAGAAACTGTCTCTTTTCTTGTCGCGGAACATACCTCCGGCAGAGAATTCAAATTCAGAGTCAGACAAATCAAGTTTATATGACAAATCAACGTATCCGGCTTTGTCACGGTCTGAATTATGTTCCCAACGGTTTATCAATGCTCTATTCACAGCCACACGATCACCACCTCCAAGGAGTGAAATCTCATTATTGTCCGGTGTCTCATTAAAAGCCTTTGACACTACTGCCGACCATGACAGATGCAATGCATTGTCTGCAAGGAATGAATGTTCACCTTTCAACGTAGAGTTTACGATATACTGACGGTTCCACCTCATTCGGACATATCCTTCTTTCTTGTCCAGACGGTCACGGACTTCAGTCTCGCGCATATCCATATATCCGTTATACCATGTAAGCTTATGTTTCGGACTTATATGATAGTCGAACTTGGCATGAGCTCCGATACGTGTCTGTTGGTCTGAATAATTTCTTGTCTCAGTGTTATTCACATCACGTCCCGGCTGATAATAAATCTCGCTTTCTTTTCCACGATATGTATTCAGAAAACTTCCTGACAACATTACACCGAGTTTATTATTGAAGAAGCGGTCACCGTATGAAAGACTTGCAGTCAGATCCGGCAAAGGCTTCTTCCACGTCATGCGCAGATTATCGTGTGAGAAATCTTCATCACTTACCTTGAATGCCTCCGGCATACCTTTCAATTCGTAAGGAGACTGTTTGGTTATTGCTCCTTTATTGAACGACTGGAAATCGCGGTCGAAATACATAGAGTTATATCCTGTAGAAATATTTGCAGTGAACTGACGTTCGGACGGCGCATCCTTCATAACCAAGTTTACAGCTCCACCTATTCCATCACCTTCCATATTAGCTGTAAGAGATTTTGTCACTTCAAGTCTGTCAAGCATTTCAGAAGGGAATATATCCAATGGAACAAATCGGTTCTTATTGTCAGGGCTTGGAATCTTTACACCGTTTACCAATGTATAATTGTAGCGCTTATCCATACCACGAAGAATTGCATACTGTCCTTCACCGCTACTGTTTCTTTCAACTGTCACACCCGACATTCTTTGTATGACATTTGCCACTGTTATATCAGGTGAAAGCTCTATTGCTTTTGCACTCATCACATTCACCACATTCATGGCTTTTCTTTCTATGCCTCTAGCTCCGGCCTCTGTACGTCCTGGATTAGTTGCCACCACTGTGACTTCTGCCAGCATAACATCATCAGTTTTCAACGGAATAAAAACTTCTGCATTGTTAGCCTCAACCACTACCTCGTATGTCTCATAACCTATATAGGAACAAACGAGTGTGCATTTTCCATAATCCAAATCCAGATTAAAACTACCGTTCAATCCTGAAACAACTCCCTTTGAAGGTTCTTCTTTTACAACAACAGACGCTCCTATTATCTCCTCGCCTGTCTGTGCATCCTTAATAATACCTCTAACTATACGTGCATTTGCCGCAACAGAAACAAACAGCACCAAAACCAATACCAGCTTAAATTTCATATAGTCTCTTTCTCTTGTTTATTTTTCTTTTCTGCCGCGAAAGTATAAGCATGGTATTACATAAACATTTCAAGTCTATTGCAAGTATAATACAAAAGAAAATTGAATTATAAGATTCAATTTATCTATATAATAAGGTGTATTTTTCACAATAAAAAATCACTAAGAGAGTATGTTATTACAAAACTGTAACAAATAAATCAAAATTATATATTTCAATTAAGGTGTTGTAAACATTTTACCTCCAATTATTATAGAATGGAAAAGCTGGTCCAAATCCTGTCCCAAACGAAAATCTAGCACCATATTTTATAGCATTATAAATAAACTCTTCAGATTTATCTATGGCATCAACTATATTACATCCCATGGCTATATACGTAGCAATGGCAGAAGCAAACATATCACCTGTACCATTCACATTTCTTGTTTCAATAAAAGGTTTAGTATATTCCTTAAAGCAATCATTCTGCGGACAATAAAAATAATCTGAGATTTTATCATCACACCGTACAGACTTAACAATCACAGAATTTCCCCACTGGGACAGCTCTCTTAAATCATCCTTGATACCACCAATATTCAACCTTCTGCCAAGTAGGATCTCCGCCTCCCTCATATTGGGTGTAATAAGGGAAGCAAGAGGAATAAGATATTTTCTATAATATAGAACAGCATCATCTTCCAAAAGTTGATCCCCTGAAGAACTAACCATAACAGGATCTACTACCAAAGGGACATGAGCATATTTTCTTACTGTTTCAGATACCCGAAACACCAATTCTTTCGAATATAACATTCCTGTTTTGATACAATCAGCCTCAACATCTTCCATAAATGATATAATCTGGGAGACAAGCATTTCAACCGGTATCAGACATACATCTTTCACGTGTTCTGTATCCTCATCAACAACGCATGTTATTGCTCCGGCTGCATATCCGCCACATGCAGATATTGCTTTGATGTCAGCCTGAATACCAGCCGTACCCAAAGGTTCGCTTCCAGCTATAACAAAAACCTTATAAGGCAATTTTCCTTCCTGCTCAATCATTTCCGCATTCAACCTTATGCAAACACTTAAAAAACTTATCTATAAAACTATCAACCTCAGATTTTGAAACACACAAAGGAGGCAATATCCTCAGAACATTCTTTCCTGAGTATCCAGTAAATATATGATAATCATACAGCAAAGAATTGCGAATAACAGATACAGGAACCGTAAGCTCAATCCCTATCATCAGTCCACGCCCTCTCACTTCCTTGATTAACGGAGAATTCAAAGAACGCAATTTACCGATAAAATAGGAACCTACTTCATAGGCATTCTCTATAAGATGCTCATCTTTCATTACCTGAATCACCGACAATGCAGCCGCACATCCCAGATGATTTCCTCCAAACGTGGTTCCAAGCATTCCCTTACACGGTTTGAAAGCATCGCTTATCAATACTCCGGAGAAAGGAAAACCATTTGCTATGCCTTTTGCCACAGTAATGATGTCAGGTTTTATGCCGCACCATTGATGGGCAAAGAACTTTCCCGTTCGTCCGTATCCGGATTGTATCTCATCCAGAATGAAAACGGCATTATACTGTTGGGTAAGTTTCCTTAAAGCCTTGAGGAATTCATCATCAGGAACTCTTATTCCTCCCACTCCCGATATTCCTTCTATTATCACAGCACATACATCACCTTTACGCAGCACGTCCTCAACCTCAGCAATATCCATATCTGCAAAATAGACATTGTCATTAGAATTAATAGGTGCGGTTATCAGCGGATTGTCTGTCACTTCCACTGCAGCAGACGTACGGCCATGGAAAGAACTCTTGAAAGCTATAACCTTCTTCTTTCCAGTATGAAACGATGCCAGTTTAAGGGCATTCTCGTTGGCTTCTGCTCCCGAATTGACAAAGAACGCACTGTAATCCGGATAACCGGATAATTCCCCTAATTCGTATGCAAGTTTTTCCTGGAGTTTATTAATCACAGAGTTAGAATAGAACATCAGATTCTGCATCTGCTCATACATACACTTTATCAGATACGGATGAGAGTGTCCAATTGATATTACAGCATGTCCACCATAGAAATCCAGGTATGAATTTCCGACTTCATCATATACATAACAGCCTTTTCCACGAACTATATTTATGGGAAATACAGAATATACATCAAACAAATTCATAAGCAATTCTTTAGTATTTTATTATTCCATTCTGCCATACTTCATCTCATCACCATTCTTATCATACTGTTTACGCTTCCCTGTCGGAGGATCCAATAAGACTATCCTGACAACCGCCGTACGATGAAGACTTCTCTCAACCGCTTCTTCGAAAGCATCCATGTGTTTGGGCAAGAAACGTTGGCTTATCAACCTCAGAGCCAGTACCTTTTCATAATTGTCAGTTACAATTTCAGCCTTTCCGAATGCGATAGCCGAACGATACTGGAGAGTGAATGTTCCGTCTTTAGGTCCTACAGTAGGCTGGCATTTGGTTACAGCAGAAAGGCATACTTCCGGATTCACAGCAATGGCATCAAGCTTATCTCCCTCCGGAGCACAATGAAAATACCATACATTATCATCTTTGCTTGCCAAAGAAAGCGGCACGCCGTATGCAGTACCGTCCGCTCTGGTAAAACTTACAGTTATATACGGAGCCTTTCGCATCACCTCCAATGCCCATTGGCTGTCCATTTCACGACTTGTTTTTCTCATATTCCACAAATTAATCATTCAACTGCCACAAAAATACTATCATTACTCCTATCCGTATGTAAGATTTATGACAGAGACCTGCATTTGGCAATAAATAAAAGACATTAATACGTAAATATATTTGACTATTAGAGATTAAACAGATACTTTTGTATTTGAAACCGTAAAGCAAAGATGAAAACAATAACTTTCGATAATTACTACAAGGAGAAACTGCTGTCAATACCGCTGTTCTGTGATTTGCCAGACAACATCAAACACGAGATTATCAAAAAGCTTGATATAAAGCTTTATGATATTGATGAAAACACAGTGGTATTGGAACAGGGCAATGTATGCTGCAATCTGTATGTACTTCTTAAAGGTACATTGGAAGTAAATATCATCGATGCTAACGCCAACGAGGTCCTGATAGAATATATAGAATCGCCAAGGGCATTTGCCACACCTCACCTCTTCAAGAAGGACAACCGTCTGCCCGCTACATTTAAGACTATAGAAAGATCTGTATTACTGATAGCCACCAAAGATTCCACATTCGAGCTGATAAGCAAATACCCTGATATATTGAAGAATTTCCTTTGTGTCTCGGGAAATTGCAATGTGTGTACAACTATGAGGCTGGATGTACTGTCCAGAAAAACCATCCGCGAAAGAATACTGGTATATCTGATGAAAAGACTTGACAAAGGAACATCAACAATAAAGCTTACTCATACTATCACCCAGCTGGCAGAATACATTAATGTCACACGTCCTGCCCTATCAACAGAATTCAACAAGATGGAAAAGGAAGGTATTATTACCCGTAAGGAGAACAACTATATAGAACTGAATCTGAAAGCTATAAAGAATTTTGTTCTGTAAAAGAAAAAGGCCATCCCGCAAACTGAATGACCTTTCATAATCATTTATGTCATTTTATAAAAATTCTTGGGTTTATATTTAGCGAAACCCATCCCCAGTCTTGCCAACTGCTGTGGTTTCCACCTTTTACAACATCCATTGTTGAGGTTCCGAACATAACGGAATAACCTAATGACATACTTACATCTTTCATTATTTTCCAGTTCAACTGATAGTCAATCTCAGAACCAAGTGTACGTTTCAGGTTGTCCAGCTTGACCGCTGTAGCAAAATAATGATAGTTCAGCCCCATAGATACAGCATTTGATACCTTGAAGTCAACTCCCACATGAGTATCCGAAAGGCCCGGATTATAACCGGTCGCAAAATCTGTGGCATAGAAATAATCCATTCCTCCGTAAAACTTATGATGTGTGCCATATAGAGGATTGAACGCCTTATATTTTCCGTCTGCATCGCTGGTTCCGCTCAAATAGTCTGTACCTATACCCACAGACCATAATCTGTTTATACTATATGAGAGGTCTATATTTCCCATATAAGCGGAAACTGTGCGTGAAGCCGCATTTTTACCGGTCTGATAATAGAACGATCCTGAGATGTTCCATGAGTCCGGCATATATTTGATATAAGTACCGAAAGTCTGCATGTATTTGGTATCAGCCTTCCTTGTCGCGGCATCTCCACCTTCCTGACCAATGTTCATCGCAAGCAATGAAACCTGCAGAGGTGTTGATGCGCAATCATAATGATACCACAACGTCTGCATATTCTTGTAGAGTTTGGTTTTACTGCTGTCATAGAATGTTCCTCCTATTACGTTCTCGTCATTCTGATTGAAAGCAAATATTCCATGAAGCTGATGACCATTGTTCTTATATCCTATCTTCAACGCGTCATGATAACGTCCGGCAACATTCCAGTCAAGGCTTCCGAGAATTCGTTCATCATCGTACACCAACGCCTGCCTACCCAGCTGCACAAACCAATAGTCATTCATATTGAAAGAAGCCCATGCCTCATTCAATATGAAACGCCCGTTTTTATCAATAAGGGCATTCTGTCCCCATACACCTACATGCTGTGCAGAAAACCTTAAAGCCAGTTTCTGACGTTCATAACCGAATGTAAGTCTGGCACGCTCGTTTACGAATCCGGCCGGAGACTCTCCTTTATCCCGGGGATACAATGCACCATTACGGTATTCTCCCCTTGTACGAATCTGGGCTGACACCCAGAAACTGTCATCCGCTTTTTTGTCATCTTGAGCATAAGACAATGATGCATTCCCCATAAGAAGGAATGGAATCAAAAAATGTAAACTTATTTTTCCCATAAATTTCAAGGTTTTAATCAGTTCATATTATAAGTATGGATACTGCTTCCTTGTGCCGAAGGCAAATAGTTAATACCCCACCAGCACATCTGTAGAAATATAAACGACAAAAGCAATATATACAAGGATGACCTTTCTCTGCCTTGTATTCCTAACCTCATGTGAATATAGGTAAGATATGAAAACCATGTTACGGCAGCCCATGTTTCTTTAGGGTCCCACGACCAGTAGTGTCCCCATGCCTCTTTAGCCCACAAGGCACCGGTCAGCATTCCCAAAGTCATGAATGACAGACCTACATACACCAGATTATCGCATAAAGCCATCTCCTTGGTATCGCACCCGGTCTTCTTTATCCATAGAAGATAAATTCCCATTATGGCAGAGGCACCCAGCATAGCGTATGCGAACATATAGATAATGACATGAGGAGCAAACCACGGACTCTGCAATGCCGGCATCAATGCCTTATTGTGAATCTCAGGCTTGAGCAGGTTGACGCAAATGAATACCACCGACAGTATGGTACTGAAACACAGAATCCATTTGTATTTCCATCTGACATAGGTTATCAGTCCGGCCAATGGCAAAAAGAAAGAGTACCAGAGGCGAGTCTCTCCCATAGTGCGCAGTGGAGGACGTTCCAATGATGCCCACAACAGACCTATGAAGGTACCGAACACAAGGAGTCCGGCAATAGTGAAAACACATGCCTTCGACTGTGACCCTTTAAAGGCATTCCAAGAACCTGCAGTCCACAATACCACAGACAAAACGGCAAAATATATAAACCAATCCCAATTCATCATAATCACTTGTTTGCTAATTGTTACTCTTCTGTGCCGTAACGAACATACATAATGCTCCCAGCATCATCATTATTATTCCTACATATACAGCAGGTAACCACGGGTCTGAAACCAGTTCAAAAACACTTATATCGCTCCAGCGTCCTTTACTTTCGTCATAGCTAAGCTGATATATCTTCCAACCTTCTATCTCGGCAGGTCTGTTCACCTCTATGGTCTCTTCCTGCGTTTTGCCGCTCTCAGTATAAATCACTACGTCGGATGAATAACGGCGAGGCTCCCTGTCGGGCATGACAAGGCTGCAATCATTGTCAAGACGCAATGCCTGATAAGGGAAAAGGAAACTTCCGCAACTTACCCATCCGCTGACAGACTGTTTGCCGTCAGGCGATACAGCTCTAACATTTACGGCATAAGTTGCTCCGGCGCTAGGCCATTCCACATACTTCACAGTGTCATTCCCCGATACAGAAGCCGCCATCTCTATTCTGTCCGATATCTCAATATTCCATCCTGACAACATTCCTGATTTTACCCCTTCCTCCAGCAACATATG
Source organism: Bacteroides cellulolyticus (assembly GCF_025567135.1). Lineage (NCBI taxonomy): Bacteria > Pseudomonadati > Bacteroidota > Bacteroidia > Bacteroidales > Bacteroidaceae > Bacteroides > Bacteroides cellulolyticus. The sequence continues at coordinate 79,545 of NZ_JAOQJJ010000004.1, forward strand.
TTCAGGCGCATCATAGGGCAGAGCCTTGCCTGTAGCATTATCTATCAACATAAGCTTGGGAGGATATTCATCAATACTGAAGTCTTTCAGTTCTACGGCAAGCGGCAGTTCGTACACATTTCCATCAGCATCAGTGGCACGCCATTCCGCCTGACCTATACGGGTGTTCATCGTAAGTCTCTTCATATCGGCACTTCCCAAAGTAGCAGAAACCAAGGCTATGAACAGGCCAAGATGATTCAACAGAAACGGTATTCTTCTGATGCGAAAATGAAACAGACTCCTTATAGAAACCAGTCCTACGATAGTAGTCATCCAAAGATAGACAAGAATAAAAGGCCAGAATGAAAGCATGCGGTTCAAGATGAATACATCTTCCGACTGTACCGAAGACGGCACCTGCCTTATCATTCCCATAAGCAATGTAAGGAGAACGACAGCAATCAAAGACGGAACAGCAGCCTTATACGACATAGCCCAACGTACGAAATACAGCTTCGGCCTTAAAAGATAGAGCACTATTAAGACTGTCACATACAGCACCAAGATATATACATTAAGCGGACTGGCAAAACTGTTCCAATCAACAGCACCGGTAATAATATGAAGTATAAGACCTATGACGACAAGTCCGCCACAGGTCATTATACCTTCTTTCAGTCCCCAAGAATTATTCCACATATCAATTTTAGATAATACGTCCGTTAGCCTTTGCTTCTTTCAGCCATCCAGGAACAGTATTGTTCATAAAACGTTCCTTGGCAGCTTTCTCGGCAGGGATATCAAGCCCGATAAATTTCTGAGCCTTGTCCTTTGTAAAAATATCAGGCATAGGAACATTGTCTGTATATCCATGCTTTGCAAGAACCTTTGAAATAGAGAGTCGTGCCTGCAAAGCTCTGTCGAGTCCATGCGAAAGGATCCTCTGTATCTCCTGAGGTGCATGGAATGCAGCTCCGTGTGAAGCGACTCCAAAATCCCATCTCCACTGTGCTTCACGAAGGAGTTTCAGTACCGGTTTCATCTCAGTTTCAGTGGCACCCTTATCCCATGCGAACTTGGCTTCTATATGTGCAGACGCAAGTTCCTTTTCAAGACGGTTTCTTATTTCATTAGCCTTACGCTGACGTTCGTAAACATTGTTTCGCAAAGTCTCTTCGCTTTCACGATGACAAACCTGACAAGTACGGTCTATCATGGCAAGCGGACTCTGAATATGATGGTCGCTGAACTTCATACCGCCTTCACTCTTATATGGCATGTGGCAGTCGGCACATGATACTCCACGCTGTCCGTGTATTCCCATCTGCGAAATCTCATAGTCTGGATGCTGTGCCTTGATGATAGGCGCACGGCTTAATGCATGAGTATAGTCGGTAAAATTATTTTCATCATAATACTGCTCCATAGCCTCTACGGTCATGCCTTTATCCCAAGGGAATGTAAGATATTTTCCATCACCTTTAAAGTAGTATTCCACATGACACTGCGCACATACCAGTGAGCGCATTTCCTGTGGTGTAGCCTTTGTTATGTCTTTTCCCTGACGGGCAAAAGCTTCAATCAGTGCCGGACGGCTGATGTGAAGGTCCATAGTCTCGGAATCATGACAATCCGAACATCCTATAGGGTTTACAATCTCAGAACCGAAAGCTGCCCACTTGTTGTTATAGAATGAATCAACTCCTATTTCCTGCATCATACGTGGAACGTCCGGACTCTTACAAGTCCAACAGGTCGAAGGTTGTGGTCCGTCGTTTGCAGTCTGAGGGGCTCCTGTACGTAAAGTTGCACGGATATCCTCTATGGCATGCATGTGTCCTCGTGGTGTAGCATAATCTTTTGAGAAAGCATAGCCAGCCCATAGAATTACCATTTCGGGACGCTGCTCGAGTACATCAACCTGGATGTTTCCATTGAACTCACTCTGGAAATCAGTTATGGCAGTTTCTGTCCACGTCTGATATTCACGAGGAAAATCACTCTGAAACTTCTCATTCTGTGGAACGATTCCCTTCATAGGGTTCTTCCTGTTGTTGAAGATGCTCACCACCTCTGCCCTACGTTCGGACAGAGCAGACACCGCTAATCCCAAACAAAAAACTACGGCCATTGAAACAAAAAACAATAACCATCCATGCCAAGATTTAAAATTATTCATCATATACTCTAGATTTAATTATTTTACTTCTTCATTTTTCTAAGCCATTCCGGAACAGGAGAGTCTGGCAACGGCACAATAGCCGCAGGAGTGGAAGAAAGACTGTTTTTTCCACCATGGGGAACATCTCTGTGGCAGTCCCAGCATGCCTTACCTTTTCCTACTTCGGACATCATATAGTCTATGCGTCCCGTTTCCACAAATTCCGTATTCAATTGCTGGTGACACCTGATACAATTATTCATTATAACCTGTGAACTTGCGGGATGGGCCTGTATGACCTGCGGCTCCGAATTTGTGAGGAAAGCTGCAACATGTTTCATTCCGTCCATTCCCTTAAATGTCCATTTCTTTATAAAATTCTCATGCGGTACATGACAGTCATTACACGTTGCATCCCTTGAATGAGAGCTATGCATCCACGTTGCATAATAAGGCGACATGATGTGACAATTCACACAAGCCGAAGGCTCATCTGTGAGATATGTATGCGCCCTCAGCAAATACAGGAAGAAAGCCCCTCCTCCTGCTATTACTCCGGCCATGACAGCCATTATGATTTTTTGTCGTCTGGATAACTTCATAAATTATACTTTTTTGCAAATAAAATATTTTATTCAGAAATGCGGTGTAAGATATATTACACTGATTATATCTTTCTTTTATTTATAATCATTTATGTTATAGAAAAATCGGAAAGAAGCTGATAAAAAGACAAAAGCAACTAGGCATAATCTATAAATATAACTTATGTTTTTATAAACAACAGTGTTGTTTATGTAAACCACAGTGTTGTTTTTATAAACCACACTGTGATTTATAAAAATTATCAAGGCGTTTACAAGAAAAAACTTCGGAGTGACAATTTTCCTTTATGATACAAACATCGCTTAGTCTGGGATGACAACATGAAAGCAATGATAAACTTTTACAAAACATTGATTAACAATCTGTTGCAAACAATGAATATTATTATCTCAAACTAAAAGTGTACGGATATAATAAAAAGACAGATGATGTACCATTATTTTCATGGTACATCATCTGTCTTTTTAATACATGATAGATTTATCTTACTTATTCGAATCAATTTCTTTCAGCAATTCCTCTACAGCAACCTTCAGCTGAGTATCCTCACCTTTAACAATAGTTTCAGGAGAGTTCAAAATGTATATATCCGGTTCAAGCTGTGTATTTTCCAGATAGCTTCCGTCAGGCAAACGATAACCTACAACAGGAATACCGAATACCAGTGTAGGATCCTGAAGACGCTCCCAATTGACACTTGTCATAGTTCCTGGAACAGGAGCACCCACCAGTTTACCTATACCTCTATGCTTATATACCCACGGAGTTCCATGAGCATTAGAGTAATTGGCCTCACACTGAAGCATAATAGAAGGCTTGTTCCATCTGCGGCTTGGCATATCACAAGCTTCACGACCTCTTACCACCTGTGTGAAATACTTTTTGCCACTAAACAGCACCTCGATATCCTCATGCAGGCGACCTCCACCATTGAAACGTGTATCGATAACAATTCCTTCACAATTATTGTACTTACCTAAGATATCAGAATATACTGTACGGAAACTTCCGTCGTCCATAGACTGGATATGAACATAACCCAAACGTCCACCGGAAAGTTTCTCTACCTCTTCAGCACGCTGCTTAACCCAACGTTTATACAGAAGTGAGCTCATAGCACCACTTGTAACCGGCTTAACCACCTCATCCCATCTTTCACCGGATTCTGGATTATAAACAGATACAAGCACCTTCTTTCCGGCCTTTCCGTTAAGGAGAGTAGTATAGTCTGTATCCTTATCTATAACACTGCCGTCAATCTTTTCTATTATATTACCGGCCTCAACTTTAGAGCTCTTTCTGTCGAACGGACCTTTGGCCACAACTTCAGATATACGAAGTCCCTTGCCGGAGTATTCCCAGTCGTACAGTAATCCCAAGTTTGCCGTAGCCTCTGTCTTTGAAGACGGACGGTAGCTTGCACCGGTATGCGAAACATTAAGTTCGCCAAGCCACTCACTAAGCATCTCGGCAAAGTCATAATTATTTGAGATATGAGGCAAGAAACGGCGATAAGCTGCAGTAAGTCCTTCCCAATCTACTCCATGCATATTAACCTCATAGAAACGTTTTTTCTCCTGTTTATATACATGATTGAACATATACTCACGTTCTGCAGCAAGATCCATTTTCATTTCAGCCTTATATGTTATAGGCTTCAGAGACTCAGACAAAGCATCCATTTTCTGCATATTGCTTTCGCCTAAAATAAATACAGCCTTACCTTCCTTATCAGTCTGCATATCTCCCCATCCGGCATCCATCTTATGCAGGAGCTTGGTTTCTTTTTTTCTCAGATCCAACTTCCACATATCATATCCACCCTCGAATGAAGACAGATAATAAAGCTTTTCTCCATCCTTTGAAATAATAGCAGAAGCTATGCTTGATGAGTTAGGAGTAAGACGGACAATGCGGTCTTCTATGCCTTCTGTTTCAACTTCAACAGGTTTTACAGAATCTTCGTCCTTCTTGTCGGCATCATCACCCTTCTTTGATTTTTTATCGTCTTTCTTTGAACTCTTGTCGCCCTTAGAGTTATTTTCCTTCTTGGAAGCCTTCTCCTGTTCTTCCTTCAGAGCCTTCTCTATTTCATAATCCTCCTTGCTAAGACGGAATTTATCATATGAGTCCTGATTCATGAAAACTATCATTACATCATCCAGCGAGCCCCATGAAGCATGATTGCGCATACCATATCTCTCAGTAGTGAAAAGAAGAGCATTACCATCCATAACCCAACGAGGAGAACCGCTTGTGTAACCGCTTCCTGTAATATTCACAATATCTCCTTTTCCGTCGGACTTAACAATGCCTATGTCAGTGTAAGGATCGTGTTTGTGACCTATAAATTCAAGAGTGAACCATTTTCCGTCAGGACTCCATGAATACTCAAATCCTCCGTAAGTATTATACCATGTAGAACCATCGGTGATCTGTCTTACTTTCTTCGATTCGAGGTTCACCACCATAAGTTTGTTCCTGTCTTCAATGAAAGCCACTTCCTTACCGTCTGGAGAGAACTTAGGATATCCACGTTCCACAGATGTTGAAGGCAGCAAAGCTTCTTCCTCTATAAGTGTAGCGTTAGGGAAATTAGGGTCATCTTTACGGGCTATCTTAGCCAGATATAGTCCCCAGTTGCCACCTCTTTCGCTTGCATAAACCAAGGTACGGTTGTCTGCTCCGAAAGAAACACCTTTCTCCGCTTCCGGAGTATTAGTTATCTGCTTGGTGGTATTGTATTCTACAGAAGTCACAAAAACCTCGCCACGTACAATAAATGCCACCTGTTTACCGTCTGGAGATACTACCGCCTCAGTTGCGCCACGTGTGAAGCTCATATTTTCAGGTATATCCTCATCATCCCTCACAAGAGTAACATTCAGTTTTTTAGGCTTTTCTCCAAGGTTCTGAGTATAAATCTCACCATTATAAGAGTAGCACAATTTATTTCCGTCACCAACCGAAAGGAATCTAACGGGATGAACCTTAAAATCGGAAATCTGGCTCACATTCTTTGGATCTGATAGTGGGAAAGAATAAACATTAAAAGTTCCTCCGTCTCTTTCACTCAAGAAAAATACAGTCTTCTCATCATCCGAGAATACAGGATTTCTGTCTTCACCTGCACGCTCTGTAAGATTGGTATGCTTTCCGCTTTTTGTATCATATAACCAGACATCACGTGTTACGGAAGAAGTATGATGCTTTCTCCACTCATCTTCATACCCCTTACAGTCCTGATAAAGGAACAAATCGCCTTCATTATTAAACTCAACCATTTCGGCAGGAGTGGCAAGAACCTGTAAAGTTTTTCCTCCTTCTGCTGGAACTTTATAAAGTTCTGTCATAGCCAAAGTAGGGAAAAGAGCACTCTGTGCAGGGTCCTGAATAGAGGCAGAAAAATAAACGAACTTGCCATCGGGACTGAAAGCTGTAGGTATCTCTGACGCAGAATTAAGGGTAAGTCTGCGTGCCGGACCACCATCAGCCGACATAATGAACACATCCTGATTACCATAACGGTCGCTTGCAAAAGCTATTTGCTTACCGTCGGGCGACCATACCGGGTCCGACTCGTACGACTCCTGAGTGGTAAGCTGAACAGCCTGTCCACCATCGGAACTAACCTTATACATATCTCCCTTATAGCAGAAAACCACTGACTTACCATCGGGTGATATGCGTACATCACGCATCCATAGAGGATTAATACTTGCAGCCTGAGCAGTCAAAGCCCCGGCACCAAGTATAAGCATTAGAATATTCTTTCTCATTATTCAAATATTATATTTCAGTTCTATATTATTTTATTTATCCAGCTTGTATGCTCGTTATCTCCTGCAATTCCCTTACAGCCGACTGCACATCTTTTATATCCTTGATAATCATGCTGCGTTTTCCGTTCTGTTCCCTGAGATTACATTGACGCGGATAGCGCGACATATAGCCTATCATCTTGCCAAAAGCCTCACTCTGATAGTACGGACTGTCAGGATTGCTTACAAAGAAGAGTGTCATACGTCCTGATTTCAGGAATATCTTCTCTATACCAAGACGCTTGGCGATGCGTCTCAACGGAACTATACGTATCAGCTCTTCCCCTTCCGGTGGAATTGCTCCGAAACGGTCTATCAGACGCGCTTTGAAATCTTCTACATCCTTGTCAAGTTCCAGCTTGTCAAGCTCACGGTAGAGCAACATCCTTTCGCTGCTGCTTGGGATATATTCATTAGGGAACAACAGCTCAAGGTCGCTTTCTACTGTACATTCATCAACAAATCCTTCACCGCTCAAAACTTCCTCACCTGCTTTCACCTCATCGGCATAAAGTTCGGAGAACTCATCGTTTTTAAGTTCGGTAACAGCTTCTGCCAAAATCTTCTGATAAGTCTCATAACCAAGGTCTGCAATAAATCCACTCTGTTCGGCTCCAAGCATATTTCCTGCACCACGGATATCAAGATCCTGCATGGCTATATGGATACCGCTACCCAAATCGCTGAAATTCTCAATAGCCTGCAAACGGCGGCGTGCCTCAGGCGTGAGCGAACTCAATGGAGGTGCAAGCAGATAGCAGAAAGCTTTCTTGTTTCCACGTCCAACACGTCCGCGCATCTGATGCAGGTCGCTCAAACCGAAATTCTGCGCCTGGTTTATTATTATGGTATTGGCATTCGGGATGTCTATACCACTTTCGATTATTGTTGTTGCCAGAAGTACATCGTAATCATAATTTACGAAATCGAAGATAATCTTTTCAAGTTCCTCCGGCTGCATCTGCCCGTGACCTATACATACACGGCAATCCGGAATGTTTCTTTCTATCAGAGCCTTCAGCTCAACAAGATTCTGTATGCGATTGTTCACAAAGAACACCTGACCGTTACGGCTCATCTCGAAATTTATAGCCTCGGTTATAATCTCCTCGTTGAAAGTATGTACCTCTGTCTGTATAGGATATCTGTTTGGCGGCGGTGTCTGTATCACGGAAAGGTCTCTTGCGCCCATAAGCGAGAACTGCAGTGTTCGCGGAATAGGTGTGGCCGTCATAGTAAGTGTATCAACATTCACCTTTATCTGACGGAGTTTTTCCTTCACACTGACACCGAACTTCTGCTCTTCGTCTATTATAAGCAAGCCCAAATCCTTGAACTTGACACTCTTGCTTATTATCTTGTGAGTTCCTATAAGGATATTTATCTGCCCGTCGGCAAGCTCTTTCAAAATTCGACTGGTATCCTTGGCCGTACGTGCACGACTAAGATATTCCACCTTGCAAGGCAATCCCTCAAGTCGTTTTTTGAAAGTCTGGAAATGCTGGTATGCAAGAACTGTTGTTGGGACAAGTACTGCCACCTGCTTATTGTCTGCCACAGCCTTGAAAGCCGCTCTTACGGCAACTTCCGTCTTACCGAAACCTACGTCTCCACAAACCAGGCGGTCCATAGGACGGTCGCTCTCCATGTCGGCCTTAACCTCCTGAGTGGCTTTCGACTGGTCCGGAGTATCTTCATAAAGGAACGATGCCTCAAGCTCATGCTGGAGGAAACTGTCAGGACTATATTTGAAACCTTTCTCCTGTTTGCGCTGCGAGTAAAGTTTTATAAGGTCGCGCGCTATATCCTTTATCTTGGTCTTGGTGCGTTCCTTGATTTTCTCCCACGCGCCTGTACCCAATTTGCTGATTCTTGGCGGTTCGCCTTCCTTGCCCTTATATTTGGAAATCTTATGAAGCGAATGGATTGACACGAACACCACATCATCATTCTGATAAATCAGTTTGATTACTTCCTGAGTGGTATTTCCGTTAGGTATGCGCACCAGTCCGGCAAAACGCCCGATACCATGATCAATATGAACAACATAGTCTCCCGGTTCAAACTGATTAAGTTCCTTCAGCGAAAGCGCCACCTTTCCGCTACGTGCCTTGTCGCTGCGGAGATTGTATTTATGGAAACGGTCGAATATCTGATGGTCGGTGAATATACACAAACGCATTGTATGATCTACGAAACCTTCATGAAGAGTGCGATCTACCGGTTCAAATACTATATTATCTCCCCTCTCCTTGAATATATCCTTCAGTCGGTCAGTCTGTTTGGAGCTGTCGGAACATATATATATCTTATACCCTCTCTGGATGAAATCATTCAGAGAAGACGAAACCATATCAAAATTCTTATGGAAAATAGGCTGGACAGAAGCCTCAAACTTCAACCTTGCCTGAGGTGTACCGATAGGTTTTGAACCAAAATCAATCCTTCTGAAATCAAGAGCCTTGTCTGTGAAATCAGTTCCTTGAATAATGGTTTTCTGTATGTCAGGCAATTCCACATTGTCACCGTCTTCGGCAGCAGCTATAGCCTGCGATGAAAGAACTTCATCATGAATACTCTGTATCCTTTCCCTTACCCATAACAGGTCTTTCACACACAGTAATGCCTGCGACGGAAGAAAATCAAGGAATGTAACCGAGTCGCCGCTCACTCCTGTAAGTTCGGGAACAATATTAACGGCCGACTTCTTTTCCTTAGACAACTGCGACTCTACCTCAAAAGTTCTTATACTGTCTATCTCATCTCCAAAGAAGTCTATACGGTAAGGAAACTCTGATGCAAACGAAAACACATCAAGAATACTTCCACGAGTGGCAAACTGCCCCGGCTCATAAACATAGTCCACATGGTCGAAACCAAGAGAAACAAGTTGTGCAGCTATAGTGTCAGTCTCTATATTCTGACCTACCTTTAATGATACGGTCTTATCCGTGAGAAGCTTCTTCGACACCACCTTCTCTGCCAGAGCCTCAGGATAAGTAACTACTGCCACATTATCCCTCTTCTCCAGACGGCTCAACACTTCTGTACGCAAGATTTCATTTGCCGCATCTTTCTGCCCGTACTTGATGGCACGCCTGTACGACGATGGGAAAAACAGAATATCGGCATCACCATTGGCCTGAACCATATCATGATAAAAATATCCCGCCTCTTCATTGTCGTTGAGGACAAATACATATACTGATGGATTTTCTTTTATAAACGCCGAAAAGAACAATGACATACACGAGGCATGCACACCGTCCACATATACAGTCTTTATGCCGCCATCCTTAATAATCGTTGCCAGACCTTTGGTATTAGGATGTGCAGCATATACGCTTTGCAATTCTGAAATAGTCATCGTTATGAAAAATAGTTCGTGCAAAATTACAAAAAAGTTATTATTTTTGCAGCAATAGTATAAATATTGAAATTACCGTATATGTATAACGAGATAAAAAATTTGATTTATAGCCACAAACTGAAGGAAGCTCTCGAAAAACTTCATGAATATGCATCTTCTACAGACAACTGGCAGATAAAATCGGACATTGAAAGTCTGAAAACCACATACGGCTTAATGCTGCAATACACCGGCCAAGGTATGAACGATCCGGGAAGGAAAGAAATGTACACCCAATTATTAAGAAAAGTATTTATTCTTAATGAAAGAGTCAAAATTCAGAATATGCTGGAAAATGACAGTTCGTACGTTTCACAAACATACAGAGAGGAGAAAAATAGTCTTTCGAAAGGATACGCTGAAATACTGCAGAAACTGGAAGAAAGACAAAAAGATATCATCGTATCCGACATGTATGAAGAACCATACCGTACAGAACTTACAGAAACTCAAATTAAAATAAAGCAATCAATACTTGAAGAGTTATTCAACAAAACCTGGATACCAGTAGTATGGAACGAGGAGGATTATAACGGAGCACTGTCAATAATAGAATCAGAAAAGATATCCGACAATGACAAAGCATTATTCACTTCAGCTTTATGTCTGAGCCTCATATACATACTCGATATATATAAGTTAAGGACACTTTTGCATATCTATCTGAAATGCAAAAATCCTGTAATCACACAACGTGCCTTAGTGGGTATAATGATAGCTATGCACATTCAAAGTGAAACAATAAGCTATTCATATCCAAATCTTCTTGATGAAATAAATCTGATGAAGGACAATCCATATTTCATGGATGATTTCTATACTGTAATCATACAAATGATACTGTCACTTGATACAGAAAACATAAACAAGAAGATGAGAGACGAGATAATCCCTTCGATAATGCAATCTACGGAGTTGGCATCGCCTATAGACGATATGTCAGACATGAATTTCGAAGAGTTTATAGAAGATATTATCGAAGAAAATCCGGAATGGAAAGAAAACATAGAGAAAATAAAAGACCAGATTAAGGAACTGGATATGCTGCGTCAGGAAGGGGCGGATACGAACATGTGTACATTCTCAAACCTGAAAAGCTATCCTTTCTTCTACGAGCCATCGCACTGGTTCTACATCTTCAGCCCTGAAGTGCCTGTCATATATGAAATGATGACAGACAAAAACAACAATTATGCTCCGTTCATCAATACTCTGATGAAAGCCACAGACATGTGTAATTCCGACAGATTTTCTTTATGTCTGACATTCAAAACCATGCCTAGCCTGCCTTTGGATGCGATGAATACAGGACTGAATGCCCAAAACAAATTGAATGAAGAACTGGAAGGCATAAATAATGAAAAGAAAAAACGTCAGACTGAAAGCAGACTTTTCATACAGGACTTGTACCGTTTTTACAAATTATGGAGAAAACATTATGAAAAGAAAGATATTTTCTCAGAAGGTATTGCATTATGGGAAGATTTCGATATACGCATGATAGTAAAAGAAAGCGGAAAGCTGAAGCAACTTGCAGACTATCTGTTCGCCAAGGGACATGTGACTGATGCTGTATTTACCTATATGGACATCATTGATGACAATCCTAACGACTACGAAACTTTGCAAAAAATAGCGTATGTAAATATTCTGAACAAAGATTATGACAAAGCTCTGGAACTGCTCAACAAAGCAAATATTTTGTCACCGGGAAATATATGGACTCTCAAAAATATAGCACTTTGCTATAAAAAGAAAAAGCGCTATGATCTTGTACACGAATATCTGAAAGAAGCAGAACAGATAAATCCTGACGATCTGAGCATCTGTACACAAATAGGACAGGCACTCATAACAGAAGGTATATACGACGAAGCACTGAGATATATGTTCAAGGTGGAATATATGACAAAAGGAAAAACATCTGCCCAAAGAGCCATTGCATGGTGTTATTTCATGTTGGACCAATACAACAAAGCTATAGAAATGTACACCAAAATACTGGAAAAGAAGGATGCCACAGCAGAAGACTGGATGAATATAGGACATGTATATCTTGTGAACAACGACATAAAGAATGCTATCTCATTTTATAAAAAAGCCAATGAACTGATAGACAAAAAGTCTTCATTCTATGAAATATTCTCATCTGATATTAAAACACTACAGAGTAAGGGTGTAGATGAAGATCTGATCTATATGATTCCGGATATGGTGCTGGTATAAACACATATTTAGCCCCTGTTTAAACGATGGGTTCTGTTTAAACAGGGGCTAAATATTTTATAAGGATTACATTCTGAAACGGGTTATCTTAACCCAACACATTTCCCAGATATAGGAACAGCATACTGATAAGAACCAGCAGCAAATCCACAGCCTTACTCTTCAGGTTCTTCTCACGGAACACCATCGCTCCGAAAAGGAATGAAACTACAACGCTGCTTCTTCTTACCATCGATACAATGGAAATCATTGAATCTTCCATAGACAACGCATAGAAATACACGAAATCGGCAGCCGACAGGAATATGGAAATCAATATTATACACCAGTCCCAACGAAAAGGAGTACCATGCTTGCGTCTAGGCCACCACAAAAACAGTATCACTCCTCCCATAAGGAACAGCTGATATATATTATACCATGCCTGTACAACCATATTATTGAACTGCCCCATAAGATACTTGTCGTAAAGTCCGCTTATAGCACCGAGAACTGCTGCCAATACAACAAACCATACCCAGCGGTCGTGTTTGAAATCTATCCCCTCCTTTTTGCCGGAACGGCTAAGCAGGAAGAAAGAAACAATAGCCAGCAGAACTCCTATCCACTGATATGCATTAAGGCGCTCACCAAAAATGAGAAGTGCTCCTACAAGCGTCATCACAGGACGTGTGGCATTGATAGGGCCTACTATTGTAAGAGGCAGATGCTTCATGCCGAAATAGCCGAACACCCACGAACCAAGCACAATAAACGACTTCAATATAATAAATTTATGGACTTCCCATCCCGCTTCGGGCACATAAAATAATGATCCTGAAAGCATATCCGGTCTGAAATAAGAAATCAGTATAAACGGAAGGAATATCAGACTGGAAAATAATGTATTCAATCCCAAAACAGGAAGTACGGCATTGTTAGCCAGCGATTTCTTCTTGAATACATCATAAAAGCCCAGCAAAGCAGCCGAGCAGAAAGCCAATAGTAACCACATATCTTTAGTTTTTAAGTTCTTAAGTTTTTAGTTTATGAGTTTGTATGTAAAGCAAATCTTCTACAGAAACAAATCCTCCGGATAACCTATGTCAACAAGAAAAAGGGCGTGAGCCGGAACAGAAGTTCCTGCGCTACAACGGTTCTTTTCCTCTATAACCTTTCGAAATCCATCGACAGATAATTTTCCGCGTCCAACCTCCACCAAGGTACCGACTACGGCACGCACCATGTTGCGTAAAAATCTGTCAGCCTGAATTGTAAATACCCATTCGTCCTCTCCACACTGACTCCAGCAGGCATGCATAATCTTGCAGTTATTGGTCTTTACATCAGTATGGAGCTTGCTGAAACTTGTGAAATCCGTATATTCAAACAGGGTTGCCGCTGCCTCATTCATCTTTTCAATATCAAGTTTCTGAAAAATTCTCCATGAATAATGGCGTGCAAAAGGATCCTTGCGTGTGGTTATATAATACTTGTATGTACGGTATGTTGCATCAAAACGGGCATGAGCATCCTCACGGACACGTCGGACACTATAAACTGATATATCCTGTGGCAACAGACGATTCAACTTGTCTGTCACCATATCACAATCCAATTCGCGGTCAATATCAAAATGTGCCACCATAAGTCTGGCATGCACACCGGCATCCGTACGTCCTGCACCCACCACCTCAATACTGTCATCTCTCAAAAAGACCGACAAAGCCTTGTTAAGAGTTTCCTGTACACTCTCACCATTAGGCTGTATCTGCCATCCGTGGTAGTTTGTACCATCATATGCAAGGTATATAAAATATCTGTTCATCACAATATATTATCTTGCTGTTATATGAAAACATCCCTGTTTCAATTCATACTTTACGTAACATTTCTCTTCCTTTTTCAGGTCACGAAGGACTTCTGCAAGAACCAATTTCAATGTATCCGCACGTACATCCTGCATAGGACGTCCGTCGGGATCTTCCACTTTGGTAAATCTCTTCCAGCTTATATCAAAGGTTGTTCCGTAAAAATGACATGAATTCATTGATGCATTGCCGTTAGTACGCCTCAAACGCTTAACATCCTCTTTAGTACGAGTAACGGAAGTAACTATAATCTTGTTTGGATTAAGTCCTTTATTCTCTAGCGAATCAAGAAAGTTCTCACCTATTGTCTCAAGCAGAGCGCTTGCAGTCGGAACCAGATAAGGAATGGAATGTGTCAATGAATCCATGTCATAATATTCGCAAGGACCTATTTCCACCAGTTTCTTTTTAAGGCTTTCAGCCTCTTCACGCGACGCCACAGGAGATATACCTATAGCCTTTGCCGATTTTAACTGTACGGCATTCAAATCGCCGAAAGAACGTTTGTAACTCACCACACCTTTTATATTGCGTGGGTTATTCATTTTCATAGTTTTGTCTCCACATGATGAAAATGCCATAACGACAATACCAAATGCGAAGAAAGCACCTAATAAATTCTTCATTCTGTTATATTTATATTTTCGGGCGCAAAATTAGCAATAATGCTTGATATTGTGAAAACAGGCAACAGTATTTATTCAACATTTTGGTTATTACCAAAAGTTATAAGCCATAAAATAAGATGAAAAACAACATATTGGCAAAAGCACTATCTTTGCAGCCGGAAACAAGAAACTTTAATATAAAACAAGAACGATATGTTTACAAAAGAAAATCGCGCCAATACCATACACGGTATTCTGCTTATCGCACTATTCTCTTTCGCTGCATTCTACATCGCAGAAATTCCATTTGTAAAAAGTTTGTCATTCAGTCCGCTGATTGTAGGTATAATCCTTGGTATGCTGTATGCCAACAGCCTCAGAAACAAGCTGCCTGAGACATGGGTTCCGGGAATAAAATTCTGTACTAAACAGATACTTCGTGCAGGTATCGTACTCTACGGTTTCCGCCTTACACTTACACAAGTAGCTGCAGTAGGAATACCAGCTGTTGTAATAGATACAATAATAGTGGCAGGAACGATCTTCCTGGGAGTGTGGTTAGGCAAACTCCTGAAAATGGATGCCGACACATCACTGATGACTGCTACAGGTAGTGCCATATGCGGTGCTGCGGCAGTACTTGGAGCAGAACCGGTTGTTAAATGCGAAGGTCACAAAACAGCCATTGCAGTTTCTACAGTGGTTATATTCGGAACAATATCAATGTTCCTCTATCCTATCATGTACCGTTCCGGAATGCTTGATGCACTGGGAGATACAGGAGTGGCAATCTACACAGGAAGTACACTTCACGAAGTGGCACACGTGGCAGGTGCCGGAAACGCTATGGACCCTACAGACTCACTTGGTATAGCAGGTACGGCTACAATCACTAAGATGATCCGTGTGATGATGCTTGCTCCGGTACTTGTGATAATGGGTATAGCACTTTCAGGTCGCAAGACTAAAGATGCCAGTGGCAAGGTCCAGAAAAGCAAAATCACTATTCCATGGTTTGCATTCGGATTTATCAGCATAATATGTGTCAATTCACTACTGCAATACCTTCTAGGGGTAGATAGCGTAAAAGAAATCCCTTTAAACGGTGCAATAGAGTATATAGATACATTCATGCTTACAATGGCAATGACTGCACTTGGAACAGACACCAGCATTGACAAATTCAAACAGGCAGGTGCAAAACCATTTGTTCTAGCCGGACTACTTTATATATGGCTTGTGGGTGGTGGATATATGATTACTAAGTATCTGGTACCTATGCTGGGATAACATGAAAGTATAAAAAACAAACAAAACAAAACTAACTTGATAAAAAACGACCCTCGCTTCAATGGAATATCCACGAAGCGAGGGTTATCTTTTTTAATACATATCCTTATTTCCAATAATTTCCGCTCTCATTAGGAATATTATCATAATCATCAAGTTTGTTACATCCCCTAAATGCGCCGACAGACTCTATTATTTCAATAAACTGAGTATTGTATTCAGGATTATTACGTTCATATAAATGAACTTTTTTACCGTCTATCATTGTGTAAGGAGATTCACCTGTAAGTGAACTACAGCCATTGAAAAGATTTTTAACCTTTACAATTTTTCTTTGGTTATCAAATAATGTAACCGGTATAGTGGTAAGACTTGTACATCCATTGAAAGCATCTTCGAAGAATGTCACATTCTTATTGTTATCAAACAGACCTTCCGGCAATGCTTTAAGCGATGAACAACCTCTGAACAAGGCGCCCATATTATCTACATTCCCCATATTTGAGAACAAATCTGAAGGAATGCTTTCCAATGAAGTACAATCAGTAAACAGACCGTACAAATTTCCGTACTGATAATGTTGAATATCTGTAATATAACTTATGTGACAGCTTGAAAAAAGTCCTTCCGGAATTGTTTTCAACGAACTACATCTGTAGAACATACATTTGATATCGTTCAGATAAGTGTTATTTTTAAACAGGCCGGCAGGGATTGAAACAAGCTTACTACATCCTGAAAATGCATATTGCATTGAAACAACATTACTATTATTGTAAAATAGTTTCTCCGGTATCATTTCCAAATTAGAGCAACCATAAAAGACCTGGTCAAAGCTTCTGGTACTTGTGCAATTAGCAAACAGATTTTCAGGTATCTCAGTAAGTCCTGTACAATCTTCAAAAGTACTTTCAAAGTCAGTAGCAGATATAGCATAAGAGAATAATCCTGAAGGGATAGATGTTATAGAAGTACATCCTTTAAAACTGTTCTCAAAAGATTTTATATCACTAAATGCTCCGCATAAATCGTCCGGAATAGATTCAAGAGTTACAACATCCTCCAGGTCAAGTTCAAGTAAATCTGTATCTCCCCATTGTTCAATACTCAACAATGACTTACACATTACTGAACCTACTCTTTGGTTCTCCATTGATATTTTTTCCAAAGAACCCCTAAAAGCTACGACCACCTCCTGTGAAGAGATTTTATAACTATGTCTAATGTCACCAGGATAAACGTACTTATCTATATATTCTTCAGAACCGTCACCCCATGTGATATACCCTCTTACATTACCCCAGAATGGCAAATAGACAGTATTTTCATTCAATGACGTAAGAGCAAATTTCATTCTAAGTTCATGTTCTTCTCCACGAACATCAGTCGTAACGGAAGTTTGTGTTATACCGGAGAAATTATCGAACTTGTCTTTTGCGGCAATATATACAAAGTACTTCTTTCCCTCATCAAGTCCTTCCAATTCATAGGTATTTCCTTCTTCCAGCAATCTTATATTCATAAACCTATCATAATTATTATCATTGACAGCTTCTCTCTGTATTTCGGAAAGAGGAATGGAATCTTCTGTCGAATAAATTCCATAAGCATAAACACCTTCACTGGCCTCCAAATTCATAACAACAGAGTTTATGCTCTTTTCATAATCGACAACTCTTACAGATTTACCAGCTTCTTGCATAATCTGTATTGAAGCTATAATACTATCAGGATTATTATATCCATACACAAGCAACTTATCTGTAATAGTTTCTGTCTTGGCATTTGTATTGAAATATACAATGGTTTCTGTTGGACTGCTCACATAGAAATCAGGCTCTCTAAAGATAAAGAAAGGAATATCATCGGCACTTTCAATCTGACCTCCATTTTCATTGAATTTATTGAAAGATTCCAAGCAAAAATGTAATTCATCAACAATATTGGTTTCATACCTTAAAGCAAAGGTATTATTTCCATATGTTTCGTCAACATATCCACATGCAGGCACAACAATATTTTCTGCACCAAACTTAAAATACGGTTCTTTTCCATCTGAAGTATGAAAACCATCTTCATACCCTTCATCAGAAGTATCGCCAAGATCATCTTCATCTTCTTCACCACCTTCAATGAGGTCGATCAATTTATCACATGATGTCATTGTCACTGATACTGTAAATACAGGCAATAATACGACAAGGAAATAAAAAATACAGCGGTTTAATAGCTTTATGGATCTCATAACCATGATAACTTTTTAATAATTTATAGTGTATCGGTAGTAATCATTTCCTGATTTTACGTATTCAGATTTGCGATTTTTTGTAGTAGTGTAGTAGTATCTTACTATTACTTCTTCTTGCTTTTCTTCATCCCATTTTATACGTTCTTCGAATGAATCGGTTGTCCAGATTTCATACGAATAATTATATATCTTATATGGAATAGAAATGGTTACGCCTGTAAGGTTTTTATCTTCATCAAAAGTATATTCTACTGGCACTGCTTCTTCCGAGTATTCAGCTGATTTACCTGTTACTACTTCGATTAATTTATTTGGTTCTTTACATCTTTCATCTTCAATACTTATATTTCCATCTGACATTTCATCACCAAATCCAGGAATCTTCTCCAAACAAAAATCACTTGTTTTTGCAAGACGACCGATATAGAAAAGAAAATCAAATTCAAAACCACCTCCAACGTATGCCATCATGTCTATCATACCATTGTTTGGATATTTATTGGCATAATATGAATTATCGAAAGTATATTCATCATCATTTTCATATTCACCATCACAGAAATATTTACTCATCAATCCATTTTCATAAGAAAAAATATATTGATCATCTTCATTACCATACTCATATGTCAATATCTTAGCAAGACGAACATCATCAGTATAGCCGAATTTTGCAACGTTACGATAACTGCTTTCATATTCATCCTTTTTCCGAACTTCAACAGCATTGCCTCTATCATCCAAGGATATAACATAACGTGTTTCATCAGATTCAGAAGATCCAGATTCCACTTCTTCAAGTTTTGCCTGAATCTCTCCAACTATACTATAGTCGAAAGACATGGTACGAGTATATTTACCGGAATTATACTTTTCACTACCTTCTTTCACTATACGCGCCACAGAACCGTCATCATAGTATGAAAATTTCAAAGAATATTCTTCTTCGTACTGACTGTTACCAACATCAACAGAACTGTTGTCTGTTTCATTATAAATTATTTCCTTAATTTGTTTTGCCACAGTTCCAGCAGAAGTTTCCCCTTTCTGTTCTACTGTTATTATCACTTCACTTTCACCACAAACAATCTTTATCTCTGCCTTACGAGATGCTCCGGTAAAATTTTTTGTAAGCGAAACTGTAATAGTACATTCACCGGCTTCACCACCATAAGAACTCAGTTTAAGCCATGAAAGACTTTCACCTACTTTAGAGCTAGCAACTTCTTCTACTGATGCGCTCCAAGACGCATCTGCCGTAAATTTTATAATAGCTTCCAGATTTTCATCAGCACTTACAACAAGTGATGTTGAAGTACCATCAGACAATTCAATTTGATCTTGTGTTCCTAAAACCTCGTCACATGATGTCAGCGCAACTGCCAACAACAGTAATAATGAATAAAATGCTTTCATAATAGATAATATTAATTAGTATTCTTAAATATTCTTATTAGGATCAAGATGAATTATGCCATTATTAATGGCCTTTAATACCAATTCAACAGCATTTCTTACCTCGAATTTTGAGAACAAGCTCTTTCTGTGAGACTCAACAGTATTGACCGACACATGTAGCGATTCAGCTATTTCTTTTGTTTGCATTCCCATAGAAATAGCTTTCAAGACATCCATTTCACGATTTGTCAACAATGAATGATAGTCTGGAGTGTCGCCATTCAACCTTAATCTTTTCTTTATCTTATTGAATTCATCACAAAAATAACTTTCCCCGTTCAGAACACTCCTCAACGCATTTTTTATTTCATCAGTATCAGCCGATTTAAGTATAACACCATCAACCCCCATCTGAATAAGTTTCTTTACTACCCAGGGTTCTTCGTGCATAGTGTTTATAATTATACGAGTTTGCGGCACCATGTTCCTTATTATTTCCATAAGCTCAAAGCCACTTAAATCTGGCAACTCAATATCAATCAAGCAAACTGCAAATGAATTGTTTTTCATAAGTGTTATGGCCTCCGAACCGGAGGATGCAGTATATACTTCACCTATTTCAAGCATACTGTCAACAATGAATTTTATACCTTGAAGTATCAAAGCATGGTCATCAATCAATAATACTGCAGGTTTAGCGTTTTTCATTTCATTTCCATATACCTCCATAACACCCAACAATCACATTTATTTACAATTAAACAAATAAATTTGTTTTACAATGCAAAGGAACATAAATATAAAGAAAGAAAATTCACCGAAAACCGTGATTTTTACATTTCTCAAACATTTCCAAACAGATGTATATCAATATTTATGACAACTCCATTATCTTTTGTCACATAATAGATACCTCCAATTGTTTTAAGTCGGTCGTCTATTGTACGCATACCTATACCGCTATTTTTATTATCATTTTCATCCCATTTTCCATCATAAGAAATCTCCATTTTCAGATTTTCCATCTCTTGTTTCATCTTTACCTGAACTTGATCCACATTAGCATATTTAACAATATTGCTCATCATTTCCTGCATTATGCGATAAACTTCATATCCAACCTTGTGAGGTATCTGCTCCCATCCTTTATCAGAACTTGATGTATATTCAATATGTATTCCTGTCTGTTCTTCTGCCTTCGCAAAATAATCATTAAGCATTTCGTCAAGGTCTGTAAATTGAAAACTTGGAGGCATAAGTTCGTGAGAAATATCTCTTACTCCACATCTTATTTCTTCAAGAAGATGTATGGCGTTCTGCTTTTCCTCGTCAGACACATTATTCCTTTTAATATGCATAATTACACCAAGCAAATCATTACACACACCATCATGCAGGTCTTTTGCCAATCGTTTTCGTTCATTTTCCAATCCGTCAATATATCTTTTGGCAGATATAAGTTCGGCTTCTTTTTGTTGGATTTTACGTTTATGCTGCAGAACAAGGATTATAATGAACAATAAAACTATGACAACACCCATATATATACCCAAACGGACATTGGCAGCCTTCTGACGTGCATGCTCATTCTCAAGTCTTGATATTTCAAGTTCTTTAGCATTGACATTGAGCTTTGCATTCAATTCAGACATCTCTGTATTAATACTTGTTTTCATCAATGAATCAGTGTAAGCATAAACATCCAGAAGTTTTTCAAAAGCTTTCTTATAATCACCCAATCCTTCATAGTTGTGATATAAAAGTCTGTTGTAGGCTTCATATGAAATCTGAGACAAAAGCTGAGGATTTCCTAAAAGTATATCAAGACTTTTCTGATACTCTCCCATCCAATTATATATGCTGGCACGCGTTGCCATAATCTCAAGAGCTGTCGGACTGCCTGCAGGAATTTCATCGACGTACTTTCCGTACTTATCCATATATATCTTTACAGAATCCTTTTTGCCCCATAGCTGATAATTACTTAACAATGGACCGAACGAACTCATTGCCAGCATTATAAAATTCTTGTCTATAGCCATCTCGATATTGTCTTTCAGAATTTCAGCTCCTTCGGTATATTTCCCCATCCTGGCATAAGCTGCAGCCAATAAAATTCTGGAATACATATACATATTTACATCATCAATCTCTTGAGCATATTTTGCTGCGATCTCAGCATTCGGTAATGCATCACCATATCTTTCACTGGCAAAATACATTGCACCTATATTATAGTATATAGATGACAACGTACTCTTATCAGCAGAAATCTTAGCATAATCGCTAGCCTGATTATAATAAAATAATGTGGAATCCGTTATACCAAGCTTCCTATAAACCACTCCGACAGACATGGAGACGGTTGCCTCAAAATCATAATCACGTTCTTTCATCTTAGAAGCATGTGACAACAAATCCAAATACATTGTTTTAGATTTTTCAAACTCCCCATGAGAATAATAATATGTAGCCTTTGAATTTAAAAGACGAAGATACATCCAACTGCCATATTCAGGCTTTTTATAAATATCAAGTCCTTTATCTGTAAAATATATGGCAGAATCAATATTGACAGATTCATATTCTTCGCTTAACCGCAAATATATCTCAGCCAAATGTTCCTTTTGCAAACCTTTTCCTTCTGTTTTTGATAATTCAATTCTCAAGCTGTCCGACACCGGTGTATTACAAACAGCATAACCTAGACACAAAAGTCCCCCTAAAACCACACACATTAATTTTTTGATCATAATAAAAAAAAACATTTAATTTATATATCCGTAAAAATAATAATAATCTTAATACTAAAGCATCAAAATAGGATTTTATTATTATCATAAATATAATACATGACATACAGGTAATTATATGACAAAAATGACATGACAAAAAAGATGTATCGCATGACAATTATGTCATCTATAATACTTTTCTTTGATTTACATCAATAAAAGGTCATAAAAATAGAAAAACATGTCGTAAAACATATTTTGCATTAAAAAAGGACTTATCTTTGCAGTGTAATTAAAGACCGAAAGGTCCTAAGCTTAACTAAACACATAAATAATTTTAAGGTTAATAGGTAAAATGATTAAGGTAAAAGTCGAAGGCCGGCCGTGAGGTTCGCCTGAGAAAAGAAAAGTTATTATTAACTTAAAGAAGAAAGGATAACATTATGAAAAAGGTAAAAAGTATTTTTAACAAGATTGCCAATGCAAACCCAATGATTTGGGGTTATGTAATGTTGAACGACAACATGGCAAACAGAAAGTAAAATTTCGGGTCGTAATGACCCTTGTAATTCGAAAATTATGACCGTGAGGTCTGTAAATAAAGAAAAGCGTCTGTATCAATCTACAGGCGCTTTTTTCATTTCAAAGAAATGCTCAAGGTATCCATCGTTAAATATGAATTTATTGTTATATTCGCAATCTGAAAAAACATAAAAAAGAAAGTTACTGTCCTACAATGGCTACATTAGATATAGACACAAGCAATCAGGAATTCCAGAATGCACTAAAGTTAATACAATATACACACCAGTCCGTCTTTCTTACGGGTAAGGCCGGAACCGGAAAATCCACATTCCTGAAATATATCTGCCAGAATACAAAAAAGAAATATGTAGTTCTGGCTCCTACAGGTATTGCTGCCATTAATGCAGGAGGAAGCACTATGCACAGTTTTTTCAAACTTCCGTTTCATCCGCTCCTACCGGACGACCCAAAATTCAGAGGAAACAGACTCCACGAATCACTTAAATATACATCCAATCACAGAAAACTACTGAAAAGTCTTGAACTGGTCATTATTGATGAGATTTCAATGGTAAGGGCCGACATTATAGACTTCATAGACAAAGTTTTAAGAGTATATTCAGGAAACATGAGGGAGCCTTTCGGTGGAAAGCAGCTGTTGCTGGTCGGTGATGTATTCCAACTTGAACCTGTAGTAAAAAGTGATGAAAAGGAAATACTAAGCAGGTTCTATCCTAATCCGTATTTCTTTTCGGCAAATGTATTCCGACAGATGGAATTGGTATCCATAGAACTGACCAAAGTATATAGACAAACAGACAAGGCTTTCGTAGGAATACTTGACCATATACGAACCAACACGACACGTGCAGCCGATCTGCAACTTCTTAATACACGTTTCAACGCGCCTGTTTCAAACAACGAAAGTGACATGTACATCACACTTGCTACACGACGTGACAGTGTGGATTACATCAACGAAAGAAAACTGGAAGAACTTGACAGTCAGCCGGTAGTATTAAAGGGTGAAATAAAAGGTGAGTTTCCTGAAAGCAGTCTTCCTACAAATATGGAACTGACCGTTAAAAAAGGTGCACAGATAATTTTCATAAAGAACGACATGGAAAAGCGCTGGGTGAACGGCACTTTGGGAACAATAACAGGATTTCTACCGGACGGAAGCATAAGCATCACTACGGAAGAAGGCAGGGAATTCTATGTGGAGCAGGAAAGCTGGAGCAACATACGCTATCATTACAACGAACAGGAAAAGAAAATTGAAGAAGAGGAACTTGGCACCTTCAAACAGTTTCCTATAAAATTAGCATGGGCCATAACTGTACACAAGAGTCAGGGACTTACATTCAACCGTGTTATAATAGATTTCACAGGAGGAGTATTCGCCGGAGGACAAACATACGTAGCCCTAAGCAGATGTACATCACTGGAAGGAATACAGCTGAAAAAAGAAATTACGAAGTCAGACATCTTTGTGAAGCCTGAAATTGCAGAGTTTGCACAAAAATTCAATGATGCAATGTCCATTGAACGCGCTATGAAAAAAGCGCAGGCCGACATTGAATACGAAAAGGCTATAAAAGAATTCGACAAAGGTAATTTCGCAGAATTCTTAGACAGCTTTTTCAAAGCCATACACAGCCGTTACGATATTGAGAAACCACTTATACAGAGATATATACGAAAGAAACTCGGAATAATCAACAAATTAAAAGCTGAAAACAAGGCACTGAAAGAAGAGCTGGGAAAACAAAAGGAAAATCTAAAAAAATATGCCCATGAGTACTACCTTATGGGAAATGAATGCATCACCAAGGCTAAAGATACAAGAGCTGCACATGCAAATTTTGACAAGGCGATAGAACTGTATCCTGAATTTGTCGATGCATGGGTGAGAAAAGGTGTTACGTTTTTCGACGAAGACAATGTGGAGGAAGCGGAAAGATGCCTTAACCATGCACTGCATATTCAGCCAAACAATTTTAAAGCAATATATAACCGTGGCAAACTAAGACTTTTCACAGGCAGAACCGAAGAAGCTATTTCAGACCTTGACAGAGCCACAAGTCTGAAACCGGAGAACGCAGGAGCACACCAATTCTTCGGAGAAGCACTCGAAGCAGCAGGAATGGAATACGAAGCAGAGATACAATACAGAATAGCTGAAGAGCTTAGAAAGAAACAAAAATAAAAAACGATTTCTCAATATTTTTTATTATTTTCGCAAATATTCAGATTTAAACGAAACATTATGGGTACATTAATAAAACTGTACAATAAAAATAATAGTATAGACACACTGCAGAGCATAGCAGACACTCTGAATGATGGAGGAATAATAATCTATCCAACCGACACAATGTATGCCATAGGTTGTCACGCACTGAAAGAACGTCCCATAGAACGTATCTGCAAGTTAAAAAAAATCGATCCGCGTAAACATCACCTGTCTATTATTTGTTATGATTTAAGCAACATAAGTGAATATGCCAAGGTAAGCAACAACACATTCAAACTTATGAAGCGTAACCTACCGGGACCATTCACGTTTATATTGAAAGCAGACAGCCGTCTGCCGAAAATATTCAGAAACAGGAAGGAAGTGGGAATACGTGTACCTGACAATGACATAATCAGGGAAATATGCCGGATGATAGATGCCCCTATCCTATCAACCACACTTCCGCTTGACGAGAATGAAGATCCGGAATATGTTACTGACCCTGAACTCATATATGAGAAGTTCGGCAACGATGCCGACATCATAATAGACGGCGGTATAGGAGGTATTGATCCTTCAACAGTAGTAAGCTGTGTTGAAGACGAAGCGGAAATAATCCGTCAGGGAAAAGGAATATTAGACGAATAACTTATAAACAATTATAAAAATTATGCTACTTACATTACTAAACGTTGCATCAAGCGTTACATCAAGAGTAAACATCGAAGCTGTACTTGACAAACTGGTCAGCTGGGGTATCGAAACCGGTAAAAACATAATCGGAGCTATTCTGATATATGTAATCGGACGTTTCCTTATCAAACAAATAGGCAAACTTCTTACAAAATTCCTAGAAAGACGCAAACTTGAAGTCAGTGTCAAGACATTCCTGAAAAGTCTTTTAAGCATTACACTTAACCTGATACTTGCATTTGCAGTAATAGCCCGTCTTGGTGTTGAAACCACAAGTTTCGCTGCAATACTTGCTTCTGCCGGTGTTGCTATCGGTATGGCACTTTCAGGCAATCTCTCAAATTTTGCAGGCGGACTCATCATCCTTGTATTCAAACCATTCAAGGTAGGTGACTTCATAGACGGTCCAGATGCAAGCGGTACAGTAAAGGAAATACAGATTTTCCACACAATTCTTGCAACCGTTGACAACAAGATAATTTATGTTCCAAACGGCTCTATGAGCAGTAATGTTGTTGTAAATTACAGCAAACAAGACACAAGACGTGCCGAATGGGTAATCGGAGTTGAATACGGTGAAGATTTCGAAAAGGTAAAAGCTGTAATCGAACGTCTTATAAACGAAGACGAAAGAATACTTAAAGACCCTGCACCATTTATAGGTCTTGGAGCACTGTCTGCAAGCAGTGTTGACATAAAAGTACGCGCATGGGCATCTACAGCCAACTATTGGGATGTTTATTTCGACTTCAACAAAAAGGTTTATGAAACATTCAATAAAGAAGGTATCGGATTCCCATTCCCACAACTTACAGTTCATCAGGCCAAAGATTAAAAAAACATATTATTCTTCTCTCAGCCCAGGTCTATGTATTTCTTACATATTCTTGGGCTGTTTTTTTCCAACTTATAGAAAAGCTTTAAAATATACAAGACTCAAACAGCATTTAAAAACATTTTATCGCTAAATATTCAAGACTTCTTATTATATTTGTCCTATTAACAACATAAACCCATAAAACTATGTTTACAATTCAAACTAATCCTTCAGGTACAAGAAGCCTGAACATTTCGGAAGAAAATCTCAAAACAATCGAAAAATATTCTCTGTTCCAGCAACTTATTGATAGCAACGGTATAGTTGACGAAAGCGTGTTGGAAAAACTTAAACTAAACATCCGTTCACTTATAGGCTCGTCTGAGAACGACTGTAAGGATCTGCTGGACCTCTGCCTGAACGTAATTTATCATGACAATATGAAAGCTTTCGGCCTGCATCAGCTCATCATGCTATACATCAACTGGGAGAGAGAAAAAGGTAATATCGAAGAAACAGAAGAATAAATCTTGAAAGAACATAATCTAACGGACTGGTTGCCTACAACCAAGAAAGAAGTAGAGCTTAGAGGATGGGATGAACTCGATGTCATTCTGTTCAGTGGTGACGCATACGTTGACCATCCGTCATTCGGAGCTGCCGTAATAGGAAGAATGCTTGAAGCTCAAGGACTTAAAGTTGCCATCGTGCCACAGCCGAACTGGCGTGACGACCTTCGTGACTTCAAGAAGCTGGGAAAACCAAGACTCTTCTTCGGAATATCTGCCGGATGTATGGACAGTATGGTGAACAAATATACTGCCAACAAGCGTTTGCGAAGCGAAGACGCATATACTCCTGACGGACGACATGACATGCGCCCGGAATATCCTACTATAGTATATTCACAAATATTGAAGAAACTCTATCCCGATGTACCAGTCATCATAGGCGGAATAGAGGCCTCACTGCGCCGTCTTACCCACTACGATTACTGGCAAGACAAGGTCAGACAGTCCATTCTGATTGACTCCGGAGCAGACCTGCTGATTTACGGTATGGGAGAAAAGCCTATCACTGACTTGTGCAAACACATGTCTGAAAATCCAACCATACCGACAGATATTCTTCAGACTGCGTATGTATGCAAAAAGGAAGAATTCAAACCTGAAGAAAATGACTTAAAGCTTTACTCTAATGAGGAATGCCTGAAAGACAAGAAGAAACAAGCTGAAAACTTCAGACATATAGAAGAGGAATCGAACAAATATGCAGCACAGAGGATTATCCAGGAGTCGGGCAAGAAAGTGGTAGTAGTAAATCCGCCTTATCCGCCAATGACTCAGGGCGAGCTTGATATGTCGTTCGACCTTCCATATACACGCCTTCCGCATCCGAAATACAAGAACAAACGTATTCCGGCATACGATATGATTAAATTCTCCGTCAATCTCCACAGAGGATGTTTCGGAGGATGCGCATTCTGCACCATATCAGCCCATCAGGGTAAATTCATCGTAAGCCGCAGCAAGGAAAGTATCCTGAAGGAGGTGAAAGCAATAACTGAAATGCCTGATTTCAAGGGCTATCTGAGCGACCTTGGAGGTCCGTCTGCCAACATGTATGCCATGAGGGGAAAAGACGAAAGTATGTGCCGCCGGTGCAAACGCCCTTCGTGCATCC
Organism: Bacteroides cellulolyticus; assembly: GCF_025567135.1. NCBI lineage: Bacteria > Pseudomonadati > Bacteroidota > Bacteroidia > Bacteroidales > Bacteroidaceae > Bacteroides > Bacteroides cellulolyticus. The sequence goes on from NZ_JAOQJJ010000004.1 coordinate 107,836, forward strand.
ATCCCAAGATATGCCCTAATCTGAATACAGACCACAGGCCACTGCTGGACATCTATCATGCCGTAGATGCACTTCCAGGAATTAAAAAGAGCTTTATAGGCAGCGGTGTCCGATACGACTTGCTTCTGCACGAAAGTAAGGACCCGGCTGTAAACAAAAGCACTCAGGAATACACCCGCGAGCTGATAATTAAACACGTGAGCGGACGACTGAAGGTAGCACCTGAGCACACAAGCGACAAAGTGCTTTACGTCATGCGCAAACCTCCGTTTGAGCAGTTTGAAAGATTCAAGAAGATATTCGACCGCATAAATACGGAGCATAACCTGCGCCAACAGATTATACCATACTTCATAAGCAGTCACCCCGGATGTACGGCCGAGGATATGGCAGAACTGGCAGTTATAACCAAAAGGCTTGACTTCCATCTGGAACAGGTTCAGGACTTCACTCCTACTCCTATGACTGTCGCTACAGAAGCCTGGTACACAGGTTACCATCCTTATACCCTTGAACCTATTTTCTCTGCAAAAACTCAGAAAGAGAAACTTGCGCAACGCATGTTCTTCTTCTGGTACAAACCTGAGGAAAGAAAAAATATTATCAATGAACTGCGGCGTATGGGAAGGAATGACCTTATAGACAAACTTTACAAGAAGAGATAAAAAAACGAGTGAAACAAACGATACTTATTTTTGTTTCACTCGTTTTATATTATTCAGCTTTCAAATCCACAACTTCACGTACAAGATACGTTCCATCATATTCAGCGGCAAAGCCATCGTCCCACTTTCCGTTATATTCAAGTCTTAATGTAACTTTTACGGGCTTGCCGTTTTTCTGACCTTTAGTTATATTGTCATACTTTTCAAGCAACTGGCCGGTCTTGTCAACAATCCAGAACTCTCTGTCGCTGCCGGAAGGAATAAATGCTCTCACTTCATGCCCTATTCTCAATTCGCCTTCCATGGTATAAAGCAAGTCCATAGAGGTTGAGTCCGTTTCAGTTTCACACAACTCGATACTGTTTTCATCAAACAGCGGTGCATCCTGACCTATTTCCATAAAGATAGCCTTGTCCGGAGCATTATCGAATATTTCAAAATATCTCATTCCGCTATTACCCGTTCCCCAACCATTGCACGTACTCGGAACAGGTTCCTGCTTCTTCATACTGTCTATCATCTCTGCATAATCACCGTCAGGAAGCATTACATATCTGCGTACCCCACTACGGCCGGACGCTGTTTCTTCAAACCTGCATGTCTGACTTTTATCCCAGTCTGCGGAACTTGAGAGTATATCTATAACGTCGTATATACGTTTATTCTTCAACTGGAATATCCTGATTAAAGCGTGAGGAGCAACATCACCGTTTCTCACCATAACCACACCTGGAAGCAATGGATCAACCAACAGCCTTATATCGTCATTACTTTGAGCCATCAGTTTCAAACCGGCTCCGGAAATTTCTTTCCATTCAAAACCTTCGTATGCTTGTCTTGAAGTACTTTTCTTCATTACATCTCCATTGCAGCGTGCGTAAGTAGCAATTCTGTCTCTATCTTTCAATACCAAAGTATCATTTTTTAAACTTATAATATCGAATGTATCGGCAAATAATATTGTCTGCCCGTTACCAATACTTTCACCATTCAGAATAAGTTTGTTACCATGCTCCTCCCATCCATGATATTTCAAGGTTTCCATTCCTATAGACTCTGCTATACCATTATCTTTAATACAAACGCCTTGCACATAAGGCATATCCGGAGATAAAACTTCAATCCAGTTTCCTTTTAAATCACGTTCGCCTGTTGTACAGGAACAAATTACCAATAGTAATAACAAAACAAACTGTTTCATATTTAAATTTATCTGGTTAATACAATAGCAAATATAGACAAAGATATCATGAAACCAATATTATAACTCATATTTTGAAATAATGACTTTCAGAAAAAATATATAGAAATGAAACTTTAATTTTTTTCACTATATACAAAGAAAAAACTCATTTATTTCCCAGTTCTTTCATTATCTCATTTATTGCCGCCTCCAGTTGTGGATCTCTGCCCAATAGCCTGTCCTCAAAGGTATTTCTTACATAAATATCCGGAACTACACCAGTCTTTTCCAGATCATCACCACTCAAAGAATAACATCCCCACGCAGGCATACGTGATGTTGAACCGTCCATAAACCTCACACCGGATGTAAATATAATCCACCGGTATGTTTCTGTACCAACAAGTTTGGCTATACCCAATTGTTTTATACCATTAGATGTAACCTCCGCATCACTAAGACTTCTCTCATTAATCAGAACTACAATAGGCTTGTCCGAAGGTGTTGCGTTAGGATGAGGGTTCTGCTTAAAATCTCTGTAGCTCCAGTTGAAATGAGACTGCTGCCTCAAAACATCTATAACCTCTTTATGTACGTTTCCACCGTTATTATATCTCAAATCAAGTATCAGCGCATCTTTATTCACAAGATCTGTATGAATACCCCTGAGGAAAGACTTAAGCGATGCATCACTCATATCTCTCATATGAATATACGACACTCTGCCTTTTGTCATTTTTTCTACCTTATCACTGCAATTATCCTCCCATTCGGTATATAACATATCCTTTAGCTGATTATACGTTATAGTATGAAGTTTTACTGTAAACTCATTTCCAGCACGTACAAAAGACAAACTAATCTCAGACGGCTTTGTAGCAAAAGAGAAATATTCTTCACGGTTTCTGTCTTCTTCTACCCTTTCTCCATTAACAGCAACCAATCTGTCTCCCGGTCTGATATCAATATCTACACAGTTGGCTGGAGAATCAGTCAATATTCTGTTTATCAGATACGGCTGAACATTATCCCACACAATTCCTGTTTCGGCTGTACAAGAAGATGTCTGAGGTTTCTGTTCCTCACTTCCATTAGATACAAATCCTAGATGAGAAGAATTCAGTTCGCCAAGCATATCATTAAACAATGTTCTGAAATGAGAACGTTCTTTTATATAAGGTAAAAACGAAGCATAATAATCTCTTTTACCTTTCCAGTCAACTCCGTGGAAATTGACATCATAAAAGTTCTGTTCCATAACAGCCCATCCTTCATAGAATATCTGTCTATATTCATCATAAAGATTCTTCTCAACCTCCTTTTCTATTTCAATTTTATCTGCCTTATATTGCTTCAGATCAACCGTGTAAAGACTTCCCCGATGCAAATAATATAATTCTTTACCGGAAATCATAAACCGGCCTCCTGCCTTAAGTTCCGCAATTTCTTTTGTTTCAAAATAAGGATCTGAAATCTTATTCGCTTTCATCTTGCCAACCGACGAATATATGAGCCAGCTGTCATTTTCCATACGACATGTATAAGCACTCCAGACATCATCGTCAACCTTTTCCAATCTTCTGAAAACCTCGTCATAATCAACGGTGTTTTTTTCTTCCATCATATTTACATGACTCATCTTTTTATCTTTATCCACAAACAGACTGTCATACACATCCGATTCAAAAGGTCTTAAATTATATCTTCTCAAGGGAAGCTTGTACAGTGTAGTAGAAACATTTCCTCTCGGGAAAGATGATGCATACATATTAGCAGTAAAATACAAACTCTTTCCATCAGGAGAAAAACACGGTGAACCCTCAACAGAGGCTGATTTTGTCAAATTTACCACTTCATCGTCTGCAAATGAATAAATATATATGTCTGGCTCAAAAAGATTTATAGCCTCGAATGCCAGCAAAGAATCGTCGAAAGAAAAACTAATGTCAAAAGTACGGAATGACCAGAATTGAGCATCAGCTATCTTTTTAACATTGTTTTTTTGAATATCAAGCACCATCACCTTATCACTGCCGCATATGAAAGCTATCTTATCACGTTTATGAGATAACGTAAACGACTTGATATTTGCATCTACAGAATACACCTCCGATTCCGGAGCAGTTCCATCAGCTTTAATCTTATATATATTAAGATAACCTTTATTGGTTCTGGTATAATAAACAGTATTATTATCAGTCCATACAACTTCTGAAACACGCTCGTCATCCGGTGTCACAAGCTGTTTAAGATATTTGCACTTAACATCAGATATATACAGTTTACCACGTATCGACATAGCAAGTTTCTTACCGTCTGGCGATACATCAATACAATCAAGCTTCTGATTACTGAAAACACGTTCCGACATAGTTTTATGACCTGCCACATTTATTTCCGGAACTGTTATTTTACCACTTTTAATATCAAGACATGTCATTTTATATTCATACAGGAATATTATTTTTGACCCATCGTAACTTATAGACGGATATTGTACAGACTGTGAAAAAGACGTAAGACGTGATGACCCATTCTGCTTATCATACTTGAAAATGTTTGACTCTTTATTGTAACTGTCGGACACATAATACATGTTTCCAAGCATATCAGCCATTGGCCATGTATCTTTTCCATAATAATCGGTAAGTACGGAATATTTTTTCATGGAAGGATTCCACGACTTTATATCCGGATTATGATCGCCAATATATCCTTTTCTGGTAGGGAATTTAATGCTCTCATTTGATTCGTTAAAATACATCTCGCCTGTAACAGGGTTTTCTGTTACGTTTATCATAGTATTGAAATATCCTTCTGCCAGTCTTACAGGCGTACCGCCATTTACAGAAACTTTATACGTGGTCTTGATGTTCGCACGGTTACTTTCAAAATATACATATTTCGAATCATGCGACCATCCTGACGGCGTATCGCTACCCTCATGCCATGTAAGTCTTTTAACTTCGCCACCTTCTACAGGAACAATATATACGTCATTATTTCCATTTACATCTGACGAAAACGCTATATATTTCCCATCAGGAGAAACTTTTGGATAACTCTCATACCCTCCCAATGAAACCAGGCGCATGGCTGTACCACCTTCTACACCTACTCTAAAAATATCACCTTCATAAGAAAAATATATTTCACCTGCATTTGGCGAAAGAGAGGGGAAACATGCGAAATGCAATGTCTCCGAAAATAACGAATGCGACATCAACGACATCGCAATGATTAATATGTGCTTCATATGACATCAGTTTTAAAATGTATGCAAATCTAACAAAATTATTTCAGTATTCATCATCAACCCTTTAATTATATACCAAAATGAAATCATTCTACACAATACCAATAATACCATATGACATATTTTACATATAAAATGTATCATTATAACATTTATACAAGTAAAATAAATTATAAATGAAATTATTTTAAGCAAAATATTGACCTTTTACAAATATTTACTACTTTTGCAAAAAGACACTTAAAAGAGAGACTTATGAAAGGATTAAAAGAGTTTAAATTCCCACACAAAAAGAGAAACATTTGCCTCGGCTTAATAGGATGTTTACTCATTCCGGGAAACATGACAGGAGAAAACAGATCGGAAAACCTTGTTTTATCATCCGTCACACAACAAGGAATATCCGGAGTAGTAGTTGATACTAACGGAACACCACTTATAGGCGTCTCAATCATTATAAAAGGGACATCCAAAGGCGTAACCACCGATATAGACGGAAAATTCAATATAGATGCCGACATAAACAGCACATTGATTTTCAGCTATGTAGGTATGAAATCCACAAATGTCGTCATAAAGGACAACCGTCCTTTACATATAGTTATGCACGAAGACTCCAAGATGATGGACGAAATTGTAGTTACCGGATACGGAGACTTCAAAAAAGCCACATATACAGGTTCTGCCTCTGTTCTAAACACAGAAAAGCTTGAATCACTGCCTGTAACATCAGTCGCACAAATGATAGAATCAAATATGCCCGGAGTTAGTATAGTATCCGGTTCATCATCACAACCGGGCTCTAAATCGACTTTAAGAATACGTGGTATAGCTTCTATGAATGCATCAACAGAGCCTCTTTATGTAATAGACGGGGTACCTGTTTCATCAGATGATTTCAGCGCATTCACTTCTGAAGCAAGTACAGGAGGTATGGGTATTCTGGAAACTATAAACCCTGCCGACGTAGAAAGTATAACCGTACTTAAAGATGCCGCGTCTGCATCACTTTACGGTGCCAAAGGTGCTAACGGTGTTATCCTTATAAAAACAAAGAAGGGAAGCCAGGGAAAACTGAAGGTAAACATGCAGGCATCGTTCGGTGTTACAGATCTGGCATATAACTACAGACCGCTAATGGGTGGTGAAGAATGGAGAGATCTTCTTTATGAAGGATTGGTTAACTTCAAACTGGTAAATGGAGCTGACCAGCAAACCGCCACATCATATGCGGACTCGGAAATAGACAAGTACGCTGCAAGACCGGCAAACGGATATTCAGACTGGTACAACGCACTGATGAAAAAAGGCTATCAGCAGGACTATAATGTTTCGGTAAGTAGCGGAACTGAGAAATCAAATATAATAGCCAGTGTCGGTTACACTAACCAGACAGGTGTTTCGGTTAACTCAGAAATGGACAGGCTTACAGGCCGTATCGACGCAAACAGCAAATGGAACAACTTTGAATTTGGAGCCAATGCATCATTCTCATGGACAAAAAGCAAACAAACACCGGAAGGATATTATTATGCCAGTGCTCTGTACTCTTCAGTAGTAGAGCTTAATCCAAGTATTCCTATTTACAATGAAGACGGTACTTACCATACAGGATTTCAGGTTAACGGCGGGCTCAATCCTTTATACGAAAATTCAGTAAATGATTATTATACAAATATCGTAAGAAGTATGATGTCCGGAAGAGCCGCATACAATATCATTGAAGGTTTGAAAATATCTACAGTATTTTCTGTTGATTACTCACTCACAAAAGACTTCTATTTCTATTCTCCTGAAGGAACTGATGGAAAATTATACAATGGTAAAGGACTTATGCAGATGACTGACAGGTTGAGATACACTTCACAAAACAATCTTAGCTTCAACAGAACATTTGGTAAACATAACGTGAGCGCAGTTCTTGCATACGAAATAATGAAATACACCTATAATGATTTGTATGGTGAAGTTGAAGGTTACGGACAGTCTCCCAATGGAAGTTTAAGCAATGGTGCAGTTCCGGTAGCAGCATCACAAATGATTCAGCAGGACGCCCTGCTTTCTTATATTGCGAGCGGTAACTACAGTTATGCAGACAAGTATTACTTAGGACTTAGCTTCCGACGCGACGGTTCGTCAAGACTGGCGCCAGAAACACGTTGGGGTAACTTTTGGGCGGTATCAGGCTCATGGAGAGTATCGCAGGAAAAATTCATGAACAGTATAAGCAACATTGTGAACGATTTGAAAATCAGAGCATCGTATGGTGTGAACGGTAATCTTCCAAGCACATATTATGGCTACATGGGAACATATAATACCGGTTCATTCTACAACGGACTTCCGGCTCCATGGGAAGACAACATTGCAAACAATAATCTTTCATGGGAAAAGAACTATTCGCTCAATTTAGGTTTGGATATAAGCTTCCTGAACAGAATATCAATATCAATCGACTGGTACAACAGAATAACCAAAGACCTGCTGATGAACAAACAACTTAACTCAATTAGCGGTTTCGGTTCTGTTATTGACAACATTGGCAAGATGCAGAACAAGGGAGTTGAACTGGAAATAAGAACAAACAACATACAAAAACGTGATTTTTCCTGGAGCACCTCTTTCAATCTGAGCCACAACAAAAACAAGATATTAAAACTGGCAGACCTTTCATGGTACACTGACGGAAGGTATATCAGAAAAGAAGGACTTTCTTACGGAACACTCTATTTAAGAGAATATGCGGGTGTAGATCCTGACAACGGTAAGCCGATGTATTACGACAATGTGGAAGATGAAAACGGAAATCTTTCAAAAAACATTGTTTACGACCCTAATGACGCCAACCCTATTCCACTGGTGGACATTTATCCAAAAGTATCAGGTGGATTGATGAATACATTCAACTATAAATTCATAGACCTGTCCTTCAATCTTTCTTATAGTCTTGGTGGACACTCTTACGACAATGGAATGTACGCCATACAGGATGACGGATATTATTACCAATACAACAAGAGTACAGAATTGAGAAGAAGATGGCAGGAACCAGGAGACATTACAGATGTGCCAAGATTCGTTTACGGACAGGAATATGGCGGATACTGGAATTCATCGAGAGGAATACACAGCACAGACCATCTGAGACTTAAAAATCTTACATTAGGTATCTCAGCTCCAAAGGAATGGTTGAAAAACATTGGTATCAGTAACCTAAGAATATTCTTCTCTGGTACAAACCTGCTCACATGGGCAGCATACGACCAATACGACCCTGAACTGACTGGTGTGGTATCTTTCTTTACACCTCCATTGAAAACATTCTCTTTCGGGTTAGACATTAAGTTATAACTAAAAACATTTAACAGAATTGATTATGACAAGACATAAATATATTTCAAAACTGGCAGGAGTTTTAGTTCTGTCATTAGGCTTGGTCTCATGCACCGGAAGTTTCCTTGACACTACCCCAAGCAACAAAGTACCTACAGAAAATGCTTTCGATTCATTCAGTTCTACTGAAAATGCAGTTAACGGACTATACGACCTGATGTCGTCATACGGCTATTACGGTGGAACCATGTTCTTTTATGGAGACATGAAAGGAGACGATATACAGAGCTCATACAACAGCGGACGAGATTGCAACAACTGTTATCTGTTCAATCATAGAGCAAACAATCTTGGTGCTGGATATCTGTGGGGAAGGCCATATTATATTATACGTCAGGGATGGAACATTGTAAGTGCAATAGACAACAACAAAATACAAGACGCTACCACTGAAGATCTGGCGTATCTTAAAGGAGAAGCTTTGGCTGTGATTGCTTTATGCCACTTTGATCTTACAAGATGTTTTGGATATCCTTATACAAAAGACAACGGTTCTTCATGGGGTGCACCAATAGTAGAAAGAGCAATAGGACTGGATGAAAATCCGGAAAGAAAAACTGTTGCCGAAGACTATAATTTTATCATAAAAACCCTCAACGATGCTATTCCACTCATGACAACAGACAAAATGAATGGAAGGATGAACCAATATGCCGCACGTATGCTTTTGTCAAGAGTGTACCTGTATATGGGAAACGAAGAAGAAGCATATAATGTGTCAAGCAAACTGATTGAAGAATTGAAAACAGGTAACGAATACAGGTTATATACCAACGAAGAATACCTGAAATCATGGAATCTGGATGAAAAGTTCGGAACAGAATCACTGTTTGAAATAGCAAACGCGTCGGACGACAATGAAGGAAGAAACTCACTGGCTTATCTTATGCATCCGTATGGCTATGAGGAAATGTTCCTGACAGAAAGCTTCATGGAACTAATGAACAAGGATAAAAACGATGTCAGATATCAACTGATTGGAGAAGTTACCTATAATAAAGCTACCAGATATTGGCTAAAGAAATGGCCGGGTAGTGATGATACAACACCGGCATCGTATAACAACTATGTTGTATTCCGCCTGTCAGAGCTTTATCTTATAGCAGCCGAAGCGGCATTAACACTTACAGGAGAAAAGAAAGATAAAGGATTGGAATATCTAAACGAAATTGTATCAAGAGGAAATCCTGACAATAGTGTTGATATGGACGAATATACACTGGAAAGAGTCCTTGAAGAAAGAAGAAAAGAACTTGTGGGAGAAGGACACCGTTTCTTTGACGTCTTAAGAAACGGAATGAAAATTACAAGAACAGGAAACCTACATATGGAAAACGCAGTGAAGGAAATAGACTGGAACTACGAAAAATGCGTTCTGCCTATACCAGAAGACCAGTTTGTATTTAATCCTGACATGGAACAAAACCCGGGATATTCAAAATTCTAATAGTACATAAGCTCTAAAAAATAAACGGCAAATCCTTGTTGGATTATGCCGTTTATTTTTTTTTATTTCTTCTTTTCCAATTCCTGAAGACTTTCCATCTTCTTAGTCTCAAGGAACTCGTATATACCGCAAAGGTGTTCTTTAACCTTCTTGTTACCAAACTCATAAACCTTGGTAACGAGTCCATCAAGGAAGTCACGGTCGTGGGAAACCACAATCAGAGTTCCGTCAAAATCCATGAGAGCCTGTTTCAGTATATCCTTGGTTTTCATGTCAAGGTGGTTGGTAGGCTCGTCAAGAATAAGCAGATTCACCGGTTCAAGCAGGAGTTTAATCATAGCCAGACGGGTACGTTCACCACCGGACAAGACCTTGACCTTCTTCATTGATTCTTCCGGACCACCAAACATAAATGCTCCAAGCAGGTCCCTGATTTTGTTTCTGATTTCGCCTTTAGCCACATCGTCTATAGTCTGGAACACCGTAAGATTTTCGTCAAGAAGAGAAGCCTGGTTCTGTGCGAAGTATCCTATCTGTACGTTATGACCGAGAGTAAGTGTACCTTCGTGGTCTATCTCATTCATTATACATTTCACGAGGGTTGACTTACCTTCACCGTTCTTACCTACGAAAGCCACTTTATCGCCACGTTCTATCGTCAGAGTGGCATTGCGGAACACCACATGGTCGCCGTATGTCTTTCCTACTCCATCCATTATCACAGGATAGCTTCCACTGCGTGGTGAAGGAGGAAACTTAAGCCTCAACGCCGATGTATCTTCCTCGTCAACCTCTATCAGTTCAAGCTTCTCCAACATCTTCACACGGCTCTGTACCTGGAGTGTCTTACTGTATGTACCCTTGAAACGCTCAATGAAATCCTTAGTTTCCTGAATCATCTTCTGCTGTTCTTCGTACTGCTTCATCTGCTGTTCGCGACGTTCCTTACGCAGAACAAGATACTGGGAGTAGTTCACCTTATAGTCGTATATACGCCCCATAGTGACTTCAATGGTACGTGTAGTGATATTGTCAACAAACTTACGGTCGTGGCTTATAACGATTACAGCCTTAGCACTGTTGATCAGGAACTCTTCAAGCCACTGTATAGACTCGATGTCAAGATGGTTTGTAGGCTCGTCAAGCAACAATACATCCGGATTTTGAAGAAGAAGTTTTGCCAACTCTATACGCATACGCCATCCACCGCTGAAATCACTCGTAGGACGGTTGAAATCTTCTCTCATAAACCCAAGACCAAGGAGAGCCTTCTCTACATCTTCTTCGAAGTGAGTCATGTCTATGGCATAGAACTTTTCGCTCATGGCAGCCACTTTCTCTATAAGAGCCATATATGAATCGCTTTCATAGTCTGTTCTTGTGGCCAGCTCATTGTTCATTGCCTCTATCTCCTTTTCCATCTCCTGAAGATGGGCAAAAGCCTGCGAAGCTTCTTCGAAAACGGTTCTGCCATCTTCGGTCATCAGATGCTGTGGTAAATATGCAATGACACAGTCCTTAGGTGCTGTAACTTTTCCACGGGTAGGTTGCCTTACCCCAGCCAAAATCTTTAACAAGGTTGACTTTCCGGCTCCGTTCTTTCCCATAAGGGCTATACGGTCTTTCTCATTGATCTGAAAACTAATGTCACTAAACAAGGTGGTACCGCCAAATTCAACGGTCAATCCATCTACTGAAATCATATAATTAAAAGTTTTTAGTTTGTGAGTTTATAAGTTTTTGAGTTGAACTGCAATTACAAAATAAATTGGCAAGCAGACGGGGATATTGTCCTTATCCACTTGCCAACACACATTTCATATAAAATTAATATTATGCCATAAGCAATATAAGCAACTGGGCCGTAAGAATACGCAAGAACATACTCAACGGATATACTGTAGAATATCCTACGGCAGGAGCATCATTGCTTGACACCTGGTTTGCGTATGCCAGTGCTGGTGGGTCTGTATTACTACCTGCAATAAGTCCCATCAGTGTATAATAGTTGAGTTTATGTCTCCAGCGGGCTACAATACCCATGATAATAAGAGGTATTATAGTGATAAGGAAACCTATACCTACATAAAGAAGCCCATCGCCCTCTACAACTGTCTGTACGAAACTTCCGCCTGCCTTAATACCTACACTGGCAAGGAACAAGGCCAAGCCTACTTCACGAAGCATCAGATTGGCACTCATTGTAGTATAAGTAACAAGTTTTACCTTATGTCCGAAACGACCTATAAGTATGGAAATGATAAGCGGACCACCGGCAAGACCTAACTTGATAGGGGTAGGTATTCCCGGAATTGCAAAAGGAAGGCTACCGAACAGAATACCACAAAGAATACCTATAAATATGGTAACAATGTTAGGATGGTCAAGACGCTTCAACTGATTTCCCAGCAAACCGGCTACACGTTCCACTGCATCCTGCGGACCTACAACCATCACACGGTCACCCACCTGTAGAGTCAACTGGCGTGATGCGAAAAGGTCCATACCTGAACGGTTAACACGAGTGACGTTTACTCCATACATACTGTTGAAATGCAATTCACCAAGTGTCTTACCGTTAATGTTGGACTGAGTGACAAGAATACGGCGTGACACCATCGGTTTGTCTGTTTTGCCTTGAGCCTCCCAGTCAACATTCTGAACCTGAGGGCCAATGAATGTTATAATAGCCTCCGAATCATCTTCGGCACATACAATGAACATCTTGTCGTTAAGTTCCAAAACAGTGTTTGCAGTAGGAATATATACGCAACCGTCGCTTTTCATTATTCTGGAACAAACAAAGTCGCGAGCAAGGAAATTACGTACCTGCAAAACTGTCTTACCCTGCAAAGCTTCATTATGAACCTCCAGATTGAGGAAGAAAGGTTTCAGATGAGGATTGGCTTCTTCACCACGCTTGATTTCCTCCTCTTCCTTATTTAAATCTATCCTGCAGATTATACGTATGAGAATCATAGATAAGATAATACCCATCACTCCCAACGGATAAGCACAAGCATATCCCATTGCTATCTGAGGTCCGTTATAATTAATCTGAGTCAAAGCTTCATTTGCGGCACCAAGACCAGGAGTATTGGTTACGGCTCCACATAGAATACCTACCATCATAGGTATATCTACCCTACCCTGAAGTGCAAAGTACAGTATCAAGGCTACAGCTATGTTCAGCGCCACTATGCCTACAGCAACCATATTCATGGCTATACCGCCTTTCTTAAAAGAAGAGAAGAAAGATGGTCCAACCTGAAGACCAATACAGAACACAAATAAAATTAACCCGAAGTCTTGCACGAAATTAAGAATGGAGGTATTTCCGGTAAATCCAAAATGTCCAACCAGAATACCTACGAACAAGACAAATGTGACCCCCAGCGAAATACCGAAGATCTTAATCTTTCCCAATAACACACCCACTGCTATAACAAAGGCATAAAGAGCAACTATGTGGGCTATTGAATCGGGATTGAATAACAAATCACTTAACCAATTCATAGTTTTTAAAATAACACATAAATAATTTGCAACAAAAGTAGTTAAAAAATAATAAGGTGTCAAATTATAAGCCTCAAAAGTAATTATTATGAAAGTTTTTTTTGCCACACAGACATTACAATACTATAAAAAATCATTCCGTTTTATAAAATAAATGTTTATATGAAGTGTATTTCTTACCCGAAAATGCACGAGATAACAAGAAATTTGTATCTTTGCCTTAAAAGGTACTTGAACTATGAAGTACGAATCTTTAATATAACCTATTTATATAAACCTAATCAACTATGGCAGATAGTAAAGAAAAACTCTTTTCCGATTTCCCTTCCGTAAGCACACAGGAATGGTTGGATAAGATTACAGTTGACCTTAAAGGCGCTGATTTTGAAAAGAAGTTGGTATGGAAAACCAACGAAGGATTTAAAGTTAAACCTTTTTACCGCAAAGAAGATCTTGAAGGACTGAAAACAACAGAAGGACTTCCCGGAGAATTCCCATACGTAAGAGGAATAAAAAAAGACGACAATACTTGGTTCATACGTCAGGATATAAAAGTCATTGATCCGACTGAAGCAAATGCCAAGGCTCTGGACTTGCTAAACAAAGGCGTTGATTCACTTGGATTTAAAGTAAAGGCATCTGATTTAAGTTCCGAATATATAGCTACACTGCTGAAAGACATCTGCTGTGACTGCGTAGAACTGAACTTCTCTACATGTCAGGGACATACAGTAGAACTGGCAGAATTACTTGTAGCTTATTTCAAGGAAAAAGGATACGATCCTAAGAGTTTGCAGGGTTCTGTCAACTTCGACCCTATCAGCAAGATGTTAGGCAAAGGCAAAGACAGAAGCGGACTTATTGCCAACGCAAAGAAACTTGTTGAGGTTTTGGCAGAATATCCAAAATTCCGTTGCATTACCGTAAACTGTGTTGACCTTAATAATTCCGGTGCATATATTTATCAGGAATTGGGATATGCACTCTCTTGGGGTAATGAATATCTTAATCAGATGGTAGAGGCAGGCGTTCCAGCAGCTCTAGCCGCAAAGAAAATAAAATTCAACTTCGGTATCAGCTCAAACTATTTCATGGAAATCGCAAAATTCCGTGCCGCTCGTATGCTTTGGGCTAACATCGTAAAAGAATATAATCCTCAATGTCCTCGTAAAGACTGTTCTAACACTGGTGCAGACGGTACTTGCTACTGCGCTTGCAAGATGGTTGCACATGCTGAAACATCCAAATTCAACCTTACACTTTTCGATGCTCATGTAAATCTGCTCCGTACTCAGACTGAAGCCATGAGTGCTGCTCTGGCAGGTGTAAACTCTATCACAGTGACTCCTTTCGACAGTGTTTACGAAACTCCTAACGAATTCTCAGAACGTCTGGCACGCAACCAGCAGTTATTGCTCAAGGAAGAATCTCACCTCAACCGTATAGTTGACCCTGCTGCCGGTTCATATTATATCGAGAACCTGACTGCTTCTATTGCTCAGCAGGCATGGAACCTGTTCCTGGCTACAGAAGACGAAGGCGGTTTCCTTGCAGCTGTAAAAGCTAACAAGGTACAGGAAACTGTAAATGCCAGCAACAAGGCTCGTCATGAGGCTGTTTCAAAACGCAAGGAGATACTCCTCGGTACAAACCAGTATCCTAACTTCACTGAAATGGCAGGCGAAAAGACTCCTGAAGAATGCAAGTGCAACTGCGGATGCAGCCACGGAACAGAAGAAACTCCTTATATGGCTCTTGACAAGTCACGCGCTGCAAGCGAATTCGAAGTTCTTCGTCTGCAGACAGAACACTCAGGCAAGCGTCCTAAAGCATTCATGCTTACTATCGGTAACCTTGCTATGCGTCAGGCCCGTGCACAGTTCTCTTGCAACTTCCTTGCATGTGCCGGATATGAAGTTATCGACAACCTCGGCTTTGCTACAGTAGAAGAAGGTGTGGAAGCTGCAATGAAGGCTAATGCTGACATCGTAGTGATGTGTTCAAGCGATGACGAATATGCAGAATACGCAATCCCTGCATTCAAGGCACTCGACGGACGCGCTATGTATATCGTGGCAGGTGCTCCGGCATGCATGGACGACCTGAAAGCTGCAGGTATAGAGAACTTCATACACGTTCGCTGCAACGTATTGGAAACTTTAAAAGAGTATAACGAAAAGTTAGGAATTAAATAACTATGAAACCGAATTTCAAAAACATCGATATATATGCCGGATTCCAGCCTAAGAACGGTATGGAATGGCAGAAAGCCAATGGCATCGAAGCCAATTGGAGAACACCGGAACAGATTCAGGTAAAACCGGTCTATACAAAAGAAGACCTTGAGGGAATGGAACACCTTGACTATGTTGCAGGTATCCCTCCTTATCTTCGTGGCCCTTACTCAATGATGTACACTTTCCGTCCTTGGACTATCCGCCAGTATGCAGGATTCTCTACAGCCGAAGAATCAAACGCATTCTATCGCCGTAACCTTGCATCAGGACAGAAAGGTCTTTCTGTGGCATTCGACCTTCCTACTCACCGCGGTTACGACCCTGACCATCCACGTGTAGTGGGCGATGTAGGTAAAGCCGGAGTATCTATCTGCTCGCTAGAAAACATGAAGGTTCTGTTCGACGGTATTCCATTGAACAAGATGTCCGTATCAATGACCATGAACGGTGCGGTACTTCCAGTTATGGCCTTCTACATCAATGCCGGACTTGAACAGGGTGCAAAACTTGAAGAAATGGCAGGTACAATCCAGAACGATATCCTTAAAGAGTTCATGGTGCGTAACACATATATCTACCCACCAGCATTCTCAATGAAGATTATCTCTGACATCTTCGAATATACTTCACAGAAGATGCCTAAGTTCAACTCAATCTCTATCTCAGGTTACCACATGCAGGAAGCAGGTGCTACAGCAGACATCGAGTTGGCTTATACTCTTGCCGACGGTCTTGAATATCTCCGTGCCGGTGTAGCTGCAGGTATCGACATCGATGCCTTTGCTCCTCGCCTCTCGTTCTTCTGGGCTATCGGTATGAACCATTTCATGGAAATTGCCAAGATGCGTGCCGCTCGTATGCTTTGGGCCAAGATTGTAAAACAGTTCAATCCTAAGAACCCTAAGTCACTGGCATTGCGTACTCACTCACAGACTTCAGGATGGTCGCTAACAGAGCAAGACCCGTTCAACAACGTAGGCCGTACTTGTATCGAAGCTATGGCTGCCGCTCTTGGTCACACTCAGTCACTGCATACAAACGCACTTGACGAAGCCATCGCACTTCCAACAGATTTCTCTGCACGTATCGCACGTAACACTCAGATTTATATCCAGGAAGAAACTCAGATATGCAAGAACGTTGACCCATGGGGCGGTTCTTACTATGTTGAGGCTCTTACAAACGAACTTGCTCACAAAGCTTGGGAACACATTCAGGAAATCGAACGTTTGGGCGGTATGGCCAAGGCTATCGAAACAGGTATTCCTAAGATGCGTATCGAAGAAGCTGCAGCCCGCACTCAGGCACGTATCGACTCTGGCGAACAGACTATCGTTGGTACAAACAAATACCGTCTTGAAAAAGAAGACCCAATTGATATCCTCGAAGTGGATAACACTGCCGTTCGTCAGGAACAGATTGAAAACCTCCGCCGCTTGAAGGAAGGCCGTAACCAGGCTGAAGTTGACAAGGCTCTTGCAGCAATCACCGAATGCGTGAAGACAGGTAAGGGCAACTTGCTTGAACTAGCAGTAGAGGCAGCACGAGTTCGCGCTACATTGGGAGAAATCTCAGATGCTTGTGAAGTGGTAGTAGGACGTTATAAAGCAATAATCAGAACAATATCAGGCGTGTATTCATCAGAAAGTAAGAAAGATGCAGATTTCGCAAGAGCTTGCGAACTGACAGAAGAATTTGCGAAGAAAGAAGGTCGCCGCCCACGTGTAATGATTGCCAAAATGGGTCAGGACGGACACGACCGTGGTGCAAAAGTTGTAGCAACAGGTTTCGCCGACTGCGGTTTCGACGTTGACATGGGACCATTGTTCCAGACTCCGGAAGAAGCAGCACGCGATGCAGTGGAAAACGACGTTCATGCAGTAGGTGTTTCTTCACTTGCGGCTGGTCATAAGACTCTTATCCCACAGATTATCGCCGAGCTGAAGAAACTCGGCCGCGAAGATATACTTGTATTCGCAGGTGGTGTAATCCCTGCTCAGGACTATGACTTCCTCTATAAAGCAGGCGTTATGGCTATCTTCGGTCCCGGTACATCAGTAGCAAAATCTGCTTGTCAGGTTATGGAACTGTTGATGGAAACTGAAGAGTAATATATTATAAGTTAGACAATAAATTATCCGGTCATTAAATGCTGTTTAAATGGTTATTAAATACTATTTAAACAGCATTTAAAGGCCGGATTTTTATTACTTTATCAAATACTAATTTAATATACTAATCTATCGGCAAATTTATATAATAAAATTCATGAAAAAGATACATTTTTTGCCGATATCGGCAATATTTCACTCAAATAAAGTCAGGCTATTATCCACCTGTCTATAGTTCTTGTCTCGGAACTGAAATTCACCCCAACCTTGACAACTTTTCTTCCGTCGGCAGCAAATGCAGAGGCATACCCTTTCGCGTCTATCTGAGCCATTGCTTCCTCGGCTGTTCCATCAAGTTTGAATTCCATCACGTAGATATAGTCAGAGGTTTTCAGCACGAGGTCAACTCGTCCGCGCGATGTATGATATTCCACTTCTGCATGGAATCCCATAAGCTTGAACACTATGTAGAGAATATTCTGATAGTGCACTTCACGGTCGCGTGGAGCAAGTTCGTATGGTATATCATCAAAGAAAGTCTGCAGGCGGCTCAGGAAAGAATCCACATCACCTTTGCGGACTTCCTCTACAAAACGCTGGATCTCGTATGGAGATTTTGTTACGCTGACAGAGGCATAATTGGGAAGAAGGAAACGGAAAAAGCCCTGCTCAACCTCACGGTTAGGAAAACCGAGAGTGTAGTTCTCGAACTCTTCATTATAGCCCTTTATTGTCAGATAACCGCTCTGATAGATTACAGGAACAGGGTCAGTGGATGCCGCATCTATGGAATCAAGAACAGGACCGCTGGTCACTATATCCTCTATCTCCTCAACATTGTAGTTATGCTGCTTCATCAGTTCCACAAGATATGTTGGTGTACCGGTAGCAAACCAGTAATTATCTATCTGCATATTGGCAAAGGTATTAAGAATGCTGAAAGGATTATACAATCCAGGTGACTTAAAGCTGAAATGATAACCGTCATAATTCAGTTTCAGGCGTGCGCAAGTCTCTTCATAACCTGTTCCAAGTTTCTCGGCCAGAGTGTGAATATCATCGTCAAAATATCTGTGTAATTCCTCTTCAGTTATTCCGCATATTTCAGAGAAACGGTTTATCATGGAGATATCCATCAGATTGTTCAAATCGCTGAACACACTTACTTTTCCGAATTTTGTCACACCTGTGAGCATGGCAAACTGTATGTATCCGTCGCACGACTTCAATGCTCCATAGAAAGCTTTCAAGGTATTACGATATTCAGTCTGAAGTTCAGGATTGCCTATGGCCTGAAGCATAGGCTTGTCGTATTCGTCTATGAGAATGACAGTGTTATGTCCGGTCTTTTCGGCAGCTCTGCGGATTATTCCCTGAAATCGTAAAGACAGACTGGTTTCACTTTCCCTGCTACCATAAATATCTTCCCATCTGCACAAAGCGTCATTAAGAATACCTTCAAGCTTTTCTACACTGTCATATTTTTGCGTATTCAGGTCAAGATGCAACACAGGATACTCTATCCAATCCTTCTCCAGTTTTTCCATCTCCAGCCCGGCAAAAAGTTCGCGTTTGCCTGAGAAATACGCTTCGAGAGTAGATATAAGCAGGCTCTTGCCAAAACGGCGAGGACGGCTGAGAAAATAATACTTTCCGGTACTTATCAACTGATATATCAATGCTGTTTTGTCAACATAAATATAATCTTTCTTTCGTAAATCCTCAAAATTCTGTATGCCTATAGGATAAAGTTTGCTCATGACTGACTGATTTTTAATCTTAGACACAAAGATAACAGTTTTATTTTGCAAATCCTAAATTCGGATTAATGAACATACAGTGAATACATAAAAGACACACCCTCTTTGTCATAAAAAAAAGAGGGCATGCATTTTGACACACCCTCCTAATATAATATCTATCTAAGTTTATTTATCAAACAAAGAATTTCAATACGAATATTGCAGCCAGTATATACATACCGATTGTAAGTTTCTTATACTTACCTGTAAGCAGATTAATAAGAACATAGCTTATCATACCTAGTACGATACCGTCTGAAATGCTGTAAGCAAGAGGCATGAAGATGATACAGATAAATGCAGGGATAGCTTCAGAATAATCAGCAAAATTGACTTTAAGTACTGAAGACATCATCATCAGACCTACAAGTATCAATACAGGCGCTGTAGCAGCTCCCGGAACAGAAAGGAAGAAAGGAGCAAAGAACAATGAAAGCAGGAAGCAGACAGCTGTTACAAATGAAGTAAGACCGCTTCTACCACCCTCTCCTACTCCTGAAGCACTTTCCACGAATGTAGTGATAGTACTTGTTCCAAGCATTGCACCGGCAGTAGTACCTATGGCATCTACCATGAAAGCTTGTTTCAGATGAGGAATCTTACCGTTCTTGTCCATCATTCCGGCCTTAGTAGTCACACCTACCAATGTTCCGATGGTATCAAACATATCCACAAACAGGAATGTGAATACCACTACAATCATTTCCTTTGTGAATATATTGTGCCATTCAAACTGCCAGAAGATAGGTTCTATTGATGGAGGTGTACTGAATATACCGTCAAACTTTGTGATACCCATAGGAATACCAATAAGTGTTGTAATAAGGATACCAAAAAGCAACGCACCTCTTACTCCCTTAACCAAAAGAAGTGAAGTAACAACCAGACCTATCATTCCAAGCAAAGCTGTACCTGAAGTGATATTTCCCATGCTGATAAGCGTAGCATCGTTGTTTACGATGATTCCCGCATTCTGCAATCCGATGAAAGAGATGAACAGACCTATACCGGCACCGATGGCGTTCTTCAATGTGACAGGTATCGCGTCAACAATCTTTTCGCGCAGGTTTGTAACTGTCAATAATATAAAGATAAGACCTTCAATCAATACCGCAGTAAGAGCAAACTGCCATGTATATCCCATAGTAAGACACACTGTATAGGCAAAGAAAGCGTTAAGTCCCATACCCGGAGCAAGTCCGAAAGGCAACTTTGCATAGAATGCCATCAGCAGTGTGGCAAAAGCAGAAGCAACAACTGTTGTTGTGAACAAAGCACCCTTATCCATACCTGTGGCACTAAGGATGTTTGGATTAACGGCAAGGATATATGCCATTGTAAGGAATGTTGTGATACCTGCCAATACCTCAGTACGTACACGGGTAACATTCCTGTCGAATCCGAAAAGTTTTTCTAACATGATATTTCCTTATTTTTAAGAATTACAAAATTAGAATGACCATTTCATTGCCAAAGTAGGCATCCATTTCCAACCGTTCATAATACCGAAGTTTGAAGAGATTTCCCACTCAGTACCAACGCTTAAATTGAAATCATCTGCTACCTTATCAAACTTATTCAAATTCACCCAGAACTGTGGTTCTGTTATGAAAGTAAAGTTATGTTCCTCGCCTTTTTCGAAATCCTGATGTTTTTCTTTCCAGAAATCAGCAAATCCTGAGAATGTACATTTACCCTTGCAAAAATGCAGATACCATGTAGCTGTCAACTGGAAATTGTGTGGTTTTGGATTTTTCTGAATGATTTTATAAGTAGGAGTAAAAGTAAATCCTTTTGTAAAATCAGCATTGTTCCATGTATAAGTAGCACCCAAGAGGTAAGCGTTCTTTATTCCATTAACTCCACCGTTATATTCCACGTGTGCAGAGAATGGTCCACCCCAGAAATTCAATTCACGGGCAATTTCCCAGTATGCACCGGTTACACCCTTGTTTGTGTAATCCATATCCACAAAGAAGAATGTACTACCCCATCTGTCTGGCTTGAACATTTCAACTGTAGTAGTAACCTTAGCTCTTGTACTCTGAGAGTCATAAATCGAACTACCGAAGTCATAATGTAACTGAACATTCTGTGCACCCACAATCGCTGTTATCATACAAATGATGATTGATATAAACAGTTTTTTCATTGTCTTTTTTAGTTTTTTAATGATAGTTATAAATACGAGCGGCAAAATTAATGAAAAGTTAGCATATCACAAAAGAAGTGATTATCTTTGCTCATCATTATATCATTATATATTATGAAGATACGTATCTTATCCATATTCTCTCTACTGTTAATATACATAAACTGTGTTTCCGCACAGGTTTCGGAAAGTGCTTCAAAAGTCTGGCAAGACAACAAGATTGCAATGAAAATTAATTTCCTTGTGCCAAAAGGCACCAAAGGAGATGGAGCCAGAATAGATTTCAATTATGCCAAGTTCAATGCAGATTCCATAGTGGCATTCGCTGCAAAATCAGGAATACGCACCATCATATCTCCAGCCAAAATCGGAAATATGTATTTATTCAATACGTCAACAGACAATAACTCATGCTATCATAAATATAACCACAGGGATATTATAAAGGAACTTAGCATGGCATGCAGCAAAAGGAAAATACAATTCGGAATTTATTTTCCTATTTCAGAAAAGCATGATAATAACGGATATCCTACATCAGAAAAGCTGAACGGACACATAAAAAAACAAATAACCGAGTTAATTACCAAGTATGGGAAAATATCGGAAATCAACTTCGATATGGGAACCAGATCCCCGGAAGAGAGTAAAGAGCTATACACTCTGATACACAAGCTGCAACAGGACTGTATGGTAAGCAATGATGCCGGAAATGGATATTATGACTTTTGCAATATCCTTAAATATCATTTTCAAAAAGATTTTTTAGAATGCGACTGGAGATACGACTCTTCCCTATCTTTTCATACATCATATTTCGAAACAGACAACGCACAGTCTGACGCCAAAAGAATAATACAGAAAATAGCAGAGGCAGTATCATATGGAGGTGGGTTCATACTAAACATGCATCTGGACAAGAATTGCCAGATATATGCTTATGATAAAGAAATAATCAATAATATAGGAGACTGGCTGAAAAAAAACAGCTTTGCGATATACGGAACCTCACGTACTCCTTTTTTTGATAAATTCGACTGGGGAACTGTTACAAGGAAAGACAATATGCTGTATTTCATTTTGTCCGGCAAATATCCTAAGGACGGAAAAATAAAAATGTATATGCCTGAATACGAACTGGAAAGAGCCGACGGCAAACTGGCCACTTGTATTCAGAAAAACGGTCTTATAGATATTGCAATACCTGCATCGGCATACAAAGGAAAGACTATAAATGTGCTCACTCTAAAATTCAAACAGGATATACTTGACCAACAACCTGAAGCGATAAGGGCAATAACCCTGAAACAGCATAATGCCATACCTCTTTACAGCATTTCCGGATTTGATTTCGGCAGTACGTATAGAAGCACTGTAAAATATTCATGGTACTTCGAACAGCTGATGCTAAAACAGCTTGAGTTATTATATACAGAACAGGAAAAAGGAAAGAAAATAGAAATAGTGCTTGACGGAAAGACTTATAATGTCACACTGAACAATGGTAAACCGTCTTCTCTCACTGCTACCGACGGAATAGTCTGGGGCAAACAATACATCTGTGGTCCTGACGAAAAAATGTTCCATGCACCCCACACCATAATGACAGACATTAAAAATCCGCCTGTCGAAAACTCTGCATGGAAGGAAATTACCATAGGCAAACATACATTTGACGCTAAGCCTAAAGATACATATTATGTGATGCAAAACATCGAATCGCCTAGGGAACAGAATATAATAATAGATGCAGGAGCCGGAAACGGTATAGAGATTTATCTGAACGGAAAATCTATAATGAAACATCTGAACCCTTACGGATGCAAGTTCAGAACAGAAAAAGTACTTCTGCCACTAAAAAAAGGGAATAACCAAATAGTAATGAGAATATACAACAGGTTCGAAAAGAACATAAGTTACATTCTCTGTCCGTCTAAAGAGCAGACTATTTACAAACAGGATTTTACACTACAGGAAACAAGCAAAAAGAAAAACCACAAACTGACCGTACGCCAAACAGGGCTACCTTCGGAAAATGACGATACGGAACTTTCAAACCTGCGCATAAGACTCAGAAGAATTGCATTATAAAAAACAAATACATATTGTCAAAACATTATGAACACAGAGCTGACACTAATAAGAATAACAGGCATCGACCGTCCGGGACTTACAGCTTCAGTAACGGAAATATTATCAAAATATGATGTAACAATACTGGATATAGGTCAAGCAGACATACACCAGACACTTTCGTTGGGAATACTGTTCAAGAGCAAGGAAACTGAATCGGGAAACATAATGAAGGAACTCCTGTTCAAAGCATCGGAACTGGGTGTAAACATACGATTCTACCCGGTATCTGTAGAAGAATACGAAAACTGGGTTTCAATGCAGGGAAAGAACAGATACATAATCACAATACTGGGCAGACGGCTGACAGCGAAACAGATTTCTGCCGCAACAAAAATCATAGCTGAACAGGGACTGAACATCGACTCAATAAAACGTCTCACAGGACGTGTGCCACTTGATGAAGAAAAGGCAAGCGTGAGATCCTGTATAGAATTCTCAGTGAGAGGAAATCCGAAGAACAGAGTGGAAATGCAGCGCAGCCTGATGAAACTGAGCAGCGAGATGGGAATGGACTTCTCATTGCAGCTTGACAATATGTATCGCCGTATGCGAAGACTTATCTGCTTCGATATGGACTCTACACTGATACAGACCGAATGTATAGACGAATTGGCAGAACGTGCCGGTGTAGGCGAACAGGTAAAAGCCATAACCGAACGTGCTATGCGTGGTGAGATAGATTTCAAGGAAAGTTTTACAGAGAGGGTGGCACTGCTTAAAGGGCTTGACGAAAGCGTGATGAAAGAAATAGCAGAAAACCTGCCTATAACGGAAGGTGTGGAAAGGCTTATGTTCGTGCTGAAACATTACGGCTACAAGATAGCCATACTTTCCGGAGGATTTACATACTTTGGAGAATACCTGAAACGTAAATTCGGAATAGACTATGTATATGCCAACGAGCTTGAAATAGAGAACGGAAAACTCACCGGAAGGTATCTGGGCGAAATAGTTGACGGAAAACGAAAAGCCGAACTGCTCAGACTGCTGGCACAGGTAGAAAAAGTTGACATTGCGCAGACAATAGCAGTGGGCGACGGAGCAAATGACCTGCCTATGCTTTCTACTGCCGGACTTGGCATAGCATTCCACGCCAAACCTAAGGTTGTGGAAAATGCCGAACAGTCCATCAACACAATAGGACTGGACGGAGTGTTATATTTCCTGGGATTCAAGGATTCTTATCTTGACGAGAAAGGAAAACTGTAAATTATACCCTAACACTACCTTCTGCTGACAACTGTGGGCAGATATTGAAACAAAAAAATTCCGGAACAAACCTGATAAAGTCTGTTCCGGAATTTTCATTTTATAGAGGTAATGTCAATTATTGATCAGTATATATCCATTCAGATAAGTAGCTATAACCAACCATAGTATATAAGGTATAAACATATACAGAGATGGTTTATCCTTCTTACTTACGGATATCATAAAATATACAACAGAAGCGTCAAGCAACAATATATCTATAAATCCCCAGAAAGGCATACGCATAGTGAAGAACAATATGCTCCAAAGGAAATTAAACACAAGCTGAACCATCCAGATTACAGTACTTTTCTTGTCTCCTCTGTTCAATACTCTTCCCAATGAAAGCCCCATCAGCAGGTATATAACCGACCATGCAATAGGAAATGCTATATTTGGCGGAGTCAGAGCTGACTTATTCAGATTAGGGTACCACTCCATCATGGACTCAGACTGAAGCCTGCTTGCAGCAAAGCCAATGCCGAAACATAAGAGGACAGGCCATATATAATTGATGATACGCTTCATGACATTCTGTTTTTATCTTATAAACAACAACTCTCTATATTTAGGAAGTGTCCACATACGGTCATCGACAATAAGTTCCAGCTTGTCGATATGATAGCGGATAAGTTCCAGCATAGGAGCGATATTGTCATGGTATGCAATGGCTCTTTCGCGGATAGACTCTATTCTGTTGGCTACCTTACGGGCTTCAACCATAGCGTCAACGTTTTCCTTGATATATGCTGTATGTTCAGCTATTTCCTTGATGATAGCTATATTCTCAGCCGAAAGACTGTTAGCCTCATCATCAGAGAAGATTGACTTCATCTTATAGACATTATCTACAAGTTTTGTCTGGTATTCAGTAGCTACAGGAACGATGTGGTTCATAACCAGATCGCCGAGCACACGGGCTTCAATCTGGATTTTCTTTACATACATTTCCCATTTCACCTCATTACGCGCTTCCAATTCCTTACGGTTCATGACGCCTGTTGACTCAAACATCTTGATAGTTTCAGGCTTCATGTAGTTGTCGAATATCAGAGGACAGCTGGTCTCACAGTCCAGACCACGACGTTTTGCCTCTTCTTTCCATTCGTCGCTATATCCGTTACCGTCGAAACGTATAGGCTTGCATATAGTTATATACTTGCGGATAGTCTGAAGTATAGCCGACATCTTAGGTTCACCCTTTTCGATAAGCTCGTCAACTTCCTTCTTGAATATCATCAACTGTTCTGCCACAGCAGTGTTCAATGCTATCATTGCACTTGCACAGTTAGATTCAGAACCCGGAGCACGGAACTCGAATCTGTTTCCTGTAAATGCGAATGGCGAAGTACGGTTACGGTCTGTATTATCTATCAGCAGTTCCGGAATCTGAGGAATGTCAAGCTTCAATCCCAACTTGTCGCTCAATGACATGAACTCGTCTGCCTTGCTTTCTTCTATATGGTCGAGCACCTTACTCAACTGAGAACCGAGGAATGAAGAAATGATTGCTGGAGGAGCTTCGTGTGCTCCAAGACGGTGAGAGTTTGTTGCACTCATGATAGATGCCTTGAGCAATCCGTTGTGGTGATAAACGGCCATCAATGTATTGACAACGAATGTGATGAAACGCAGATTTTCTTCCGAAGTCTTACCCGGAGCCATCAGCAGCACACCTGTATCAGTACCAAGCGACCAGTTGTTATGCTTACCAGAACCGTTCACACCCTTGAAAGGTTTTTCATGAAGCAACACCCTGAAACCATGGTTACGTGCAATCTTACGCATGAGCGACATAACAAGCATGTTGTGGTCAACAGCCAAGTTACATTCCTCATAGATAGGTGCAAGCTCAAACTGGTTTGGTGCAACCTCATTATGACGAGTCTTGACAGGGATACCAAGTTCAAGTGACTGGATTTCCAAATCCTTCATAAATGCAGCCACACGTGTAGGGATAGCACCGAAATAGTGATCTTCAAGCTGCTGGTTCTTGGAAGCCTCATGTCCCATCAGCGTACGTCCTGTAAGCAACAGGTCAGGACGTGCAGCATACAAGCCTTCGTCAACAAGGAAATACTCCTGTTCCCATCCCAGATATGAATATACTTTCTTTACAGAAGGGTCAAAATAGTGTATTACGTCAAGTGCAGATTTTGTCACTGCATGTATAGATTTCAAAAGAGGTGCCTTATAGTCAAGCGACTCTCCTGTATATGCAATGAAGATTGTAGGAATACACAATGTATCATCAACTACGAACACTGGTGATGAAGGATCCCATGCACTGTATCCGCGAGCTTCGAAAGTATTGCGGATACCACCGTTAGGGAATGACGAGCCGTCCGATTCCTGCTGTACAAGGAGCTTTCCCGAAAAATCTTCAAGCATGCCCCCTTTACCGTCATGTTCCACAAAAGCATCGTGCTTTTCGGCTGTACCTTCTGTCAAAGGCTGGAACCAGTGAGTATAATGTGTCGCTCCAAGTTCTACAGCCCATTTCTTCATTCCGGCTGCAACTTCATTTGCTATACTGCGATCCAAAGTGGCACCATTATCTATCACATCAATAAGTTTCGTATAAACCTTGCTTGGAAGATACTTGAACATCTTCTCGCGATTGAATACATATTTGGCAAAATATTCACTAGGACGCTGTGACGGCGACGGCACATTTACAGGTTTCTTGTGAAAAGCCTCTTCTACTACTTTAAATCTTAATTGTGACATAATACCTAAGTTTGTATTTATAATATTGGTTGTTTATTCAAATGTAAATCTATATGTTTTGACAGATTCTCTGTATTCCTTCCTTACACCTGTCCCTATCGCCGAATGCCGTAAGACGGATATAACCTTCTCCGCTCGGTCCGAAACCTATTCCAGGTGTACTGACTACCTGCGCCTCGTAAAGAAGTTTATCGAAAAAGCCCCATGATGTCATCCCCTTAGGAGCCTTGACCCACAAATATGGAGCATTCTCTCCGCCATATGCTCTCAGACCGATACTGGTGAGTCCCTTTTTCATTATTGAGGCATTCTCCATATAGTAATCAATCATGGCTTTGACCTGTTCTTTACCTTCCGGACTATATACAGCCTCTGCGCCTCTTTGTGCAATGTACGACGCGCCGTTAAATTTGGTTGTCTGTCTTTTAAGCCATAATTTGTTTAGTGAGATTCTTTCCCCCATAAGAGTTGAAGCGGTAACTTCCTTTGGAACTACTGTATATCCGCATCTTATTCCGGTAAAGCCTGCTGTTTTTGAGTAACTTCTGAATTCTATGGCAACTTTCTTTGCACCTTTTATTTCATATATGGAATGAGGGATATCCGGTTGCCTGATATAAGCTTCGTATGCCGCATCAAACAGTATAAGCGTATCATTCTCTATAGCATAGTTCACCCATTTTTTCAGTTCTGCCTTAGTCAATACAGTACCGGTAGGATTATTTGGGAAACATAAATACACTATATCGACACGTTGCTCCGGAATAGGAGGAATGAAATTGTTCTCCGGACTGCACGGCATATATATCACATTGCTCCACCTGTACCCTTCACCCAAGGTACCCGCGCGTCCGCATGATACATTAGAATCTATATATGCAGGATATATCGGATCGGTTACTCCAATGCTGTTGTCATGCCTTAATATATCACCGAAATTGCCGGAATCCGTTTTCGCTCCGTCATTAATAAATATCTCGCTATGTTCCAGACTGATTCCCCTTGACGCATAATCATGCTTCAATATGGCATCTATAAGAAAGCTGTATCCCTGATCAGGTCCATAGCCATGGAATGTTTCTGCTTTTGCCTGGTCCTCAAGTGCCTTATGCATAGCATTCAAACACGCTTGCGGTATCGGACGGGTAACGTCACCTATTCCCAAATTAATGACATCCGCCTTAGGATGAGTAACCTTAAAAGTATTTACCTTTTTCGCCAAGTCAGTAAATAAATAATTGTCGGGCAGTTTTAACAAATGTTCGTTGACTAATGCCATATATCATATTTTTAGTCTATTCGGCTGCAAAAATATGAAAAAAATGTCATTAATGAAATATAAAACGGCGCTTTTGTATATCAAGTTACGTCTTTACTAAACTTTTTTTACATTCTGATATTAATCCGCATTTTTCACAATTGATTTATATCAATAATTATTTTTTTTAGTAACTTTGCTGCGGTTAAAAAATATAATTGTTTTACTAATAAAAATAGATGAAAGATGAGTTCTATTTTTCAGAATTTGAATAGACAGCAATTACTTAGAGAAACTAAAGACTATCTATTGATTGCATTAGGGATGATTATGTACGCCATAGGATGGACAGTATTTTTATTACCGAACAATTTACCTTCCGGTGCTGTTCCTGGCATTGCTTCTGTCGTATATTGGGCAACCGGTTTTCCTGTACAATATACATATCTGATTATTAATTTCAGCCTGCTTCTTCTGGCATTAAAGATTTTAGGACTAAAATTCTGCCTGAAAACAATATTTGCGGTAGGTGTGCTTACGTTTGCAACACCAATATTCCAACATTTTGTAAAAGGCTCACTTATAAGCGACCAGCCTTTCATGGCATGCGTGCTTGGAGCATCTTTCTGCGGTGGAGGTATAGGTGTGGCATTCTCGGCAAACGGCAGTACAGGCGGTACTGATATCATTGCAGCGATTATCAACAAATACCGCGACATCACGCTTGGAAGAGTAATCCTTATATGCGACATTATAATTATTTCATCCAGTTATTTTGTACTGCATGACTGGGAAAAGGTCGTTTACGGATACGTAGTATTATTCATATCAAGCTTTGTACTTGATCAAGTAGTGAACAGCGCACGCCAGTCTGTACAATTCTTCATCATATCCCGTAAATACGAAGAAATAGGTAAAAGGATAAACAAAGACCTGCACCGTGGTGTTACATTTATTGACGGAGTGGGTTGTTACACCAACAACAACGTAAAAATGATGTTCGTTCTTGCCAAAAAGCGTGAGTCAAATATGATTTTCCGTCTGATTAAAGACATTGACCCTAACGCTTTTGTATCACAAAGTGCGGTAATCGGTGTATTTGGTGAAGGTTTCGATAAAATCAAAGTTAAGTAATAAATAATAATCCAATGAATATGAACTCAAATTTAGATATTGCCAAAAGGATATCCTCTACATTGGATTGTCCGTTAAGTAAAGAAGTATTAAAGGCATTTGCCGAAATACTTACAGTTGAGAAATACAAGAAAGGTGAAAAAATACTGGACGAAGGTCAAGTATGCAAGTCACTATATTTCATAGACAAAGGCATGACACGCCAGTTCTATTTCAAATACGATAAAGACCTTACAGAACATATCGGATACGAAGATGCGATAATAGTATGTCTGGAAAGTTACTTTAACGAAGAACCTACAAAATTAATGATTGAAACCCTGGAGCCAACCATAGCATGGAAAATCGACAAACATGACATAGAGCGTCTGGCATCGCTAAACAGCGAAATAGGAACATTATACCGAAGGATATTCGAGAAATCATTAATCACGTCACAGCAGAAGGCCGATACGTTAAGGTTTGAACCTGCAAACGAAAGATACAACAAGCTCATGCAGAGACATCCGGAAATACTGAAGCGGGCTCCACTTATATATATAGCATCATTATTGCAGATGACTCCGGAGACTCTCAGTCGTGTACGCTCGGCCAGTCTAAACTCATAAAAAGAGAATAATACATTTTAAAGCAATAAAGGCAGGAAGTTTTAACTTACGGTTTTAAACTTCCTGCCTTTTATGTTTTATTTTATCAGAATATTACTCCGACACGGAATCCGGCATTATTCTGACCATTTATCTCACTGGTTAAAGTATATGTCTTGTTTGTTCCATAACTATAATATCCTGCCACATGGAATCCCCACTTTTTAGTCTTGCACGGATATATATTAAATCCGATTTCCGGAGAAACATATCCTCCCCATGCTTTATCATACAAACCTTTTATACCATAATATGTAGTGTTTCTGGCAAACATCGTACCTGCCTTTAATCCAACATAAGGGACAAAATGCTTTCCATCCCACAATTTATAGTTTGCCACTACACCAAAAGGCACCTGGAATGCCGAACGTTGCTGGTCAGTTGTCAGACTTTCAGTAGGCGAAAGCTGCAATGTCTGTCTTTCCACATATTGATGGTTTGAATGAAATGAAGCAAAAACTCCCAGTTCCCAACGAGGATTAACTTCATACTTAAATTCGTAATTCATTCCCCAGCCGCTGATTTTGTCTGCATATCCGGTAGAGAACGGAGCATTGACCTGCCAGTCTATCACAAGATTCAGATTCCGTACATCCCATTGTGCGTTTGCAGATAGAACTAACGCTGAAAGAAAGCAGCAAAATACAATCAACCTTTTATATATGCTATTATAAGTTTTCATTTTTACCTCCGTTTTTAATTGTTACATTGAATATATTCCGATTGTTTGAAAGCCTGTTCCACTGAATTTACAAGCAACTGCAGATTATACATACCGCTATATTGCGCTCCGGAGGCATTGGCATACCATAACACCGGAATATTCTTTCCGTCAGAATCACCTGTCAAATCCACCATTTCCATAACCAGAGTGTTGGTGCTATAAGTATAAGTCACCGGATAAGGATAATACCATCCTCCCCACCATGGGCCCCAATAACCGTAATCCCACCATCCGCCAAAATATCCTCCGGATACGACCTGATACGACTCATCAACATAAGACAGCTGAATACCCAGATCTGCATTATCCTTATCTTCCGGATCTGTCAAACGGGT
Source organism: Bacteroides cellulolyticus (assembly GCF_025567135.1). Lineage (NCBI taxonomy): Bacteria > Pseudomonadati > Bacteroidota > Bacteroidia > Bacteroidales > Bacteroidaceae > Bacteroides > Bacteroides cellulolyticus. Next base: position 139,813 of record NZ_JAOQJJ010000004.1, read on the forward strand.
ATAGCCACGTTCATTCATCTGACTTTCTACAGCTTTTATTATCTTCATTGCATTTTCATCCTTCCAGTAAGTAGCTTTATGTCCTCCAGCTTCCAATATACTGTCCGGTAGAAAATATGTTTTGTAACTTCCAAAATCAGCACTACTGTCATAATCAGTATATACCGTCAAATCTGTGTCAAGTTCTGACATGTCAGGATCTTTTTCGCACGAAGCTAACGCAAACATCAAACAAGCAAAAAATAATAGTTTTTTCATATTCACAAGTTTTAAAATGATTATCAAATAGAATTTCCTTTAAATACGCGGCTCTTATAATAAGGAACAATATATCCGCTCAGAGTAATACGGTTTGAGTTGAAATTTGGTGATATAGTCACAGACGCTTTATTGGAGCCTGCATACTTAACGATATTGACTACTGCAGAAATTCCAGCCCCCATAACATTCATCGAGATACTGATATTACCCTTTTTGTCTTGCTTCTGTTTATAATTCGATATGTTACCATCAAGTGTTATACCGCCAATGCCGTTAGGTCCGGACACAGGCACATTAAATGAGACCTGCACCACCGACTTGTCATCGGCAACAGAAACGAAGTTTGTATTAGAATTCACAAACACGGTTTCTCCACGTTTGAACTCCACCTTATCTGCCTCCAATACAAAATGTTTGTCTGTAATAGCTTTCTCTGCCTCGAACGATTTCAGACTGTCAATCCTCTCCTCTAACAGTTTCTCAGAATCAATGTTTTTCTCACACTCCTGCGAATAAACATTACATGCCATAAAAGGCATCATCATAATAATGAAGGTTACAACTATTTTCATACTAATTCTCCTTTCTTTTTTAATTCAAAGCAAAATTAGAATGATAAATTTACCTTTAAAATAGAAATTTCCTATATTATCATAGGGATTTGTATATTTCGAATAGGTGATTTTCCCCCTTAATTACCTGGATTTCCAAAATGATATTATCAGCCCTGCAGGAGTCATTGCAAAGGCTGTTCGCTATACTCACCAGCCAACGTGATATAGTTTTTTACCAGATAATTATTCTTGAACACTTCAGGAGCCTCGTCCACAATATCCTTCATCAAAGGAGTCATAAACGGATAAGGCAAAGAATTGCCTATCATTATAAATACTCCAGGACCTAAAACATTTTCATAATTTGTTTGAATAAATGTCTTTACCAGATTATCCATCTGTTTTCCTACAGATGCCCTCTGTTTGTCTATCTCAGCCTGCACAGTATTTATATCTATGCCATCCATAATCATACGGCTTTCTTCCCTCTCCACTTCATATGCCTTATCATCAATGTCAGTCTTTTCTTCGATAAATTTATTAAAGCTGTCGTTAAGAGGAGTTCCCTTTATGGAAATGCCTACATTATCTATTTCAATATTAATATTCCCCTCTTCCAGAACAAGCGGCATTATACATTCATCGTCCATATAAAGCGATGCAAGCACTACAGAATCCACCTTACCATTCATACTGAAATATCCATGAATAACTTCTGCAGAATCTATGCTGACAAGCTGGTCTCCTGAAACAACCTTTATGAACAGCATCTTGCCATCAAGTCTGGAAACGGAAGTTACGCCATCTACCTTATACTTTTTTCCGCAAGACACCAATGTAGTTATGAATAATAAGACAAAACAAAACCTATACATATAAATAAAAAGAAATTATTCTGCTGCAAAGGTAACTCCTTTATGATTTCACAAGAAAATTTTTATCACAAATTATACTAAATACTTGACGATTATACATTTAAAAAAGATGAAAACATGATGTAAGAGATTATATTTCGTTACATTATGAATATTTTTATATCATAAAAACAAACTTATTTTGTCCGTAAATGTTATCTTTGTATCCTATTTAGTGTTCATTGATAAAGGTATATATGTATTTTACTTTCCAATTGGTCACTTTTGAACTTTTTTAAACAATAACAATTCAAAAACTATAGTCAAATGAAGAAAATCAAAGTTTTGGCACTGGCACTTCTGTGCTCAGTATTCACGCCATCGAAGGCGGACGAAGGAATGTGGCTTCTGCAGCTGATGAAAGAGCAGAATCTGGCTGACAAGATGAAGGCACAAGGTTTGAAAATGAACATCTCAGACATCTACAATCCTGAACAGATTACACTGAAAGATGCAGTAGGTATTTTCGGAAGAGGATGCACAGGCGAAATCATCTCTCCTAACGGACTTATCCTAACGAACCACCACTGCGGTTATGATGCAATCCAGCAGCACAGTTCAGTGGAACACGACTATCTGACAGACGGTTTCTGGGCTAAGAGTATGGAAGAAGAACTCCCTACTCCGGGATTGACATTCAAGTTTGTTGAACGTATAGTTGACGTCACCGACAGAGTAAATAATGACATCAAAAAAGGCAAAATTGAAGAAGCCGAATCATTCGGAAGCGAATACCTGAAAAAGATTGCAGCCGACGAGCTCAAAAAGAGCGACCTGAAGAAAGCTCCGGGCATCACAACAATGGCATTGCCTTTCTACGAAGGTAACAGATTCTACGTATTCTATATCAAGACTTATACAGACGTACGTATGGTGGCTGCTCCACCTTCATCAATCGGTAAATTCGGTGGTGAAACAGACAACTGGATGTGGCCTCGTCACACAGGCGACTTCTCTATGTTCCGTATCTACACAGACAAGAACGGAAATCCTGCCGACTACAGCAAGGACAATATCCCATTGAAGGCAAAGAAACACCTTACTATTTCTTTGAGAGGTCTTCAGGAAGGCGACTATGCCATGATTATGGGATTCCCTGGAAGCACAAGCCGCTATCTTACTGAAAGCGAAGTGAAACTGAGAATGACAGGTACAAACACTCCAAGAATTGAAGTCCGCGAAGCAAGACAGAACGTACTGAGAGCAGAAATGGCTGCAAGCGATAAGGTTCGTATCCAGTACGCAAGTAAGTTTGCCGGTTCAAGCAACTACTGGAAGAACTCTATCGGTATGAATAAGGCCATCATCGACAACAAAGTGCTTGAAACAAAAGCTGAACAGGAAGCTCGTTTCGCTAAATTTGCAATGGCTAAAAAGAATGCCGACTATCAGGGAGTAGTTGAAAAAATCGATGAATACGTAAAGACTGTTGAACCTATCCGCACTCAGTCAACTTATTTCAGCGAAGTGTTCAGAACAGGTATAGAATTCGAATCTTCTTATACTCTATTCAACAATCTGAAGAAAGCCATTGAAAAGAACAAGAAGAAAGATATCGAAAAAGCTGTTGAAGCACTTAAAGAAGAATTTGCAGATGTACACAACAAGGACTACGACCACGAGGTTGACCGCAAGGTAGCAAAAGTCCTGATTCCTCTTTACGCGTCTAAAGTTCCTGCCGATGCTCTTCCTGAGTTCTACGAAACTATCAAGGCTAAATTCAACGGCGACTATAACGCATATATTGACGCTTGCTATAACAACTCTATCTTCGCAAATGAAGAAAACTTCAACAAGTTCATCAGCAACCCTACTGTAGAAGCTATCGAAAGCGACCTAATGGTACAGTACTCTGAAGCAAAAGCTGAAATGAGCAAGAAACTCTCGGAAAAACTCAAAGCTGCCAGCGAAGGTATCAACCTGCTACACAAGACATACGTGAGAGGACTTTGCGAAATGTATGCACCGGAACCAAAAGCACCGGATGCAAACTTCACTATCCGTCTGACTTACGGAAATGTTAAACCATACGATCCTAAAGACGGTGTACACTACAAATACTACACTACTCTGAAAGGTGTAATGGAAAAAGAAGACCCACAGAACCCTGAATTCGTAGTTCCAGAAAAGCTTAAAGAACTTTACTCTACAAAGAACTTCGGACGTTATGCTATGGCAAACGGTGAAATGCCAACATGCTTCCTTACTACAAACGACATCACTGGCGGTAACTCTGGTTCACCTGTAATGAACGGTAACGGAGAGCTTATCGGTTGTGCATTCGACGGTAACTGGGAATCACTGAGTGGCGACATCAACTTCGACAACAACCTTCAGCGTTGTATCGCAGTGGATATCCGTTACGTTCTCTTCATTGTAGAAAAACTCGGAGGATGCAAGAACCTTATTGACGAAATGACAATCGTAGAATAATGAAAAAAACAATATTACTATCACTACTCACCACATTCACCCTCGCCGGACATGCCGACGAGGGAATGTGGATGCTGACCGACCTGAAAAAACAGAATGCGGCAGTAATGTACGATATGGGGCTTGACATCAGCATAGACGATGTTTATTCGCCCGACAACATATCGCTGAAAGATGCAGTGGTACACTTCGGTGGCGGATGTACAGGTGAAGTTATCTCAGCCGAAGGTCTTGTACTGACCAACCATCATTGCGGTTATGGCTACATACAGCAACACAGTTCTGTAGAGCACGACTACCTGACAGACGGCTTCTGGGCAATGACACGCGAACAGGAATTGCCTTGCGAAGGACTTACAATTACATTTATCGACAAGATACTTGATGTCACAACTTACGTCAAGGAACAACTTAAGAAAGATGAAGACCCGGAAGGGCTGAACTACCTGTCACCGTCATATCTTTCGAAAGTGGCTGCAAGATTTGCCAAGAAAGAGAAAATCAAGACAGACGAATTCACAGTTCTGGAACTCAAGCCTTTCTATGGAGCCAACAAATACTATCTTTTCGTAAAGACAGTATATAAGGATATCCGTATGGTGGGCGCGCCTCCTTCATCAATAGGAAAGTTCGGAGCCGATACAGATAACTGGATGTGGCCTCGCCATTGCGGCGACTTCTCAATGTTCCGCATCTATGCCGACAAGAACGGAAAGCCTGCCAACTACAGTGCAACCAATGTTCCTCTGAAAGTGAAGAAACATATCGCAATCAACCTGAAAGGAGTGAAAGAGGGTGACTTTACTTTCGTTATGGGATTTCCTGGAAGAAACTGGAGATACATGATAAGCGACGAAGTGGAAGAACGCATGCAGACCACAAACTTCATGCGCGACACTATCCGCGGTGTACGCCTCAGAGTGCTTGGCGAAGAAATGGCAAAGGATGCAAAGACACGCATACAGTATGCAGCCAAATACGCATCGTCTGCCAACTACTGGAAGAACGCAATAGGAATGAACGAAGGATTAGTCAAACTGAAAGTTCTCGACAAGAAGAAAGAACAGCAGGAATACCTTCTGGAATATGGCCGTGAGACAGGCAACAACAGCTATAAGGAAGCCTTCGATGCCATCCGCTCAATAGTGGCAAAACGCAGAAATGCCGTTTATCACCAGCAGGCTATCTACGAGGCTCTTATGCTCGGAACAGAGTTCTACAAGATTCCTGATACAGACGCACTCCGCAATGCTCTCGAATCAAACGACAAGAAAGCAATAAAGGAAGAAACAGAAAAACTGAAAGAGGCTTACAAGAAGTTCTACAACAAGGACTATAATCCGGAAGTTGACCGTAAGGTTTCAAAACAGCTGATTGCGCTTTATGCAAAACTGATACCGGCAGAACAGCGCATAAGCATCTTCAAGCAGATAAACGAGAACTTCGGCGGAAACACAGATGCTTTTGTTGATGCATGTTTCGACAAGTCTGTCTTCAGAAGTCAGGCTGCACTTGATGCTTTCCTTCAGAATCCTGACACCAAGACTCTTCGTGAAGACCTGATGGTACAATATTCCAAGTCTGTAAAGGACGGATACAACGCTACATCAAATGCAATGAAAGCCGAAACAGACGCATATAATCTTGCACACAAGACATGGGTAGCAGGAATGCTTGAACTGAAAGCCAAGAACGGTACACCGGTTTATCCTGATGCCAACTCTACACTGAGACTTACTTACGGCAAGATTGGTTCTTACGAACCGGCAGACGGTGTGGAGTACTTGTACTACACAACACTGAAAGGTGTTATGGAGAAAGAAGACCCAAACAACCCTGAATTCGTTGTTCCTGCAAAACTGAAGGAACTGTATGAAAAGAAAGATTTCGGCCCATACGCAATGCCTGACGGACGCATGCCTATATGCTTTGCCACCGGAACAGACAACACAGGAGGTAACTCCGGTTCTCCTGTATTCAACAGCAAAGGTGAACTGATAGGAACAGGTTTCGACCGTAACTACGAAGGACTTACAGGCGACATTGCCTACAACCCACAGTTGCAACGTGCCGCGTGTGTTGACATCAGATACACACTGTTCATCATCGACAAGTTTGCTGGTGCAGGACATCTGATTGATGAAATGACAATTATCAAATAAACCTGTCCTCGAATAACTGTGAATAAATAAAAATCGCGCTTTGGCTCCCCTGTCCTACAGGAAATGTCAAAGCGCGATTTTATTTGTCATGATTTAAACAGTATTTAAATACCGCTTAAATATCATTTATAATCATTGGAAGAACAGGTCATCAAGACGGCTTGTATTCTCTTCTTCAAGTTCCGATACCTTATCCTTACACGGATCAAACTCATCAGGAATATCAAATTTCTCTTCCTGCGAATATCCCAAAGTCTTGTCGGCATAAACCTTATTCATATATATACCCCATATAGGAAGAGCCATCGAAGCACCCTGTCCGTCAGCCATACGGTCAAAGTGAATATCACGTTCCTCACCTCCTACCCAACATCCTGATACCAGACTCGGAGTAAAGCCCATAAACCAACCGTCTGAGTTATTTTGAGTGGTACCTGTCTTACCGCCCATATCTGCCGTAATGTTATACAGTCGTCTGATACGTCCGCCGGTACCCTCGTTTATTACCGCACGCAGCATTACAAGCATCTTGTATGCGCTGCTTTCGCTTATCACCTCGTTCACCTGTGGAGAGAATGTGGCAAGCACGTTACCGTCATTATCCTCTATACGTGTAACAAACAATGGTGCCGTACGTATTCCCTTATTCACGAAAGCCGTGTATGCGCTTACCATCTCACCTACCGATATCTCACAAGGTCCGAGACAAAGAGATATAGTAGGCTGAATTTCTTTATTAAGCACACCGAACGAATGAATCAGTCTGACAAATTCATACGGATTAAGTTTGCTCATCAGATAAGCAGAAATCCAGTTGTTAGAGTTTGCAAGACCCCATTTCAGAGTTACAATCTCACCGTAATGTTTTTTAGAACTGTTTCTCGGAGTCCATGCAATACCGTTTTCATCGAAATAAGTACCCTCTACGTTTCTCGTCTCATCGCACGGAGAGAAACCGTTTTCCATCGCAAGCGAATACAGGTACGGTTTGATGGTAGAACCCACCTGACGGCGTCCCACCATAGCCATGTCATACTTGAAATTGTCATAGTTAGGTCCGCCCACGTATGCCTTCACATATCCCGTTATAGGGTCCATCGACATAAATCCTGCACGAAGGAAATGCTTGTAGTATTTTATAGAATCGAGAGGAGTCATGATAGTATCCTTCTCACCCTGATATGTAAACACTGTCATTTCACGAGGAGTATTGAAAGCCTTCATAATTTCAGCATCCGAATATCCAGCAGCCTTCATCACACGGCGACGCTCGCTCTGTCTGATAGAACGGTTCAGGATAGCCTCAACCTCCTCATTAGTAAGCTGATTGGTATATGGAGCAGTCTTTCTGCCTTTCTTTTCTTTGAAGAAACGAGGCTGCAGATACTCAGCCACATGCTCCTGCACAGCCTCCTCGGCATATTGCTGCATACGCGAATTTATAGTGGTATAAATCTTTAACCCGTCTGTATAAAGATTATAGTTTGAGCCATCTTTTTTCTTGTTCTTGGCACACCAACCGTACAGAGGATTTGTTTCCCATGCAAGAGAATCTTCGTAGAACTTCTGCATCTGCCAGCCACGATAATTCTTCTTCACCGGTTTCTTGGCATTCAATACACCTCGGAGATATTCTCTGAAGTATGTAGCCAGACCGTCGTTATGGTCAACCGGCCTGTATTTCAGCACCAATGGCAATGCCTGAAGCGAGTCACATTCAGTCTCAGTCAGATAACCGGCCTTACGCATCTGGTCGAGCACCACATTTCGGCGACCACGTGTACGCTCATTGAAACGACGCGGATTATACAGCGATGGGTTCTTACACATACCGATAAGTGTAGCAGCCTCCTCAATGTTCAGGTCCTTAGGCTCTTTTGAGAAATAAGTACCTGCGGCAGTCTTTATTCCCACGGCATTGTTCAGAAAGTCGAACTTATTGAGATACATCGTAAGGATTTCCTCTTTGGTGTAATAACGTTCCAGCTTAACGGCAATCACCCATTCGATAGGTTTCTGCAACAGACGTTCCATCACATTGTCTGCTGTAGGCGAATAAAACTGCTTTGCCAACTGCTGCGTGATAGTACTACCTCCACCGGCATTCTTCTGCATCAGCACACCACGCTTGATAAGGGCACGCATGAAAGCCCTCGCATCAATACCTGAGTGTTCGCTGAAACGCACATCTTCCGTAGCCACAAGAGCATGTACCAGATTTGGCGACAAGTCCTCGTAACCTACATACAGACGGTTCTCTTTGCTGAGCGACCACGTACCCAACACCTTTCCGTCGTCCGAAATAACCTGAGTGGCAAACTTTAGATTAGGATTTTCCAGTTCCTCGATAGGTGGCACATAACCTATCTTGCCATCCGAGATAGCCGAAAATATTATATACGTTGCCAGCATTCCTATCAGCAGCAACGCCCAAAGTACGATGATAAATGTTTTCCTCATTGAAATAGCTTATTTGTTACGTTCAGTCCCATAATTCTTACAAACAGGACAAATCGCTACAAAAGTACAAAAAAACAACGGGATTAATGTATTATGGAAGATATTTTATAATTTGCCATTACTCATTGTTCATCATTAATTAACCACGCGCATCGCCTGCATCTTCAATATTGTGGGCTTTTAAGGCATTCAATATTTCATTCCATTATTTAAACATCATTTAAATATGTTTTCAGTGAACGGTCAGTGAATGGCTGCTGAACACTCAGTAAACACATAAATCATATTCTGTTCACCCTATGTTCACTAACCGTTCATTAAGCGTTCACTGGCAGGTATTGCAAACGTTTTGCAAAATGTTTTAAATAGGTTTGCAAAACTTTTCTATTTTATACAAGTTCCAACTTTACCAAATTCACACCCAAGTTGGGGTCGAATTAATCACCATTAGCCACAGCTTCACATCTTCTCCTCAACCTTACCAGTTCATCCAGTTTTGCAGGATTTTTATCCAGATTAAACAAAGGCAGATATTGAGCAATCAAAGACCTTTCCATTTCCTCAAGATTATCAGAGTGAGCAACGAAATTTACCTCCAAATTATCTTCTATCCATCCTAATATTTCCGCAGAATCATGTTTAGAGAACTTATAGTTTCTTTTATTCTTACGTTCCTTTAAAGAGCCTTCTTCCGGCAAATATCCCAACACTGCACCTAAAGAGCGGAAGAATGTTCCGTGACCTTTTGCATGTAATTCATTACCCCAAAACCTGTCTCTTAATGAATTTGTAGAAATTCCTATGTACATGATATTGTGCTTTCTCTCATGCAATACTTTACTGAATATTTGAGGCAGTTTCTTTATATCCTTGATTTTGATAACGTATATGCCAGGCACATCAGGGATATCTAAGGCATTCAATTGTTTTACACTACGGAATTTTGAGGAATCCATTAACAGTTCAACAGATATTTGAGGAGCTGAAGTTTTTACAGATTCATTCTTAATTACCTTTTTCTCATAGTTTTTTCCGGAATGTGGAATAAACCACCTTCCATTACTAAGCTGATAAGCATGTTCTATTTCTCCGGCTCTTAAAATATCCCTTAACGGTTTGCCAGGTCTGCTTGACGAATCATTAAGTATTCCTGCTTCATCAAGTATTTCAGCAGCCTCAACTGCTGTTAATGCATCTATACCATTTCTTTCGATATATTTGTCCAAATTTGATATAATCAATTCACAATTCTTCATAACTAAATATTCTAATTGGTAGCACTAAAAATTTCAAGCTATCGGGTTTTATTTTTTCTTTTCTTCACTGATGGTTGGTTATCCTTAATTATCCATTATCGCATCCAGCATCTCAGAACACTTATCCACTTCAAATTTATGTTCAGAATAAAACTCAACACATTTATTAAAAGTCACATTCAAAAGACGATTTTCTAAATTCCATAAAAAATTGTTCATATCCTCATACTCAAAATATGTGTCTGGAATATAGTCAACAAACTCAGAACCCGACATTGCTCCTATCCCTTTCCTACACCTGAACATATCAACAATAAGCCTGTTTTTCAGACAATCAAAATATTCGGCAAATTGGTTTACCTTCATTTCTTCAATAGAGATAAAAGTTTTTACAATTCCACACTTCTCGCCTATCCAGTCACCAAGAACCATACCATTATAGCAAAATCCCCTTATGGAATCTTCTCTGCTCCTTTTATATATCGAAATACGATTATTCAATACATAAAACATTTTCCTGATGTCCTTATTAGATATTTGAATATCATCTGTCAATGATTTAAGATATCTCTCCTGATATCTTTCAAAAAAATGGACCGGAAAGAATAATACAAAATCTTTTAATAAAGAAGCAGTCCACACCCCACCTTCATAATGGAAAAATACTATAAAAACCGGATCCACTATTTTATTTTCCTTTTTCGACCAGGCACTAAATATAATATTCCATTCATTATATCTTTTAGTCTTTATAACAGTCTCCCAAATCCACGGGTACTTGGGCTGGTTCAAACACATACGCTTAAATTTGTTTTCAAACCTATTCCACCTGTCATGCACCTCACGGAAGTCAGCCAAAAGTTCTTTGGCAATCTCTTCCAATGTCATAGTTGAAGTAATCATAAACCGTTGTTTTATTTATACCATTAGTCACAGCAACACATTTTCTGCGCAAACTTTCCAGATTTACGCATTATATGTATAGAATGAAAACAACATCCAATAAATTGATAACAAATATCCTGTAAATCAAAGTTTTATAATCTTATTTTTATTTTCGGTTGTTTTCAGTACTTTCAGTAGATTGGCTCTTGTTTGGTGCAATTTTGTTTCTCATTTGTTTCTCAAATTCGATACTTATTCGTATATTTGCAGTAGAAAAAATGAGAAAGGAATCCCTATGGCACGAGTTAAGAATCATACAAAAGTCAAAGAGCCAATTCGTCTTCGGATGAAGTCGCTGAGCAATGGCAGCAAGAGCCTGTATCTGGATATATACCGCGACGGAAAGCGGACATATGAATACCTCAAGATGTATATTATCCCGGAAACGGATAGCAACTCCCGCAGGCAGAATCAGACGACAATGGACGCCGCCAATGCCATCAAGTCGAAGCGTATTATCGAACTGACCAGTAATGAGGCCGGGATTGTATTCCGTAAGGACAAGACTTTCCTGCTGGATTGGATGCAGGTTTATATGGAGGCTCAAGAGAGTGCCGGTAAGAAAGATGGCAGTCAAATCAAGATTGCCATGCGCATACTGAAAGACTATGCCGGAGAAATGGTCACACTGGATCAGATTGACGGGGACTTTTGTCGTGGCTACATCACTTATCTGCTGACGGAATATCATCCGAAAGGCAAGGACATATCGAACTACACGCTTCACAATTATTACCGTGCGTTGAACGGTGCGTTGAACTCTGCCGTCAGGAAGAAAAAGATGAAGGCCAACCCTTTCAACGAACTTGAGAAGTCGGAGAAAATCCGCAAGCCGGAGAGTATGCGGTCGTACATGACCATCGAAGAGGTACAGGCGTTGATTGACACTCCTATGCCCCACGAGGAATACGAGATTGTAAAATGCGCATATCTGTTCTCCTGCTTTTGCGGATTACGCATCAGCGATATAATCAAGCTGAAATGGAATGACGTGTTCGTTGACAGGGGACAGTACCGTTTGGCCGTGTCCATGAAAAAGACCAAAGAGCCTATTTACCTGCCCCTCTCTCCTGAAGCGTTGAAGTGGATGCCGGAACGTGGGGGCAAATCATCAGAAGATAATGTGTTCGACCTGCCGTCCGCCAATACAATCAGAATGCAGCTCAAACCTTGGGCGAAAGCAGCCGGAATCTCCAAGCGGTTCTCCTACCACACCAGTCGCCATACGTTTGCCACCATGATGCTGACGCTCGGAGCGGACTTATATACTGTCTCGAAGCTGCTCGGCCATGCCGATGTGAAAATGACACAGGTGTATGCCAAGATTATCAATAAGAAAAAGGACGAGGCTGTGAATCTTGTAAACGGTTTGTTTCACTAATTGAAGGCATTCTGTGGTCCATGTCTAATTTACAAACATATATTTACGGCATTTCTCCGGTTGTAAATGCAACCGAAGTTAATGCTTCCATCACATATTATAAACTCAAAAAGGTAAATCGACATGAAAAGACCTGAAGACGGCCTTCTCTCTTTTTGGAGGGAGCCAACACCTGCAGCACTTCGCTGCGGACAAGGATGTGGCGAATGAACTTTTCGCCCTGCTTACCGAAGCAAAAACAGTTTATCTCCACGATGTTGTGTTGGGTGGTAAACAGTACCACCGCTATGTGGACGATTTCGTAAACGGACACCGGTACATAGACTGTGACCATGCGGCCTGCCGGAACTGCCACGAAATGAACATCCACATTGTCAAGGGGCTGCTGACCGAGTGCGCCAGTTCCGTCCAGCCCTGCTTTGCCGCACCGGATTTCACGTTTAATGAGTGCATGAAGTTGAAACGGATGTATGACACCTCGGAATCGTTGTCTCCGCTTGGTCCGCCCCGTATCAACCGACCTGCGGCTCTCTCTCTTTCTTTTGGTTGTAATTTTACCCCGGAACAGATGAAAAGTATAGTGGCTTGCGCCAATACTTATCATCTGTTCTGTGTTTCTGTACGCATTGAAGACATGGAGGCTCTCTTCGCCTGCAAGAAGGGCTTTTCCATCCGCGTGAACAATATCCGCCGTGTGGTAATCCTGTTCGATGCGCTTCTTGAAAACTCGTTCATCCAATCTCGGTGGCAGAATGTTCTCGGCAAGGGCGCATTCCTGCAGTCCAAGGACGGGACACGCTCCGTTTCGGTGTCAACCCTGTCTTCCGCGCTGTCATCCATCAAGAACAACATGACATCGGTCGCATACAGCATCCGAAAGGTCATTGATCGGCTGAAAGAATGACAGAAAGTGACAAGAAGCGAAGTATGTGAAAGGTAAAAGCATGAGAGTTACAATGACACGTGCATAGTATCATTCCCCAAATCACGGCATCTTCGTTTACAGGACATACCTTTGACCTCCGTTAGCGCGCTGCATAACGGAGGTTTCATCTCCATTGTCAAAAATCAAACTGTGTTATTATGCCGAATAGAATGACATTCATGGAGCGGATGAGCGGACGGCTCGCCGCCATCGAATCGGTACTGAAGAAATTGGAACCGGTCGAAAGTCTCTTGGAGCGTATTACGCTGCTGGAAAATACCATCTTCACGACCAAGAGAGTTTTCACATTTCAGGAAGCCTGCATGTATATCGGGGTTTCTGAAAGTATGCTGTACAAGCTCACATCGAGCAAGGAGATACCGCACTACAAACCGCGCGGTAAAATGGTTTATTTCGCCAAGGAGGAATTGGACGAATGGCTGTTGCAGAATTATGAACCTACCATGAACGAGGCAGTGCGCAGGGTGACGGAAGCCGCCGCCACAGAACCGTTCCTTAACAAGAGACGCTATGGAAAACGAAAGAAGGATTGACCGCACAACCAGCATGGGGATGGATGAACACCGCCTGTCGGACATCCTCCATGCCTCGCAAATCAAGGCGACGGACATTTATGAGACCCCTCCGCAAATCATCTGGATAGATAACTCAACGATTGCCACGCTCGGCAATTTCAGTGCATCGACTGGCAAGGCGAAATCGAAAAAGACGTTCAACGTCTCTGCGCTTGTCGCCGCATCATTGGCGGGGAAACAAGTATTGAACTACCGTGCACATCTGCCCGAAGGCAAACAGCGTATTCTGTACGTCGATACGGAACAGAGCCGTTTCCATTGCCGCTCGGTATTGGAGCGTATATTGCGGCTGGCCGGGTTGCCCACGACGACCGATCCGGAGAATCTCGATTTTTTCTGCCTGCGTGAATATTCGCCGTCGGTGCGTATCGAGGTCATCGACTATGCGCTGCGCCAACAGAAAGGCTACGGACTGGTCATCATCGACGGCATTCGCGACCTGATGCTCGACATCAATAATGCCGGTGAATCGGTGGAAGTCATCAACCGGATGATGGAATGGTCTTCGAGATACGACCTGCACATCCACTGTGTGCTTCATTTGAACAAAGGGGACAACAACGTGCGCGGACATATCGGAACGGAGATGAGCAACAAGGCGGAGACCGTGCTGGTCATCAGCAAGAGTAACGAGAATCCCGGCATCAGCGAAGTCCATGCGCTCCATATCCGGGAAAAAGAGTTCAAGCCGTTTGCATTTACCATCAATGAAACAGGACTGCCCGTCATTGCGGAAGTACACTCGTTTGGCGAGCCCCCGAAGCCCAAGGCAAGAACGGGGTTTACGGAACTGAGCATCGAACAGCACCGCGAAGCTCTCTCTGCCGCATTCGGGGAAAAGCCCATCCGGGGATTCGACAACCTGCTGCAGAGCCTGATGGTCTCCTACGAGGCAATCGGGTTCAAACGCGGCCGGAGTGTCATGATAAAACTGATGCAATACCTGATAGACAACCTCAAGCTCATCATCAAACGGGACAAGTTGTTCTATTACGACATGACGCCTACCGAGGCCATGCTTTTTGATGAAGAATGAAGTCGTGCGCGGGCTTATATCATTTAGTTTACTTTAGTATTTATATATATAGGGGAAAAACTAAACTAAACCTTTTTTTGAAATCAAGTGAAAGAAAAATAGATGACCATAGCAGAAGCAAAACAAGTACGCATCGTGGATTTTCTGGCACAGCTCGGCCACCATGCACAGCATATAAAATCGGAACAATACTGGTACTTCTCACCGTTACGGAACGAGCGTACCCCGTCGTTCAAGGTGAATGACCGAATCAATGAATGGTACGATTTCGGCGAGGCGACCGGCGGCGACCTGGTGGAACTGGCAAAATACATTTGCCGGACGGACTGCGTGAGCGAGGCACTGGCGTATATCGAGAGGCTTGTGAATGGCGCATCACTACCGAGAACCCGTATGCCGACCGCTCCACCCCGACCGGTGGAGGCTGAAATGAAAGACGTGATCGTGATTCCACTCCGCCATCACGCCCTGTTCTCTTACCTCCAATCCCGGCTTATCGACGCGGACATCGGCCGTATGTATTGCAAGGAGGTGCATTATGAACTGCGAGGCCGTCATTATTTCGCTCTCGCATTCGGCAATACCTCCGGTGGTTACGAGGTGCGCAACGCCTATTACAAGGGATGCCTGAACAACAAGGACATCTCATTGATAAGACATCTGACAGAAGAGACACAGGAAAATGTCTGTGTTTTCGAGGGCTTCATGGATTTCCTTTCCTATATGACACTGAAACTGGCAGGCGACCGAACGGTCTGTCTTGCCATGCCATGCGACTACCTCGTGATGAACTCGGTAAACAACTTGAAAAAGACGCTGGCACGTTTACAGGAATATTCGGTCATCCACTGTTATCTCGACAATGACCTTGCCGGGCAGAGAACCACAGAGACCATTGCCGGGATGTATGATGGACGTGTCAGCGATGAATCCTGCCACTATGCGGAATACAAAGACCTGAACGATTACCTGCGCGGAAAGAAACGCTGATATTCAGTGTTCTCCTTTGCCACCTAAAGCTCTCCACCACGAGAGCTTTTTTTATGCCCCGATTTCTCCATTTCCCTCCATAGAGACTGCAATATAGTACGATTTAATAGTTCGATTTTTGGAAATTACATAAATCTCATTAACGAAATAGATGTTTAATGCTCAATTATTTTATGGTTTTATATTTCGTGCGTTTCTTTGCAAAATCATACTAATACAAATTTTAATATTCATACTAAATACATGAACTCATATTTCATTTTTGCCATCGTCCTGACGGTTGCCTACATCATTTACTACGCCGTCATCATAGCGCATGACATCTACGGGAAAAAGGGGACGGACAAACCGAACGAGGAAGTTTTCGACCTCGGCGCACCGGAAGAGGAAGAGAGTGTGGCTGTCACGGAAAGCGAGACCGGCTTCAGTATCGGTAGCGAGAACTACGAGACGGAAAGTACGGCTACCTCTTCCGAAACATCCCTTGAGGATGTCAAGGACAAACCGGGAACGGCGCAGGAGAAACTGGAACGGCTGAAGGCCGAGGCGGAGGAACAGATGGAAGAGACCACGCCTTACCTGTCGGACGCACGCACGTCGGAGGAGATGTACAAGGCTATGATTTCCAAGGGACGGTTAGACAACCGACCGGAAATAAAGTGGAACCCAATTCAAGACCGGTTGTGAGATGTCGAAAGCTAAAAAGATTCTATGTGCGCTGTGCCTCCCGTTCCCCTACACGACTTTTGCCAAAAGCGGCAGCGTGAACTATAGCTGGGGAGCGGATGCGTTGGCCACGATGCACGACTTCGTGGTGACGATGATGCTCTATGTCCAGTATATCTGTTGCGCTATCGCCGGAGTTTACGTCATCGTGTCCGTCTGTCAGATATACATCAAGATGAACACGGGCGAGGACGGCATCACCAAGTCGATAATGACGCTTGTAGGTGCGTGCCTGTTCCTGATCGGGGCATTCTATGTTTTCCCGGTTTTCTTCGGCTACCGCATATAACCTTACTTGTATCAGGTCGCAGACAAATAAAGTATTCACTAAAAAAGTAAACGTATGTTTCAGAAAACCAAACAACTGTGCCGCAAGGCATTCGGATTCGTCAACGGAATCCCTACCAAAGTAATGATGTTCTCCTTCATGCTGCTGTCCGGCATGGTGGCGAAAGCGCAGAACTCCGCAGGCGACTATTCCGCCGGTACGAGCGCATTATCCACTGTCGCGGAGGAGATTGCCAAGTATGTGCCTATTATGGTGAAATTGTGCTACGCCATTGCCGGCGTTGTGGCCATCGTGGGTGCAATCTCGGTATATATCGCCATGAACAACGAGGAGCAGGACGTCAAGAAGAAGATCATGATGGTCGTGGGAGCCTGTATCTTCCTCATTGCGGCGGCCAAGGCGTTGCCTCTGTTCTTCGGTATTGCCGCTTAAACATCAAGGATAAGTATGAAAGGCAAGGACGAACGCTATCCGGACTACCCGCTGTTCAAGGGACTGCAACGGCCTCTTGAGTTTTTGGGCATCCAAGGCCGGTATATATATTGGGCGGCGGTGACGACGTGCGGAGCCATTGTCGGCTTTGTCGCCGCCTACTGCCTGCTCGGTTTCATTGCCGGGCTTGTCGTGCTGGCAGCCGTCGTATCGGCCGGTATCGTGCTCATCCTCCTCAAACAGCGGAAAGGACTGCATAGCAAGAAGGTCGTTCCGGGTGTGTATGTGTATGCCCACTCGCGCAAGATCTGACGAAAGAAAAACCATCACGGCAATGTGCATGGCTTTATTGATTGTTGAACGCGGGCGGGTTTGTCTTGAAGCAAGGCGAACCTGCCCCTATTTAATTACACGTATATCGAAATGACCCTATACATCATTTTATGTTTTGTCGCTTTGTGCGCGGGTATGGCCTTGTCGGTCTATGCGTTCGGTACGGGCGGCAAGCGCAAGCGAATCTTTCAGGACATCTATTTCTCGGCGGAGGAAACGGACGGTGTGGGTGTGCTGTACACCAAGACCGGCGAATATTCCGCCGTACTTAAGATAGAGAATCCGGTACAGAAATATTCGGCGGACATTGACAGTTACTACGACTTCACACACTTGTTCACCGCCCTTGCGCAGACGTTGGGCGAAGGGTACGCCATCCACAAGCAGGACATCTTCGTCAGGAAACAGTTTGCGAGCGAACCGACTGACGGTCAGGAGTTCCTGTCTTCATCCTATTTTCGTTATTTCAAGGGACGTCCTTACACGGACAGCCTTTGCTACCTGACCATCACGCAAGAGGCGAAGAAAAGCCGTCTGTTCTCGTTCGATAGCAAAAAGTGGCGCGACTTCCTTGTGAAAATCCGTAAAGTACACGACCAGTTACGTGACGGCGGCGTACAGGCCAGATTCCTGAACAAAGCCGAAGCGAGCGAGTACGTCGATCGTTACTTCGCCATGAACTTCAAAGACCGCACCGTGTCGATGACGAACTTCAAGGCGGACGATGAAACCGTGTCGATGGGCGACAAACGCTGCAAGGTGTACAGCCTTGTGGACGTGGACTGTGCCGCACTGCCCTCACAGATACGTCCGTACACGAATATCGAGGTCAACAACACGGAAATGCCCGTCGATTTGGTGTCGGTGGTGGACAGCATCCCGAACGCCGAGACGGTGGTCTATAACCAAATCATCTTCCTGCCCAACCAGAAGCGTGAGCTGTCGCTGCTCGACAAAAAGAAGAACCGCCACGCGAGCATTCCCAATCCGAACAACCAGATGGCGGTCGAGGACATCAAGCGTGTGCAGGAAGTCATCGCCCGTGAGAGCAAGCAACTGGTATATACACACTTCAACATGGTGGTGGCCGTGTCTGCCGGTGCAGACCTGCAAAAGTGTACGAACCACTTGGAAAACGCTTTCGGGCGTATGGGTATCCATATCAGCAAGCGGGCATACAACCAACTGGAACTGTTCGTCGGTTCGTTTCCGGGCAACTGCTACACGCTCAATGAGGAATACGACCGTTTCCTGACCCTTTCCGATGCGGCGATGTGCCTGATGTACAAGGAGCGTGTGCTGCACAGCGAGGAAACGCCGCTGAAGATTTACTACACCGACCGTCAGGGCGTGCCGGTGGCTATCGACATCACGGGAAAAGAGGGAAAGAATAAACTGACTGATAATTCCAATTTTTTCTGTTTGGGGCCTTCGGGCAGCGGCAAGAGTTTTCATATGAACTCGGTCGTGCGCCAGCTCCATGAGCAGGGAACGGATGTGGTGATGGTCGATACGGGGAACTCATACGAGGGACTGTGCGAGTATCTGGGCGGCAAGTATATCTCCTATACCGAGGAACGGCCTATTACGATGAATCCGTTTCGCATCAACCGGGAGGAATACAATATCGAGAAGATAGACTTCCTCAAGAACCTTATCCTGATGATTTGGAAAGGGTCGGACAGCCAGATTCCCGAAATCGAGTTCCGCATTGTCGAGCAGATAATCATAGACTACTATGATGCCTATTTCAACGGATTTACAAGATACACCGACGAGCAACGGGAGGTACTGCTGAAAAACCTGTTTGCGGCGGCCAGCCGAAAGAACCCAAACAAACCACCCAGAGAGGTGGATGAGATGGTGCGCAAACAGATAGAGGTGCTTGAGGCACGGCGGGCGGCTCTCAAAGTGTCGGAACTGAACTTCAACTCATTCTTTGACTACTCATTCGACCGTCTGGAGCAGATCTGCACCGAAAATGACATCACGACAATCAGCTACTCGACCTATTCGACCATGCTGCAGCCGTTCTACAAGGGAGGCGCATATGAGAAGATTCTCAATGAGAATGTGGATTCGGCACTGTTTGACGAGACATTCATCGTCTTTGAAGTGGATGCAATCAAGGAAAACAAGAAACTGTTTCCCATTGTCACACTGATTATCATGGACGTGTTCCTGCAGAAAATGCGCATCAAGAAGACCCGTAAAGTCCTTGTCATCGAAGAGGCGTGGAAGGCCATTGCCAGCCCGCTCATGGCGGAATACATCAAGTTCATGTACAAGACCGCCCGTAAGTTTTGGGCTTCTGTCGGCGTGGTGACGCAGGAGATACAGGACATCATCGGCAGCGAAATCGTGAAGGAGGCCATCATCAACAACTCGGACGTGGTGATGCTGCTTGACCAGAGCAAGTTCAAGGAACGCTTTGACGAAATCCGAAAGATTCTTGGTCTGACCGAGGTGGATTGCAAGAAGATATTTACCATCAACCGCTTGGAGAACAAGGATGGGCGCAGCTTCTTCCGCGAAGTGTTTATCCGTCGGGGGACGACCAGCGGCGTGTACGGCGTGGAAGAGCCGCACGAGTGCTACATGACCTACACGACCGAACGGGCGGAAAAGGAGGCACTGAAGCTTTACAAGAAGGAACTTCGGTGCAGCCATCAGGAAGCTATCGAGGCATATTGCCGGGACTGGGATGCCAGCGGTATCGGGAAGGCCCTGCCTTTTGCACAAAAAGTAAACGAGACGGGGCGTGTGCTCAACCTCCGTCCCGTGCATGAATCCAAATAAACATTGCAGCCATGAAACGACTACTCCTTATCCTGACCATCGCCTCGGTCACACTCTGCCAGACGGTTCACGCCCAGTATTACAGCGTGAACTACGACACCCGTACCGTTGCGGCGATGGTGGCTGCCTTCGGTACGGAAGCGGTCGCCGAAGGGTACTACCGGGAGCAGGTCGATGACGTCCTCAAGCACTACACGGCAGCGGAGGTCGCTACCGCCGGGATATTCGCGGCCAAGTTCTTGGAGCATAAAGCCCTGAGCGACCTCGGCATCTGGAACAGCCGTACGGAAAACTACTACTACCGGCGCATCTACCGGATGGTGGCGGAGAAAATCATGCCCAAGATATGGGTGGTGGCGAAGCAGATGCTCCATTCGCCGCAAACGGCTATCTATTGGGGCAGTTACCTGATGAAAGTCTGCGATGATACCAAAAGTCTGTGTATGCAGTTCGAGAGCGTGGTGACCAACAGCACGCTGACCTTTTCGGACATCGCCTTTCTCGAAATCAATCCGGAAATTGCCCCCTTGCTGAAACTCTCCGAAACGGGAAACATCGACTGGCAGCGGATGATGGACAACTTCGCCCGCATACCGGGCAACTTCACCCACGAGAACCTGAAAAGCGACCTCGACAACCTTTATAACACGGGGGTCGGCCTTGCAACGGCAGGCATTGCCAATCTTGGTGACGCCCTGTTGCAAAGCAGCTCGTTCCATGACCTGCTGGGTGGAAAGGTTGAAGAAATCGGCAACCTGTATGAACACTACGGGAGTCTATTCGAGCAGGCGGAACATGACATCAGCGGCTTGCTGATTGACATGGTGGGTGGTCCGGACAACGTGGCCGGTCTGTTCAACTTCAGCAACTACAACCTCACGGCATGGATGACCGACTACCTGGACGAAGCGATGGGGAACTATTACACGCAGCGGTGGTACATTGCCCGGCGTGACCAAGGGAGCGTATCGCTGTGCGACTACTATCCTCCGACGGACGACAACAGCATCCTGAACGGGGGCGCATGGGTGCGGTTCAACACGAGCGACCCGAATTTCTATCCTGATGCCTCGCAACGGGAACAGGTACTTGCCAACTCGGAAGGATATGCCGGTTGGTCAAGAAACCGCGTGCAGCAGTTGAACAACCAGAACGACGGGTTCAGCTACAGCATCAACTATTGGATGAGTGCCTATATCATCAGCAAGAAAAACAAGCAGACCAAAAAGGCATACGCATACGAAATCCATGTGAGCAAAAACTGGAACAAAGAAGAGGTCGTCTATGAGGAAGTCTTCGATTCCTACTCGATGGACTTGAACACGTTTCGGGCGCAACTGAATGTCCGGCTTGCGGAGTTCAACGAGAACGAGGACGGCTACACCTATTATATATCTTCCGGTGCGCGGAACTATTACCAAGCAACGGACGCAGCCAAATTGAAGGGATGCGAGAGCGTGACCATCAGCGTGACCTGTTCCGACGGGGTTACGCTCGGACAAGGCTCGACACAGTACAAGTGCCGCAAGTGCGGCAGCTCGTTGAATGCCCACACCAAGGAGTGCGCCATGCAGACCTCGGTGACGGAAAACGACCTCGACCTTTCGGAACTGGACGCGCTATTGAACGAGGCGAACAGCCAAGCGGCCAATATTGAAGCGCAAATCGGGGCATTGGAAAACGAGAACGCTGTCCTGCTGAAGAAAATCAGTACGGCGAGCATTGAGGATGCGGCGAATTACCGGCAGCAGTACAACGCGAACAAGACACGGATAGACCGTCTGAAAGGAGAACTCGCGGAATGGAAGAAGAAACAGTCCGACTATGCCCAAGCAAAGTCGGATGCCGCAGACGACAACAGCGTGGCGACGGATGACTATTACCGCATCCCTGCCATCATGCAGGACTGCAAGGCGGCATACGGTCTTACTTGGCAGGACGGCGGAGCATGGAACGGCTACTCGTATGTACGCAAGGCGACCATGCCGAATATCAACGGTATCATCACATTCAGGGCTACGGTCTCCATTGCCCGCAAGCCGAAATATTTTCTCGGCATAAAAATACACCGTACCATTATCCAAATCAAGTGGGAACTCACTTCGGAATATACGGACACACACGTCGCTGACGTGCTGACCCTTGATCCGGGACTTTCGGATGCGGAAAAGGCTAAACTGGTAAACGACCGGATAGCCGAAATCGCCCGTGAACATCCGTCCTGTAAAATCACGACGGAATACGCCCGCAGCGCACCGACGGAAGAAACGCCATCAGGCGACGTGTACCATCTGCTGTGGTCAAGCGACCGCCTTGAGATAGCGCGAGAGGTGGACAGCAGAATCACCAAGATATATGCCGACTTGGTATCGCTGGAAAAGATGATGCACTACAAGCGGAGCATCCTTGACGTGATGAAGGATGTGCAGCCCGGACTGGACACGGACGAAGGCCGTAGGCTGACACTCGTGGAGGAATGCCATGACCGCTGGGTGGAGAATGCACGGACGCTTCGGAGCGGCAACAGCAGGAATAGCAGAAAGGAGGTACGGCCATGAAACGTACCATACAGATTGCCGTCGTGCTGTTCGCCCTGCTGCCCGGTATCGCCAAGGCGCAGTGGACTTTCGATATAGTCTCCGTCGAAGCCTACATCAACGACCACAAGAAGCAGCGCAGCCTGCTGTTGGCTCGTAGCACCTTGGAGTACAGCAACAAGCTGTTGCACGAGTACAGCTGTAAAGAAATTGGGGACTATAAAGAGTTGAATATTGACCTTGACAAATACACCCGTGCGTTCGATGCCATCGACGTCATGTACCAGTCGTTGCGCACGGTGTTGAACGTCAAGAATACCTATACATCGGTCAGCGACCGTATCGGCGACTATAAATCGTTGTTGGAGGATTTCAATGCGAAGATCTTGAAACGTGGACGCATCGAATCCGCAGATACCCTGATTATCTCCATCAATGCGAGGGGGCTGAGGGCGATTGCCCGTGAGGGGGAACAGCTCTACAAGTCCGTGAGCGACCTCGTGCTGTATGCCACCGGAGCGGCAGCCTGCTCGACCTCCGACCTGCTGATGGTGTTGGAGGCCATCAACCGCTCATTGGACAACATCGAGCGGCATCTGAACCGGGCCTATTTCGAGACATGGCGGTACATTCAAGTGCGCATCGGCTATTGGAAAGCAAAGGTATATCGCTCCCGCACCATGCGGGAGATTCTCGATGACGCCTTCGGGCGTTGGCGCGGAGCCGGAAGACTGGATTATTAACGACAAAAAGAGAAGAATATGAACAGAAAACTATTACTCATGGCAGTGGCGGTCACCGTAACGACAGCCGTACACGCACAGTATGTAACGTACAACCATGATTCGCCGAAGCAGAATCAGGTAACGGTCATGGAAACCGGTACGGGCGCACTCTCGCCCGACCTCTATTATTCCGTGCTGCACAACAAATACAAGAAGTCGGCGGCGGCCAAAAACAAGCTCTCGTTCCGCACACTTGCCGGTATCAATCTCTACAACCAGGTGGACGAAGCGGAAGCCATTGATTCGGCTTTGGTCAAGCGGGCGAAGGTCGAGGCGTTGAACGTTGCCGACCGGCAGGCGGACATCGCGTGGCTTGCCGAGGGCGATAAGGTCAGCAGACAGATGGACCGGTTCCGGCGCAACATCGACCGTATTCTCCTGTCCGGCGGTACTCCGGCCGACAAGGAACGGTGGACGGAATACTACCACGTCTATCAGTGCGCCATCAACGCCACGAAAGACGCCTATATGCCAAACGCCCAGCGAAAGAAGGAGTATCTGCGCATCTACGAGGATGTGGCACGGCAGAACGAGATTTTAGTGAGCTACCTCGCCAAGCGTCAGAACGCAACGGCAACAAGCACACTGCTGAACGCAACGGACAACCGTACCCTGCATAAGGGCGGCATTGTCCGCAATGCCATGAGCCGGTGGCAGGAATCACGCCTTGCGGTGCGTGGCTCGCAATCGGGCGGCAACGGAAACGGCGAAGATGACAACGAGAGTGTAAACAGAGGGAAATAAAAAGACAGGGCTATGGCAAACGGAGATATACTTTCGGATTTCGGCATCAACCTGTTGGAGGAGGAAATAGATGATGTCATCTTTCAGACCAACGAGTTTCTGACGGACGCGACTTTTACCGGTGCGCAGGGTCCTTTTTGGTGGATATTGCAGATGTGCATGGCACTCGCGGCACTGTTCTCCATCGTCATGGCGGCAGGTATCGCCTACAAGATGATGGTAAAGCACGAGCCGTTGGACGTTATGAAGCTGTTTAGGCCGCTTGCCGTGTCGATTATCATCTGCTGGTGGTATCCGCCTGCGGACACGGGTATGGCGGGGAGCCGGAACAACTGGTGTTTTCTGGACTTTCTGTCCTACATCCCGAATTGCATCGGGTCGTACACCCATGACCTGTACGAAGCTGAAGCTTCACAGATATCGGACAGGTTCGAGGAAGTTCAACAGCTCATCCATGTGCGTGACACGATGTACACGAACCTGCAGGCGCAGGCGGATGTCGCCCACACGGGCACATCCGATCCCAACCTGATAGAGGCGACAATGGAGCAGACCGGCGTGGACGAAGTGACGAGCATGGAAAAGGATGCGGCGAAGTTGTGGTTCACGTCTTTGACGGCAGGAGTCATCGTGGGGATAGACAAAATCATCATGTTGATTGCTCTCGTGGTGTTCCGAATCGGTTGGTGGGCAACGATTTACTGCCAACAAATCCTGTTGGGAATGCTGACGATTTTCGGACCGATACAGTGGGCGTTCAGCATCCTGCCGAAATGGGAAGGTGCTTGGGCGAAGTGGCTGACACGCTATCTGACGGTGCATTTCTACGGGGCGATGCTCTATTTCGTGGGCTTCTATGTGCTGCTGCTCTTTGACATTGTATTGTGCATCCAAATCGAGAACCTGACGGCGATAACCGCCAGCGAGCAGACGATGGCTGCCTACCTGCAAAACTCGTTCTTCTCGGCAGGCTACCTGATGGCGGCTTCGATTGTAGCCCTCAAGTGCCTGAACCTTGTTCCGGACTTGGCGGCATGGATGATACCGGAGGGCGACACGGCATTCTCTACCCGAAACTTCGGCGAGGGCGTGGCACAGCAGGCGAAGATGACGGCAACCGGAGGGTTGGGCGGCATCATGAGATAATCCGCAAAAGATAATATAAACCCAATAAAAATCATAACAACATGAAATTGCAAGAGAAAATCAAAAGTTGGTGCAAGGATGAGAAATTCATGTCCTTTGCACAGGAACGAGCGAGAAAAGAGGTTTGCGAGGTGACGGAAAACCACCGCATCGACCCGCAGTATGAAGAACTGGACGAAGCCTTCGAGTACGACGACCGGTACATCGCCCCCTTGGTGACGTACCTGACGTACAAGCTGCGTCTTGCCCTGCTGCAGCGGAACGCAGGTAAGCGCAAAAGAGGAATCTGGTGGGTGCTTGTCCACGTGGAGATGCAGGGCTATTACGTGGAGATATTCTCGGCGGAGTTCGAGAATCTTTTGACGGAACTTCGGGATGCGGTCATACCCATGCTGCACACGGAATATGTACAGATGTTGAACGGTAAAAGGGAATAACCGATGGTCATCAAGAATTTGGAAAACAAAATAAGACTGGTGGGCATCATCTGTACCGCTTTTCTCGTGGGATGTGTCATCATCAGCTTGTCAAGTATCTGGACAGCCCGGACGATGGTCTCGGATGCGCAGAAGAAGGTGTATGTGCTGGACGGCAACGTGCCTATCCTCGTGAACCGCACGACAATGGACGAAACGCTTGACATGGAAGCTAAAAGCCATGTGGAAATGTTCCACCATTATTTTTTCACGTTACCGCCAGATGACAAATACATCCGCTATACGATGGAAAAAGCGATGTATCTGGTGGATGAGACGGGGTTGGCACAATACAACACGCTCAAGGAAAAGGGTTTCTACTCCAACATTTTGGGTACGAGTTCGGTGTTCTCCATCTATTGTGACAGCGTGGCTTTCAACAAGGAGAAGATGGAGTTCACTTACTACGGACGGCAACGCATTGAGCGGCGGAGCAACATCCTCATGCGGGAACTGGTCACGGCGGGGCAACTTAAGCGTGTGCCCCGAACAGAAAACAACCCGCACGGATTGCTTATCGTGAACTGGCGAACCCTGCTGAACAAGGACATCGAACAGAAAACGAAGATCAACTACTAAACAACGGAGTTTATGAATATCAAGGGATTCAGGCGGATGCTCTTCGGTGAAAAGATGCCGGACAAGAACGATCCGAAATACAAAGACCGTTACGAGCGGGAGGTGTCCGCCGGACGAAAGTTCGCCCAAGCGACACGCATTGACAAGGCTGCCGCCAAGGTGCAGGGATTCGCCAACGCGCACCGGATACTTTTTCTGGTCATCGTCTTTGGTTTCGCTATCGGAGGGTTCACTTGGAACATCTATCGCATTACAATGGCATACCGCAACAGCCGGCCGACACGCACGGCGACGGAAATGCAGGATTCGGTGCTACGGGAAAGACACAAGAGGCTGCAAGGGGGTGAAATAAGGGAAAATCGGAACGAGAACAAGAAATATGAACCGCAATAAAGGAGTGCTTATGAATACACGATTTGAAAAATCAGTCCGCTCGTCGGACGAATGGTACACCCCGAAGGAGGTGTTGAAAGCGTTAGGCAGGTTCGACCTTGACCCTTGCGCCCCTATCCGTCCGTTGTGGCCGACCGCCGAAGTCATGTATGACCGGAACATGGACGGATTGTCCCTGAAATGGGAAGGGCGTGTATGGCTCAATCCTCCGTACTCGCGTCCCCTTATCGAACAGTTTGTCCGAAAGCTGGCGGAACACGGCAACGGCATCGCGCTGTTGTTCAACCGTTGCGATTCCAAAATGTTTCAGGACGTCATTTTCGAGAAAGCGACGGGCATGAAATTCCTGCGCCACCGCATCCGGTTTTACCGCCCGGACGGAACACGCGGCGATTCTCCCGGTTGCGGCAGCATCCTGATCGCATTCGGAGTGGAAAACGCAGAAGTGCTGAAAAACTGCAGCATTGAAGGCAAGTATGTACAACTCAATTAAAAGATGTATGATGAAGATATTTGATAAAATCAATTTCAGGGAGCCGAAGTATATGCTTCCGGCTGTCCTGTATATCCCGCTTCTGGTTGCATCGTACTTCATCTTCGACCTGTTTCATACCGAAACGGCGGAGATTCCGGACAAGACGCTGCAGACAACGGAGTTTTTGAACCCCGATTTGCCGGATGCCCGGCTTAAAGGCGGTGACGGCATAGGCAGCAAGTACGAGAACATGGCCAAATCATGGGGTAAGATACAGGATTACTCCGCAGTGGATAACATAGAACGAGATGAACCCGATGACAACAAGGAAGAATATGAATCGCAATACACGGTGGACGACATCGCCTTGCTCGATGAGCAACAGCAGGAAAAGGCTGCGGCAGCGCAAATTGCCGATGCCAAGACACGCGAGCAAGAAGCTCTCGCGGAACTGGAGAAAGCCCTTGCCGAAGCAAGGTTGAGAGGACGCAATGAGGTATTACCGGCGACCGATACGGACAGTACCGCATCGGCGCAACCCCCGACGGCAACCATAGAGGTCAAGGGAAAAATAGAGGAAGAGAGCCGTTCGGTAAAAGCCCCGTCAGAGAACGAACCGCCCAGCGAAGTGGTACGCAAGGTAAAGACGGCTTCGGATTACTTCAATACGCTTGCGGTCAATGCCCGTGAACCGAAACTGATAAAGGCCATTATCGACGAGGACATCAAGGCGGTGGACGGCTCGCGTGTGCGGTTGCGTCTGCTCGACGACGTGGAGATCAACGAGTGCGTGGTCAAACGAGGGTCGTATCTGTATGCCACCATGAGCGGCTTCTCGTCGGGGCGTGTGAAGGGGAACATCACCAGCATTCTCATCGAGGACGAACTGGTGAAGGTCAGCCTGTCCCTTTACGACACGGACGGCATGGAAGGGCTTTATGTACCGAACAGCCAGTTCCGGGAAACGAGCAAGGATGTGGCAAGCGGTGCGGTGTCGGGGAATCTGAACATGAATACCGGCAGTTACGGCAACAGTCTCTCGCAATGGGGAATGCAAGCCGCTACGAATGCCTACCAGAAAACGAGCAATGCCATCGGCAAAGCTATCAAAAAAAATAAGGTAAAGCTGAAATACGGCACTTTCGTCTATCTGGTGAACGGACGTGAGAAACAGTAAAAACGGAAGCCATGATAGAGATTGACAACATATATAATATGGACTGTATCGAGGGTATGAAGCTCATGGCGAACGGCAGTGTCGATGCCGTGATAGCGGATTTGCCTTACGGCGTGTTGAACCGTAGCAACAAGGCGGCACACTGGGACAGGCAGATACCGCTCGAAGCGTTGTGGAAACAGTACCGCAGGATCACCAAGCCGGGAAGCCCCGTTATCCTCTTTGCGCAGGGCATTTTCTCGGCGCAACTCATGCTCTCGCAACCCCGGATGTGGCGGTATAACCTCGTGTGGCGGAAAGACCGGGTAACGGGTCACCTGAATGCCAACCGGATGCCGCTACGCCAGCATGAGGACATCATCGTGTTCTACGACCGTCAGCCGGTATATCATCCTCAAATGACGCCGTGTCCACCGGAACGGAGGAATCATGGACGCCGCAAGACGGACGGTTTCACGAACCGCTGTTACGGTGAAATGAAACTGGCTCCGGTGCGTGTTGCCGAAGACAAGTACCCGACCTCTGTCATTTCCATACCCAAGGAACACAAGACAGGAGCATTCTATCATCCGACACAGAAGCCGGTAGCCTTGATAGAGTACCTGATACGTACCTATACCAACGAGGGCGATGTGGTGCTGGACAACTGCATCGGTTCGGGTACGACCGCCATTGCCGCCATCCGCACGGGGCGGCATTACATCGGATTCGAGATTGAACCGACGTATTGCGAAATTGTCGGACGACGGATTCGGGAGGAACTGGAACGTGGTCATGGATTAAAGAAAGCGAAATAAGGGAAATAAAGAAATAAACAATATCAACAGAAACGATATGAACAAGAAAATAATTGTAACTGCATTTCTTCTGGCGGCAGGACTTTTTGCCACACGGAACGCACAGGCTCAGCGTACATACGAAGAGATGGAACGGCTGACTGTCAATGAACAGGTAACGACCGTCATCACAGCCACGGAACCGGTCCGCTTCGTGGATATTTCCACAGACAAGGTGGCGGGCGACCAACCCATTGAGAACATCATCCGGTTGAAGCCCAAAGAGACGGGACACGAGGACGGTGAAGTGCTGGCCATCGTCACCATCGTAACGGAACGCTATCGCACGCAGTATGCACTCATCTACACCACGCGGATAAGCGAGGCGGTGGCAGACAAGGAAATTCAGCTACAGGAACGGGATGCCTACAACAATCCTACGGTCTCGATGTCCACAGCCGACATGGTGCGTTTTGCAAGACGGGTGTGGAACTCGCCCGCGAAAATCCGCAACGTGGCGACCAAGGCGCACCGAATGGTAATGCGCCTGAACAATATTTACTCGGTGGGCGACTATTTCTTCATCGACTTTTCCATCGAGAACAAAACGAACATCCGTTTCGACATCGACGAGATACGGGTGAAACTGTCGGACAAGAAACTTTCGAAGGCAACCAACGCGCAGACCATCGAGCTGACGCCTGCCCTGGTATTGGAACACGGCAAGACGTTCAAGCACGGCTACCGGAACGTGATTGTCGTGAAAAAGATGACCTTTCCGAACGACAAGCTGCTGACCATCGAAATGACGGAACAACAAATCAGCGGGCGCAATATCAGCCTGAACATTGACTACGAGGATGTGCTGTCGGCCGATTCATTTAACACCGCTTTATTGGAGGAGGAATGACGATGAAAAAGACGATAATACTGATGCTTGCCTGCATGTGCGTCTTCATGAATGCAAGTGCGCAGCGTAACAGCGGCCGCCTCTCGCTTGGAGTGGGATTGCTGTATGAGAACGGCATGGACGTAACGCTTGCTTACGAACATGAAATGAACTACCGCCATGCGTGGGAGTTTTTCGCCAACGGCTATCTGAAATGGACGGAATGTAAATCTTGCGGTCATATTTGTCCGGAATCCTTCTGGCGCAACTATCGCACTTACGGTTTCGGTGTGGCGTACAAACCTTGTGTGGTGCGTGGACGCAACCATTACGGCAACTTGCGTATCGGAGCTTCGGCAGGGAGCGACACGAACAAGTTTCTTGCCGGAATCCATGTGGGTTACGAGCACAATTATGTGCTGCGGTCGGGATGCACACTGTTCTGGCAGGTAAAGAGTGACATGATGATAAAAGGGGCGGATTTGCTGCGGACAGGTATCGTGCTGGGGGTGAAACTGCCGATAAAATAAAGGAAAAACAAAAAACGAAAATAACATGATACGAAAGATTCAATGGTTTGCAATGGCAGTGACGGCGGTATTGTGCGCTGCCTGTGACGCCCATATCGACGTACCTGATACGGCGGTACGTCCGGGACATATTCTCTGCGAGGACGGTACGGCTTTATCCTACGTACAGTATGAACAGTCGGGAAAACGGGCAATAGCGGTTGTCTTCGATACCGAACACCGTGAAGGTACGGAAGGGAACGGCTATGCGGTTTACCTGTGGGACATTGCTCCGGCAGCTTTTGCCGACAGCCTCGGTGTCGCACAAGGGACGTCGGCCGACATCGAGGCTTTGGACGGGAACATGAACACCTTTGCGCTGTACGACACACGGGAGACGGCTTCGCCTATGGCGGAAGCGGTCTTTGACCTGTGGCGGTACGGACAGAGTGCCTATATCCCGTCGGTGGCACAGATGCGGCTGCTGTATGCCGTCCGGGAAACCGTCAATCCTGTCATCGAACGGTGTGGCGGCCATCCGCTGCCGTTGGATGAAAACGACTGCTGGTACTGGACATCGACGGAGGTAACCGGACAGGAAACGGCGAAAGCGTGGCTTTACTCGACAGGAAGCGGTGCGATGCAGGAGACCCCGAAGACACAGGCGCACAAGGTGCGGCCGATTATCACACTGAACAGGTAGGAACGAAAAGAGGGAAAGGACAAAGACAATGGAAGAAAGCAAGGAACTACAAGGATTTTACAAAATATTCCGTGCGGTCATCTATATCTCCGTGCTGATGGAGTTCTTCGAGTATGCCATAGACCTTGCCATGCTCGACCACTGGGGCGGCATATTGATTGATATACACGGGCGCATCAAGCGATGGATGATCTATAACGACGGCAACCTCGTGTATAGTAAGATAGCGACCTTCCTACTCATCTGCATCACTTGTATCGGCACACGCAACAAAAAACACTTGGAGTTTGACGCACGCAGGCAAGTGTTATATCCACTTATCTGCGGATTGTTCTTGATTGTGTTCTCCGTGTGGCTGTACCATCATACGATGGAAACGAGGCTCTACACCCTGCCGCTGAACATCATCTTCTATATGGCGGCTACGCTGGTCGGTGTGATATTGGTGCATATCGCATTGGATAACATCTCGAAGTTCATCAAGGAGGGACTGGGTAAAGACCGGTTTAACTTCGAGAATGAAAGTTTCGAGCAGAGCGAAGAGAAGGATGAGAACCAGTATAGCGTGAATATACCGATGCGGTACTATTACAAAGGTAAATTTCGCAAGGGATGGGTGTCGATAAGCAACTGTTTCAGAGGAACATGGGTGGTTGGAACTCCAGGTAGCGGTAAGACGTTCAGTATCATAGAACCGTTCATCCGCCAACATAGTGCCAAGGGCTTCGCGATGGTGGTCTATGACTACAAATTTCCGACACTTGCCACTAAACTTTACTATCATTACAAGAAAAACCAGAAGCTCGGCAAAGTGCCAAAAGGATGCAAGTTCAACATCATCAACTTCGTGGATGTGGAGTACAGCAAACGGGTGAACCCCATTCAGGCAAAGTACATCAATAATCTTGCGGCGGCGAGCGAAACGGCGGAAACCCTGTTGGAATCCCTGCAGAAAGGCAAGAAAGAGGGAGGCGGAGGCAGTGACCAGTTCTTTCAGACTTCTGCCGTGAACTTTCTTGCCGCCTGTATCTACTTTTTCGTGAACTACGAGCGGGAACCCTACGATGCAAACGGAAAGAAACTGTATGCGGAGAAACGGCAAGATCCGCAGACGAAGTTCTGGAAGCCGACGGGTGTCGTTCGTGACCGTGAGGGTGGCAGCATCGTGGAACCTGCCTATTGGCTTGGAAAATACTCGGATATGCCGCATATCCTTTCATTTCTCAATGAGAGCTACCAGACTATTTTTGAGGTACTTGAGACGGACAACGAGGTCGCGCCGTTGCTCGGCCCGTTCCAAACGGCCTTCAAAAACAAGGCGATGGAACAGTTGGAAGGTATGATAGGTACGCTGCGTGTCTATACCAGCCGTTTGGCTACAAAGGAATCTTACTGGATATTCCACAAGGATGGGGACGATTTCGACCTGAAAGTTAGTGACCCCAAGTCACCCAGTTATCTGCTGATAGCCAACGATCCGGAAATGGAAAGTATCATCGGAGCGTTGAACGCTCTGATATTGAACCGTCTCGTTACCCGTGTGAACACCGGGCAGGGGAAAAATATTCCGGTCAGCATCATCGTGGATGAGCTACCGACACTGTATTTCCACAAGATAGACCGACTGATAGGTACGGCGAGAAGCAACAAGGTAAGCGTAACGCTGGGTTTTCAGGAGTTGCCGCAGTTGGAGGCTGACTACGGAAAAGTGGGAATGCAAAAAATCATCACGACAGTGGGCAACGTGGTAAGCGGTTCAGCTCGCGCAAAAGAGACACTGGAATGGTTGTCGAATGACATTTTCGGCAAGGTGGTACAGGTCAAAAAGGGCGTGACGATCGACCGGGACAAAACGAGTATCAATCTCAATGAGAACATGGACAGTCTTGTACCCGCCTCGAAAATTTCGGATATGGCGACGGGATGGATTTGCGGACAGACGGCACGTGATTTCGTGAAGACGAAAACCGGTACGGGAGGCTCGATGAACATTCAGGAGTCGGAAGAGTTCAAGACTACAAAGTTCTTCTGCAAGACGGATTTCGATATGAGGGAGATAAAAGCGGAGGAAGCGGCCTATGTACCGCTACCGAAGTTCTACACTTTCAAGTCGAGGGAGGAACGGGAACGCATCTTGTATAAAAATTTCATACAAGTCGGACAGGATGTAAAAGACATGATAGCGGATGTACTGAACAAGCGTGGGGCGAAATAAATCAAAATCCCTGCAATAATTTACGTGGTTATTGCAGGGATTTTTGTATTCCATTCAGCTACCCGAAATCTTGCGGACATAAATGAATCATCTGACAGTTTCCGATTTGGAATCGTTTTCCGACAGCAGATTTTGTAATTTGTCGATGTCCGGTAGAGTCTTGCGCAAATTTTCCGGCATTTCTTGGGCTGTGCGGTATGTCGCCACGCCCATAGGCTTATCATAGTCGCGCACCATGATTTCGACAAATTGGCGGTTGGCATCCTGACATAGGACAATACCGATTGAAGGGTTCTCGTGCGGTTTCTTGTCGGTCATATCATATACAGTCAGATAACCGCTAAGCTGTCCGAGATAATTCGGGCGGAACTTGCCCCGTTTCAATTCCACGATTACGCTGGCATTCAGTTCTCTGTTGAAGAATACAAGGTCAGCAAACATTTCCTCTCCGGCAACTATCAGGCGATGCTGACTGTCGATAAAAGTGAAGTCGTTTCCAAAACGGAGAATGAACTGCTTGATATTGGTTACGATTTGGTTTTCGATGACCTTTTCGTTCCAGTCCTGTTCGCGTTCTCCCACATTCTCCAGATTAACCATTTCGAGCATATACTCATCCTTGAACGCCAATGTCGCTTTTACGGCATAAATGGCTTCGGGCAGCACTTGAAGGAAGTTGCTCGGCAAAGATCCGCGATTTGAATAGATGTCTTCTTTCAAGTAATTTTTGAGAGAGGATAGCGACCACGCATTTTGAGCGGCACAATGGATATAGAACAATCGTTCTGCGATGTCTTTTGAACGAGTCAGGATTTCAATATGATGTGAAAAGCTAATCTTGACAAAATCGTCCCAGGTAAATTCGGTATTGACCGGTTGCCCGATAAGTTGCAGCAGTAGATGCTCGTCAATATCCAATTCGCCCAACGCTGTTGGATGAATTAAAGCCGTACCCTTTTCCGACGAATGGTTTTCCAATTCGCCCAACACTGTTGGACGAATTAAAAACGTCCTCCATTCCTCATAGAATGAGCGCATCCGTTTCAACCCCGATTCAGAAAAGCCGTGCAGACCGGGCAACTCCCGTTGAAGGAGCTTTGATATGGTAGGCAATGCTTTAGTACCCCAACAGCCGATGCGGGAATTTTCAGACACGAATTTCCCCACTCCAAAATACAACGAGAGAGTTTCTTTGTTGACCGCAGCCGCACTTCTATACCGGCAGCGTTCGATGGCATGTTTGATTATCTCTACTGCCTCTGCATATTGTGTATAATCCGATGGGATAACTTGTTGTTCCATATACATACGTTTTTGTGCCGCAAAGGTACGAAAAATACGGGATATACAGGGCAGAATGCCAACATATTATAGTGCCGTGTGGGTCTTATTCGGTATTTTTAGCGTTCCGGTTTCCTGCACTCGCTTTGCTGCCAATCTACTCACTTAGATGTTCATGTGTCTGGGGCGTGCCGAGAAAGCCGGTAGCGGTGTGGATAAGATTGTGAGCGGTTGGCAGTCTTTGGGTTGGCCGCTTCCTACTGTAGCCGAGGAAACACGTCCGGACTATGTTGTGCTGACCTTGCAGTTAGGGATGAAAACCCGACAAGAAAACCTCGCAAGCAGGATTTGAGAAAAGAGCAAATCTTGGAGTTCTGTGTTGAGCCGCAATCCCTATCTGATATTTTGCAACATTTAGGATTGAAAGATAGGGAAAATCTTATGGAGGTCTATATCAATCCGATGATTGGTGCAGGGGTATTGGAAATGACGGAGCCGGACAATCCCACAAGCCGTAACCAGATGTATGTAACGGTAAAAGTGGAACAAGAATTTCAAAAGTAAGTTTATAATAGGATATTGCGGCTTGGACGCATCCAACCTCATACAAATAACACTGCCCGCGTGAAAATGGGGGCAGTGTTATTTATATGGTAGTTCGCTTATTTAAGCTCGTGTACCGCTTAAAAGTTCGGCAAGTTGCCGGTCGCAGAATTTATCGTATTCCTCCTTGTCTGTACCGCTTTCGATAGCCCGGTCGATAACATCGCCCAGTTCGTCGAAGCAGACTTCTTCATTGACACACTTTGCATTGCTATCATCTTCTTTCAGTAGATAGACCTCGTAGTAATCAGAGCCGTTGAGAGCGATAACGACATATCCGGCGTGTAACCGTCCGTTTACTTTCAGCCGCAGTGCCGGTAATTCTTGGAATACCGTAGCGACAAATTCGCTGACTCCCCACGACATAAAGACGGGTATGGGGGTAAATGACAGTAATTGTTCTTTGATGGTCTGTGCGATGTGCATTACATACTCTTTATCCATAACTTTGATTTTTAATATGATTATTGATTTATGTTAGTTGAACCATTCGGGGTTATCCTCTTTTAATTCCGTGATGAGTTCATCGTCCGGTAATTTGAGGGTCTTCGCATCGGCGAAAAAGAAAACCTCGTCATATATTTGTTCGGCTTCCTTACTTGCAAAACCTTCGCTCTCGTCCTCGAAACTGCCCGGATGAAGTGCATCGAGCAGAGCGGTAGAGCCGATAAGTAGTTCTTCACCTTCGTTGGATTTCACGATACGGCAGATGTAGATATTGCCGTCAAATTGTAGTTCTTTCGTTTTCATACGCCTGTTATCTTAATGGGATATGTCTCCCGTTTGCCTTGAGGTATTCCATGATACACTTCGCTTCTTCGTGCGATGCACGGTTGCGGTCATCGTAATTGCGTGTCTCGTCTGCCATGACCACGATACACTCCTTTACCAACCTGTAAAGGCTTTGCTGCAGCGTGGGGTGCATTTCGGGGATAGCGGCTGCAAACCGTTTGGGATTGAAGCCGTAATCGTTCACTGCTCTTTCCCAGTCTTTGGCGAGCTGGTACTCCTTGCTTTCCTTGATGTTGTCCATAATCTTGAATTTTAATGATTTGTTTTTTATTCCCTCCGTTCGATTCCTTTCTGTCGGAACCGCTTTGGGATTTTATAGATGCGGTAAACGGTTGTCGGTACAGCTTCATACGGGAGGCTTTTCCTGCCAATTACTCTTTCTGAGGGAAGGAAGAATTTGCAGGAAATACATTTCAAGCCGCCGGATCAAGCGCGACGGCCGACCTTTGCATCTGATAAAACCAAACCGGGGCTGACAGGGAATGAAGCTGGGGAAACGCTATAAAAGGGAAGTTGAAAATGGTAAAAAAGAGAGGAAACGAAAGCTATGAATGGAGGAAGGGTGGGTGGTGACGGGTTCGTCAGAAAGTTAAAAGAGGTACTTGGGTCCTTTGTCCGGAGCATACAAAAATGAATAGAGGGCGGATTTCCCCCCCCCTATTCGTTATGACAACAACATTTGTCAGGCAGCTATTTCTTCCGTTTGCGGTTCGGTCTGTGCTTCCGCTTCGGGTTGCGGTTCATCGGGTTGTTCCGCTTCCTGCGTGGCTTGTTCCTGCAAAGCGGCTTTTTTTTCCTTAATGCGTTGGTGCCGCTTTTCGTACACTTCATTATATCCGTCTTGGATATTGGCAAGTTCTTCGGGCATATGCTTTTGGGCGAAGCCAAGCAACAGGGAGGCTGTGGCGTTGTTACCGAATGCGTCCTTGAAATTGGCAATCAGATAATCCCTGCGGATAACGGCTTTCTGCTTGGCGGTAAGGTTCTCGATGATGCGCATTTTGTCCTCGCTCGTAAGGTAGTAATAAGAACCTTTATCTTCAATTCCCACCTCATTGAAATGCTCTTTGCGGAGTGAGGAGAGCAGGAAGAAATACACCATTTTCTCCTCGTCCTGTCCAAATTTGCGCTCTGACATATCGACCTCTAAAATCCGCTTTTTGGTGTCTTCAACGGTCTTTTCGAGGGCAATCTCCTTGTTGCGTTTGTCCTGCTTTTCCAACTTCTCGATAGGTGAAAGCGGCATTTCGGTTGCTGTACCGTTTACGGTGGTAGCGGTATTTGCAACATAGCACAGTGTAATGTCGTTGCTCTCAATACGGAGATAGAGGGAGATTTCTCCTGCTTCGCTTCGGGTGCGGATTGCTTCGCATTTTTCGGTGTAACCGTTCAATTCCTGCCCGTAATCCTTTTCTGCATCCTCGTATTCCTCGGTGGTATCATAATCCTCTTTTTGAGGTGCTTGGGGGCTTTCGGGGTATTTCGTTGCATAGGTTTTAAGGCTTTCCACTTCGTAGCCCATAGCGGTAAGTCGGTCGATGACAGCTTCATTGTAATTGTAGCTTTCGTGGCAGAGGGGAACGGCAGGGTGCTGTTCCATGAGCCGCATAGCCTTTTCGGTAAGGTGCGATGTGTTCATTTCCACCAAGCAAGCGCGGTTGGCGCAATTTCCGCAACCACCCTCACAGAACAACATCATATTATTGGTATTGTGAGGGCATGAAAGACAAAGGGTTTTGTCGAATGAATAGCGATTGAGGTCTGCGGTGTATTGCCGTTCGATGCTTTGTGCCACCTCGGAAGCTTTCATGCCTCGCCAACTATTGTACTGCACCCCCTCTTTCAGATGTTGGTCGTACACCTCACGCTGTATCTCTTCCCCATAACGGCAGATTTCACTTGCCACGCTGATTGTGATTTCGTCCTGCTCCAACAGCAAAGCGATTTCGGGTATCAAGGAAACGAATTTAAGTCGTGTACGGATATATGCCTCCGTCTTGCCGAACTGCACGGTCAAGGACTGTACATCGTGGCGACCGCTGTCTATGAGCTTTTGGTAGGCGTTGGCTTCCTCAATCGGGGTCACATCCTTACGCTGCAGGTTCTCGGTAATCGCCATTTCCTCGGCTGTCTCGTCTGAAATTTCCATGACGATAGCCGGAATTTCCGCCAATTCAGCCATGAGGGAAGCACGGTATCTGCGTTCTCCGAATACAATCTCGAAACGGTTGTCCGCAATAGGGCGCACACCGATAGGCTGAAGCACTCCCTGCTGACGGATGCTCTCGGCAAGTTCCGCAAGGCTTGTCTCGTCAAAGTTCTTACGTGGGTTGTAGTTACTCGGCTGAATGTCTGCCAATGCTACCGATGTGATGTTCTTCTCTACTGCTTGAACTGCTGTTGTTGCCATAATCATAAAATTTAATTGGTTGATATTTGATTTTTTTATTTTCCCTTTTTTCGGTTCTTTTCTCTGCCTGAACCGCTTGGGATTTACAGATGCTTCAAGGGACTGACGAACAAGCTATTTTCAACGCTTTTTCCGGAAAATTACTCTTTCGCAGGAAGGAAGAATTTTACGAGAAATGCACTTCAAAGCGGTGAAATCAAGCGCGGCAGTCCAAATTTGCGTCTGGAAAACCAACCGGCGATGGCAGGAACGAGGCCGGACAAGCGGCAAGTGGAATAAATAAAAAAGTAATACAACCATGCGGTTATAAGAGGTAATAGAACAGGAGAACACCCAGGAGGGTATAAACAGGAAAAACGCTACCTTGTGGACGTGCCCATAAGATAGCGGTATGCTATAAAAGGTATATCGGATGGGGACTACAACCGCCGTACCGGTTATTTCTCGTGCTTTTCCAAATACTCTTTCATCGCCTCGTTCACGATGTCCCGTAGAGACATATTCTTTTCGATGGCGAGGTACTTCATCCGGGTATGAATACTTTTGTTTATGACAAAGTTGCAATGTACAGCAGGCTCTTTTTCCGTTTTGACCGGTGCAGGTTCTTTCTTTTGCGTGGACTTCCCGGTGGATGACAGCAAGCCGTCCAGTCCGCTTCTCATGCCGTTTTTCAATGAATCACTTTTGCCCATATCGTTTTTATTTTAATTTCAACACTTCTTTTGCTAACTCCATGTAGTCCTTTGCCCCGTTGCTGTTCTTGTTATACTCAAAGATATTCATGCCTTTTATCGGAGCTTCGGCCAATGATACATTGTCCCGGATGACGGTCTTGAATACCTTGTCGCAGAACGATTCGCTGATTAGTTCCGCCACACTTTTGTTGAGCGTCTTGCGCTTGTCAAACTGGGTGATGACAATGCCGCCGATATTTAGGTTTGGGTTCAAACGTTCCTTGACAATCCCGACCACATTTGTAATCTTTGCCATTCCGCGCATGGCGAGGAACTGCGCCTGTACCGGGATAATCAGGAAATCCGCCGATGTGAGGGCGTTCAGTGTCAGCAAACCCAGCGAGGGCGGACAGTCAATCAGGATATAGTCGAATTTACGGGTTTCAAGCAATTTTGCAATCAGCCCTTTTAGTATTAATTCCCGCCCCGGCTCGTTGATAAGCTCGGATTCTGTCGCCGACAAATCGAGGCAGGACGGTACAACGGAAAGACCGTTTTCCAACTCGAATACCGGTAAGGTATATTCGCCTTTCATCGCTCCGTACACCGTCCGTTCCTCTTCGATGGAGAGACCGCAGGATTCCGTGAGGTTTGCCTGACCGTCCATGTCGATGAGCAGTACACGCTTTTTCTTCTGCTGCAATGCGGCAGCAAGATTGATGGTGGTAGTTGTCTTTCCGACACCGCCCTTGTGGTTCAAAACTGCGATTATTTTTGTCATAATTTCGTGTCTTTATATCTGATACAAAGATAATACTATTTTTAGTATTTACTATTATTAGTGTATACTATTTTACTACTTTTGTATATTTTAGTATTATAGCATCTACTACTATACTAAAATACTGATTGACTAAATGTAGTGCATTCTATCATTTCTGATGGGATATTTCCTAATATCCTACTTTACTAACCTTAGTATATACTACATTTAGTATTTGTTGTATAACAGCAAAATAAGCTCATTTTGGAATTAGTCTTATAAATCATCATCATGCGCATTAGATAAATTCTGTCTCAAGTGCTTCCAACAAGTCGTGTATTTGTTTTTCCGCTTCCTCCATATCCGATACAATGTCCTTGATGTGGTAAGGTGCGCCATTTTTACCGTGCCCATCATTTCCAATCCATAGATAGGCTTCGTAATCCGG
This sequence comes from Bacteroides cellulolyticus, assembly GCF_025567135.1. NCBI lineage: Bacteria > Pseudomonadati > Bacteroidota > Bacteroidia > Bacteroidales > Bacteroidaceae > Bacteroides > Bacteroides cellulolyticus. The sequence continues at coordinate 180,680 of NZ_JAOQJJ010000004.1, forward strand.
GTCAAAACCCTCGAAATATTGTTCCATGTCAGCAATGAGGGTATCAATGTCCTCACATTTCATTTCGGCACTGAAATTAAAATCCTGCCCATAGTTGGTATAGCGTTGGAAGTCGAACTGAATATTTGATTTATTTTTGTCATCCACACTTATACTCCAGCCTTTGCTTTGGGATATTTCCGTTACTTTTTGTATCTTTTCTTGAGCGGTCATAGTTTTGAGTTTATAGTGGGGAGACTTCACACCGTCCTACCGATTGCTTTAATCCGTTATTTGAAAGTAATACTCCTGCAGCTCGTCTGGCCATTCGGCGGTCATAGAGCGTGGCTTTCTGGTTGTCCCGCTCGTGCCATTGCCAAATTTTGTGATTAAGTACAAGGCACAGCTCTGTCCAATGCTTGTAGTTATCTTTCCATTCTGCCTTAACCTTTCTGTATGTGTCAGCTATGGCTTCATTCCCGAACTTGTCTGCCATAGAGAAGTCCTGCCAAAAGGTTGTCATCGGGTCATAGCCAGTAATTTCCGCTATATTCCACTTGGGAATTACTATTTTTAATATTTCCATACTTATTATTGTTTTTGTAATACTCATGAATCAAGATTACTATTTCCCTTTGTTCGGTCTGTTTGCGACCGCCGGGAAGATTTTTCTGCTTTCAGAAGGTGGCGGGGAACAATCGGACAAGGCTGATCCGGAAAAATACGCTCGACAGCGGAGAGGAAGATTTTTACGTGTCATTTGCGGCAGTATGCCGGCATTGGCAGGATTGGAGCCGCCGGTTACCTTTGCGGAAAATTCTGTTCCGTAGGTCGCACGGCAGCGGACTTGGGTTTAATGGGAATCCGTTAGAAAAGGAAAGATTTATGAATAAAAGAGTGAGGCGGCCAGCCGGGACGGACTTTCCGATGGACTGTCTTGGGACTACAGAGGGCAGGATTTATCCCGCCCCCTGTAATGCCAAGTCTGTCCGTGTCCGTCCTTTTGCAAAAAGGGGCTTCACGCACTTTATGTAACGTGTTACACAAAATGCGTGAGGCTGCTTGAAGCAAACTGGCCGCAGGATGTAAGGCTATATGAGGGAGAAAGGAATTTTATAAAAGGCCGTTGGTCGATCGGAACAACAAACCGTACCGAGACTTTGCCCGATACGGTCTTGCATATAACTCAGTCTATGTCATAGCCTATCATGTATTCATCGTTGATAAGCAGATAATAGTAGCCGTTGCCACAATTCCTGTATTCTTTGCTGAATCCAGCCGCCATATCTCCATTTTCGCGTGGCTCACACCATAACGTACCGTCATAGCCACAAAAGTCGAAGCGTCCGGTGGAAAACTTTTCGCCTTGCTTCAGTGCCGTTCTGAAACGAGCCATATCCCAACTGCTGCAATACTTCTCGATGGTGGCAAGTCCGATACACTTGCCGTCGATGCGTGTGCCGGTCGTGATGCGGTTCTCGTAGAGGGATTTATCCAAATCGGCATTAGCGATTTTGCGAAGCCAATCATTCGTATGCGTGGCAAGTCGGGCAAGTTTCTGGTATTTCAAGACCTGTTTCTTTCCTATGTCCGCTGCATCTTCGGGAGAGGATGACGGATAGTATATCTTCTCAATGCTTGCCCAATCCGTGAAGATGTACCCGCTTTTTCGTTTTCTTGGCGCAATAATGCCGATGACGTTTTCATTGCGGTTGATGAATAATCGCCTACGTTGTCCTGCAATCCTTACATATAAAGAGGTGGAATTCTGCTCGTTTCGGAGATAGGCTTCTGCCGGATGAATAGTTGTTGTTTCCATATTTGTATAAATTTTGATTTTTGCTGTTCCTATTTTGGTTTACCTGTTCAAAGTTCCGGGATTGTGCCGTTCTTATATAGAACACCGTCCCGATAATGGGACACGATGCCCGGCTTAAGTCCCATTTCCTCAAAGGCTATATGCCTGATATAGTCCTTGTATTCTTTGCCAATGAAATTCTTTCCACAAAGGTTGTTGAAAATCATAGGGACGGAAAAACCGTCTTCGCTCGATAATATCACTTTGTCGTCTTGTCTAATTTCTTCTACCATACTTGTTTACTTTTAATTGGTTGAACTATCATGCTGATTTTTCTTTTTCCCTGCTTTCGTTTGCCGTGCAGGTTTGTTTTCAGCTTTTTGAGGCAGCCAGAGGATGAAGCTGTGGCATCATAAGCCAAACCCGGATAGAAAACCGACCGTGTAACAGTCTGTTTTCGTCATCCGAATGCAATGCGGCTTGGCGATTATGCGCTTCGTCCTACATTCGCCGACGAAAAGAGTAAAGAATGACCTGCCGGTAAAAGCAAGGATTTTGTAAAAAAGAAGAGTCGTATATGATAGAAAAAACGGCTTGGGATGTGAGAAAATACCCTGAAAAATTTGCGGTGTATCGTATTTTATGTAATTTTGCAGTTGTATTTCAAAATTGCATAAACAGTATGGAGGCAAAATATATCCACAGGGAGCTATCCGCCGTGATAGAAGAGGCTTACCGCTATTTTTCAGTCATTACGGTAACAGGACCGCGCCAGTCCGGAAAGACGACGCTGCTCCGCAACTTGTTCTCATACCTACCGTATTACTCGTTGGAAAATCTTGATGTCCGGAGTTTCGCCGAAAACGACCCGGTCGCTTTTCTGAACCAGCACACGGAGGGCATGATTCTTGACGAGGTACACAACGCTCCGAACCTGCTGTCGTATATTCAGGGTATGGTGGACAATGATGCCGACCGGCGGTTTATCCTTTCGGGCAGTTCGCAGTTTGCCATGCTGAAAAAGGTTACACAGTCTTTGGCAGGACGTACCGCCGTTTTCGAGTTGCTCCCCCTGTCATACTCCGAAATACGGGAGCAGATCACCGATACGCCTCTTGACAACCTGCTGTTTAACGGGTTTTACCCTGCCATTTATTCGGGCCGTAACATACCCAAATTTCTTTATCCGGCGTACATGAAAACCTATCTGGACAAGGACGTGCGCGACCTGCTACAAATCAAGGACATGATGCAGTTCCACACATTCATCAGGCTTTGCGCCGGACGTATCGGATCGCTGTTCAAAGCCTCTGAACTGGCCAACGAAATCGGTGTCAGTTCACATACCGTTACGGCATGGCTGTCCGTCTTACAGGCATCTTATATTGTTTTCCTGCTACCTCCCTATTTCGAGAACACACGCAAACGGCTGACTAAAACTCCCAAGCTCTATTTTACGGATACAGGGCTTGCCTGTCACCTGCTCGGCATCGAATCGCCGGAACAGCTTGCACGGGACAAGATGCGTGGGGCGTTGTTCGAGAACTTCATCGTAACGGAAGCCTTGAAGCGGCGGTATAACCAAGGCAAGGAAAGCAACCTCTATTTTTACAGGGATTCGAACCAGAACGAGGTCGATTTGCTGTTGAAAAAACATTCGGGGCTATACGGTATTGAAATCAAGTCGGCGATGACCTACCATGCGGACTTCGAGAAGGCGTTGAAACAAATGGACGGCTGGGTCAAAGAAACCATACTGGGTAAGGCGGTGGCCTATGCGGGTACACTCGAAAATACTGCTGGAGAAATCAAACTTCTGAATTACAGTCACCTGGATGAGGTGTTGGCTTAACAGCCCTATAACAGTCCAGCTAATGCCGACACACACTCCTGCTGCATGGATTTGATGTAATCGAAGAGAACCGAGGGATTGATATTCTTGCCATTTAGCTTGCAGGTGACGTGCAAGTGCTCGCCTGTACTTCGTCCGGTCGAGCCGGTAATACCGACGGCATCGCGGGGACGGACTACCGTACCCTTGGCGGCCAGCACCCGTGAAAGGTGGCAATAGCTGACGGTGTAATTTCCGTGCCGCAGTGTCACATACTTGCCGGACGTCTTGTCTTGTCCCACTTTGACGACCACCCCCTCCATCATGGCCAATACCTGCTCGCCCCGTGCGTGCAGGTCGATACCCCCGTGAAACTTCCTCTTCCCGGTAAACGGGTCTTTCCGGTAGCCGTATGGCGATGTAATTCTGATGCGCTGCAATGGATAAGACACACTGAGATAACGGTCAATCCACAACTTCTTACTTTCATCGGCAGGTTTTGTCGAAGTCTCCTGTGCAGGAGCCATGCTTTCGGGTGTCGGCTCCGGCTTTTTCATACCCTCCTGCAAGGCTTCTACCTTGTATCTTTCTGGTGTCTTGGCAATCGTGTTGAACTGCGCCTGAACGGGCATCGTGCAGAATGAAATACCCGATATTGCTATCAGTAGAATTTTTCTCATTCGGCAAAGTTATAACGGGAATTTTCATGTCGGAAACAAACTACCGTCATTTCTTGTATTGGTTTGATATTTTGCGTCTATTAGTACGATTTTGATTAGATAATTGTACTAATGAAGATAAAAACAGCATATTACAACCATTTATATAGCTGTATTTTTGTCCGTCATAATAAGATGTCTCTATCTTTGTATAGTACAATTTTATAATATGAATATAGTATGAAAAAAGTTCAGATTGAATTTGATGAATTACCCTTTTCGACACTGGAACGATTCGGTCTTACAAGGGAAATGATCGAGGACTTGCCGATGCGTGTGTTGGAAGACATCTGCAACGGCCGGCATTCTCCCGTGCTTCCCGTGCGTGTCACTGACGAGCATGGCGGGCAAATCGAGAGCCGCAGCCGCTTTGCCTTTATCCGCATGGACGACGGTCAGGTGGATGTGGTGTTCTATCCGGCACTGAAATCCTCTCCACTGGAGCGGTATGACGAAGCACAGCAGAAACAGTTGCTCGACGGCAAGGCGATTGTCGCCGATGTGGAAATGTCGGACGGACGGAGCAGCAAGGCTTTCGTACAGATTGACGCCGAGACGAAACAGGTGATGTATGTCCCCACGCCCATCATCGCACGCAACCTGAAAGTGCTGGCCGAGGTCATGCGCCTCGGTACGGTGGAGGTAAACGGGATGCAGCACGGCGAGCCGCTGACGGTAGTCGTGGGCGGCGAGCCTGCCACAGTGGGCATCGACCTTCATGCCAAGACCGGCATCCGCATCTGTTCGGGCGACGCGCAGCAATGGCGCAACCAACCCAAGCGAGAGTGGGACAAATACACCTTCGGGTGCTACGGCTGCTGGGTCATGGACGATGACGGTAACCTTGACTACGTTTCGGAGGAAGACTACACCGAAGAGCTGTGGAACGAACAGAAGAAGAGCGGCGAGCGCAATCGTGCGACAGCTCTCCATAAGTAAAACATCAATCCGTACATTATGGCACAGAACGAATATTATCCCGAAGACGTACTTGTCGGGAAGATGCAGAGCGGCGAATACGGCTGGCTCGATTACGTCAATCATTTCTCCGCCGACTGGCAGGAGGAATACGCCCGTTACTGCGAGGAAAAAGGGCTTGCAGTCGGCAACGAATCCGCCGCCGAGTTCGTCCGCTTCAAGGACGAACAGTTGGAGGCAGCAATGGAAAGCGGAGACGCATAACGAAAACAATCAGACTATGGCGATACGAACGAATACCAATCCCCGGCAGATGGACTTGCAGCCCGAAATGCGCGATATGCTGATGCGCAACGGGCTTCAAGCCCATGTTGCACTTGACGATGCAGGGTATCGGCTGATCGTGCAGGGACATGACTCGCCCCTGCTGGTCTATCCGATCACCGAACGTCAGATGTTGGCACTCACGGACTGGGGAACGAACACTGCCAACAAGAAGGCCTACAACGTGCTGACGAGCATCGTGGGCAAGGACTTCTATATGCCCAAGAACTTCGTCCATGCCCGCAATGCCAACGGTCGTGTGGCTATGGGGCTGCACGGCTACCGCATCGTCATCGGCGAGTACGGGCGCATGGGGCGTATGGGAATGCCCCCGCCGTTCCTTGGCTGGACACCTCGCAACCAGTTGGGCTTCCACCTTCGCAGGGTCGGCGGCCAACTGTTCTTTCCGGGGCCGTCCATCGTACCCGAACGCCCCGACGGGCGCATGAAGCCCGGCGAACTGCAATCAGGCGGTTACGGCTTCTATTACAAGGGGCATCAACAGGAGCAGCCCGTACAGCAACGGGATGTGCTGCAGGACTTGCAGGCGGCTATCACGCCGATGGTCAGCCGTCCACGCAGCAAGGAACCGGCACGGCCGTACAAGGAGCTTATAGCCTCTCCGGTCTATTTCTCCAACGAGAAATGGGCGGAGTGCCTTGCCTCGCACGGTCTTGTCGTGGATGCGGAAAAGCAGACGCTGACCGTGCAGTCGGAAAGCGTCCAAGCCGATATGGTCTATGACCTGACGGAAGAGGAAGTGAGGACACTGGTTGCCGCACCCATCGAGGAGCAGCCCGTAGAGAAACGTCTGGAACTGCTGAACGGCATTATCGGGGCTGACTTTTCCGACAAAGTGACGATGGAGGCTCTCAACAGCGATCAACGCATCGCTATCGGTCTGCATCCCGAAGTACAGCAGGATTTGAAACAACGCCAACGGCAGGAGCAAGAGGCTTTTATGCCAGTGAAAACCTCGCTGCAACAGCAAGAGGAATCCGTACAGGGAAATATCGGTGCGGTAGTGGACGGGCGTGACCTCCAGTTTTTGAATGAAAACAAGGGATGGTATCGGGAAGAGAAACACGGGCGGGAAGTCGAAGTGAGCCAGATAGCCGTTCAACCGGCACAGACCGAGGGGAAATACAGGATGACCGCCGTTATCGACGGTCAGGCTATCAGCCATGAGATAACCCAACGGGACTACGACAAGTTCCTTGCTGTGGATGACTATCACCGGATGAAGCTCTTTTCCAAGATTTTCAGCGAAGTGGACATGAAAACACGCCCGGAAGCACAGCGGGGTCTCGGCACGAAAATCTTTGCCGCCCTCACCGCAGGTACGGTAGTCGCGGCGGGTGTCGCACACGGCATCCACCATCACTGCCATGCCCCGGAGTTCTACGGCGAGTGTTTCGGCGGTCCGCCACGCCCGTACTTCAAGCCGGGTGTCGATACGCCGAGGGATGTGGCCATCCGTTGTTTCGAGGCAGAGATGAACCGTGAAATCAATGATATGAGAATGGGGAGGTAAACCATGAGAGAGGGCGAACTGACTTATGACGATTTTCTGCGCAGGCTGAACATTCAGGACGTGCTTATCGACGCGGGCTATCACCTGAACCGGCGTGACGGCCTGCGCTATCCCTCGTATGTCCGGTTGGACAGCGAGGGGCGGCGCATCCGCAACGACAAATTCATTGTCACGCAGCAAGGGAAATGTTGTTTCAAACCGCAACAGCAGAAGTCGTATAACATCATTTCCTTTATCAAGGAGCATCCGCATTTTTTCGCGGAATACCATGCCGGTGTGTCTCCCGACCGACTGGTAAACCTTGTCTGCAACCGGTTGCTGAACCATCCCGTCGCTGACCGGGATACCCGGATTATCCAGCCTAAACGGGATGTGAAGCCGTTTGACATGGCGGATTACGACATTCACCAGTTCAATCCGCAGGATCGGGCGACACAAAAGAAGTTCTATCCGTTCTTCAAGCATCGGGGCATCGACCTTTACACGCAATACGCCTTCCACCGGAACTTTTGTCTGGCGACGAAACACCGTGAGGACGGCATGAAATACACCAACCTCGCCTTTCCGCTGACCGTTCCGAAAGATACGGGACAGGTTGTCGGTCTGGAAGAGCGAGGGCGCCCTCGCATGGATGGCAGCGGCAGTTATAAAGGGAAGGCGGAAGGGAGCAATTCGAGCCAAGGGCTATGGATTGCCAGCCCAGCCAAAACTACGCTTACCGAAGCCAAGCATATCTACTGGTTCGAGAGTGCATACGACGCGATGGCCTATTACCAGCTTCATCAGGCCAACGACAAGGATTTGCGGAAAGCGGTCTTCATATCTACCGGCGGTAACCCGACGGTGGAACAGATGCGGGGTGTCCTCACGCTCTCGCTTCCTGCCAAGCAACACATCTGTTTCGATACCGACCTTGCGGGAATCGAGTTTGCCAAGAACCTGCAACAGGAGATGTACCGGGCTGTCCGTTCCACCATCGAGGAGACACCGGAGCGGAAGCCTTATCTGGATTCCGTCGCTGACGGCAAGAACCTCGATGAAGGAGACATAGACCTGCTGCCCGACGCTTTGCGGTCGAGCTACGGGAAATATGAATCCGCATGGGAAGAAGCCATGTCGATGCGTTCGAGCGGCCTGTGCCATCCGGACGACATACGGGAACAGACGGATATCATGAACGGAAATTACAAGGAGTTCCGTGAAGGATTGCGGGAGTTCCTCGGTCTGGACAAGGCGAATGACGCCTCTTTTGTCCGTGAACAGCCTACCTATCCCAACAAGGACTGGAACGAACAGCTTTTGGCCGGGCAGAAACAGGAAGAGACGGTCGATGAGACACAGGCGAGAGAACAGTCACCGGAAGAGGAACAACAAACACACTTTCGCCGATGATGACCGATGCACCCACAGGACATTTCCAAAGCATCGTGCTGCAACCGCACGCCGGACAGTTCGTCATCGACGAGCTGCCCGCAATCGTATTGTGCTGTGCAGCATGGGTGTACGGTGGCATGGAGGGACTGCCTCTGACAGCTCTTGCCGTATCGGTTGCCGCATTGCTTTCTTTGGCATTGCTGTACCGTTTCATCTATCTGCGCCGGACACGCTACCACATCGGTAGCGAGCAGCTTATCAGCAGGCATGGGGTGCTGTCCCGGAAGACGGACTACATGGAACAATATCGTATCGTGGACTTTGTGGAACACCAAAGCCTCATGCAGCAGCTTTGCGGCCTAAAGACGGTACGCATCTTCTCGATGGACAGGAATACACCCCGGCTTGATTTGGTAGGCATCAGACACAACTTCGATGTGGTAACGCTTATCCGGGAACGGGTCGAGTATAACAAACGAAAAAAGGGAATATATGAAATCACGAATCATTAGTCTGGTCATTTTTGCCCTCTGCCTGATGCCACACTGGGCAAAAGCCCAAATCACGGCGTCCAATCCGTTGGAATGGATGGCGTTGGCCGAGGGCAACGAGGTTATCAATGACCAAATAGAGAAACAGATAAATGGTCAGACGAAGACAGCTATGCTGCAGAACAGCATCGCCGCCGAGTTTAACCGCATCCACAAATGGGAGAAGCAGTACAACAGTTATCTCAAGACGGTAAGCGGCTACGCTTCATCGCTGAAAGCCTGCACCCATCTCTACAACGACGGCGTGAGAATCTTTCTCACGTTAGGGAAATTGGGCAACGCCATCCGAAACAACCCGCAGGGCATCATCGCCTCCATGAGCATGAACAATCTGTATATCGAGACGGCAACGGAACTGGTATCGGTCTTCACGCTCCTGAATGACGCAGTGGCCAAGGGCGGCAAAGAGAATATGCTCACGGGTGCGGAACGCAGCAAGACCTTGTGGGCGTTGAACGACAAACTTTCGGTTTTCAGCCGGAAGCTGCACCTGCTCTACCTGAGCATACGGTACTATACCCTCAATGACGTGTGGAACAACGTGACGGCCGGGATGCTCGACCGCAACAACGGAGAGGCGGCACGGATGGCCATGTCCCGTTGGCGCAGGGCTGCCGTCCTTGCACGATAAAATCAGGTGAATGATGAAACGGACGATTTGGATAGGCATCTTATTGCTGTGCATCGGTATCGGCAAGGTTCGGGCACAGAACGACCCCGTGCTTGCCGGGATGATCCTGCTCTATACCGACAAGGCGGAAAAGGAGCTGAAGAACCAGGAGAAGGTCATGCTGATACAGACCACCGGACACCTGTGGACGAAAGAGGAAGTGAAAGCCACGACCGACCTGCAACGGGAGTTCAACAACTATTTGGACTCTTTCCGGTCGATAATCTGCTACGCAGCGCAGATATACGGTTTTTACCACGAAATATCAAGGCTGACGGACAATATGGGAGACTTTACCAGACAGGTAAGCCGCAATAGTCCCAACGCGCTGGCCGTTGCTCTCTCCACGCAACGGAACCGCATTTACCGGGAACTGATTATGAACAGCGTGGAGATTGTGAATGACATCCGCATGGCGTGCCTGTCAGACAACAAAATGACGGAGAAGGAGCGCATGGAAATCGTATTTGGCATCCGTCCGAAGCTCAAGATGATGAACAAGAAACTGCAACGGCTGACCAAGGCGGTGAAATACACGACGATGGGCGACATCTGGCGTGAAATCGACGAGGGGGCACGCCCGGCAGCCGACAAACGGGATATCGTGGAAGCCGCCAAAAGACGCTGGCGGCAGATAGGAAGAAATGTAAGACCTTAAAAACAGACAACGTATGGGCGTTTGGAGTACACTATTGAAATATGGCGGCAAGGCCATGAAAGGTGTCGGTACGGCTACAGCGACTACCGGCAAAAGTATGGGTAAGGCAGTGCTGCACCCTTCGCAGACCTTGCGTGGCGCGGGTCAGGCCGTCAAGACGGCGACCATCGGCGGTGCGGTCGGTTATGTGGGCTGGGAGAAGCTGACCACCGACAAAAGCGTGGTGCGTATCGTGAGCGATGCGGTCATCGGCGAACCGGCAACGAATACCCTCGCGGAGACGGCGGACGGAGTGCGTGAACTGACGGGCAAGGCCGGGGAAGCCGTCAGTTCGGTCAGCGGTGCGGTAACCGGCATCGACAACAAGCTGAACGGTGTGTCGAACTTTTTGCGCCAAGCCTCCGGTGGCGGAGGCCTTGATATGTTCGGCAACTTTTTCCGTAACCTCGGCAGCGGCAACGTGTCGGGGCTGAGTATTGCCGGGCTGGTTGCGGCGGCGTTCCTCATATTCGGACGCTTCGGCTGGCTGGGCAAGATTGCCGGCGCATTCCTCGGCATGATGCTCATCGGCAACAATGCGGGTGTCTTCCGAACGCCGGAGACAGAAAACGTGCAGCGCACCCGGACGCCCGAACTTCCGGCAGAGGAACAGACGCATGGCGGAGGGATGAGAAGATAGGGATATGAATCAATAGGTAAACAGCATGAAATATACAGAAGAAATGATCCTGCAATCCGATAGCGGTTATTGTATGCCTTTCGAGGAACAGCAGGGCAAAGACGTGGAGCTGTCGCTCGGCTACGGCGAACAGACCGACCCGGCGACGGGCGAGAAATTCTTTCATCACGGCATTGACTTCAACGTGCGGTGCTATATGCTTTCTGCCCTCGCCAGCGGCATTGTGTCGGGCGTGGGCAACGATTCCGGACACGGCATCTGCCAGACCATCCGCTACGGGGAGTATGAGGTGACATACGGAAATCTGTCCAATGTCTTCGCTCAATTCGGACAGCGTGTAAAGGCCGGACAGACGGTAGCTTTGAGCGGTGACAAACTGCACATGACCGTCCGCTTCAAGGGCGAGGAACTGAACCCGCTGGAGTTCCTGACGATGCTGTACGGGAACATACAGGCAATGCGTCAGGCCGGCGGACACGAGACAGACTATTTATCCGGCTTGGAGATGGAACTGAAAACCGATTATGAACGGGACAAAAGGGAGATAGAGGAACTGATGCTGCACTTCCTGCCGCACTATATGGAGGATTTGCGGCATGGAGCATACACCTTGCCCCGGAATACGGAGCAGTCGCTACGCCACATCTTCACGGTGGGCGCGATGAAGGAGTATTTCTACGAGAATATGCCGAGCATGGCCAATCCGCTCGGACTGGGACACAAGGCCATGCCGCTGGCCTGCAAGGTGCAGAACCTCCTTATTGCGGATTTCCTGCATTACCTCGCCCTGCGGCATGATGTGTACCTCTCCACTGCGAGCAGCGACATAAAAAAAAACTCCATGACGAAGCCCTGACCTATGGCGGCATCATAGACCCGTTGGCGGAACTGGACATCGACATACAGAGCTTCGACATACCGAGGCTTGTCACGGTCTATCCCGACCGGGCGGGTGTGCGCTGGTGGACCAAGGCATGGTTCAACAATCGGGAAGAGGGCGAGACATCCGTCGAAATCGAACGGGAGCAGGCGATACGGTTCATGCAGGACAACATCGAAAAGGACGCATGGCTGGAAGAGTTCTTTCCCCGGCAGATGGAGGTTTACCACAACGCCATCGAGCAGACGAAAGAACAGCTATTGAAACAGATAAATATATAATACACAACATGGATGGAATCAGACATAGCCGGCAATTCGCGGAAATAGAACGTCTTGTGAGCGATTATTTCCATTGCCATCTCGCTCCCGTCATGTCGAAAACGCAGGCTTTCCTCACGAAGAAGCAGGGCGAGGAAATGAGGGAGTATTCCACCTCATTGGGCGGCATACTCAGCGCAATGGCGTCTGCGGCACAGCCGATGGGCGACCCGTACCAGGTACTCAAGGTTACGGGCGAATGGAACTCGAAGACGACGGAGGACTACATCGGAATGTGCAAGGCGGAGATTACCGGCTCCAAGGAGATACAGCAAGACCTCGCATACATGGCCGGGCAATGGCGCGATACCGTCGTGCGGGAAATCGGGCGTGAACGGTACAACGAACTGTCGGAACAATTGGGCGGTGACCTTGCCTACGCCTATATGGACTACCGGGTAGAGGAACTGATGATCGACCGGCTGGTCAAGGAGCGAATGCCGAAATCGTCAGCCGACTACATCATCCGCAAAGCCGCAGAATCAAGCTTGCTCGGACTTTCGCAGACCTTGAACCGCTCGCCGCTTGCTGAGGAAATCGAGGCACGGGGCGAAGCGGCCTACCGTCCGAAAGGATGGGAAAAAGGTGCGGGTCGGGTATTGGGCGCAACGGCGGATGCCGTCATGATGGGTGGCGCAGGTTCGTGGGCGACATTGGCAAAGTTTGTCGGGGCGGACGTGGCTATCTCGGCAGTCGCCTCACGCTTCGAGCCTGAAAAGTCGCCCAAGCTCTCTGTGGAGCAATGTATCAGCAAAGGTGTGTTCGGTAGCGAACGGAACGTGTTTACGGACTTCCGTAAGGAGGCTGCAACAGTACAGACGGGTGATAGTGCGCTTATTGTGGCGGCCAACGAGCAGTTGAAGAAAAAAATACCTGTGATGAACTTTAATTTTTTGGAGTGGATGCAGACACCAAAGTTTACCCCTTTCCAAATGTCCGAAAAGCCCGGACACCCTGAAAAGAAAAATGAACGTGCCGAACGGTACAAGGATGTGCCGCTCATCGTCGCTCCCGGACAGGAAGAAGCCTATTTGAAGCATTTGGAGAAATATAAGAATGCAACGGCTGTAAAATCCACAAAGGAATCAACACAGCCGGAAATGGAACAGAGGGAAAAAGTGGAGAAAGAGGAACGGCAGGTGGTTATTCCACATGAGGAAGAAAAGCAAGAGAGAGAGGCTGTGCAGACCAACACGAACGGATGGAGCGGATTGCTCGGTACATTGGGATTAGAGGGATTGGGCGATATCACGGGCAACCTCGGATATGTCATGGCCATGCTGCCCGACATCCTGCTGGGAGCTTTTACCGGCAAGACGCAATCGTTGCGCTTTGGGGACAACCTGTTGCCGATAGCGAGTATTGTGGCCGGTCTGTTCGTGCGTAACCCGCTGCTGAAGATGCTCCTTGTCGGTCTGGGCGGCGCGAACTTGCTGAACAAGGCTGGACACGAGGCGTTGGGGCGTCCCATGCCGTCCGCCGACGTGCATACGGAAAACCAGTACCGCCGTTATCCCGACGAACCGCTCAATTCCCGTATCGTAAACCCTGTACTGCAAGGCAGCACGCTCATCGCCACGATAGACCGTGTGCCTTGTACCATCCAGCTCACGCCGACCGTCGCGGAGGCTTACCGTGCAGGGGCATTGCCGCTGAACACGCTGGCGAACGCCGTGCTTGCCAAGAGCGACCAGTTGCGCCATATTGCCTCGCAGAATTACGACGACGGACAGCGGGAGACGATTGTGCGCACACGGGGCATCCAATAAATCCATGAACAATAAAAGCATGATGATATGAAAGAAAAGTCGCAAATCGAAAAAAAAGCCGAAGAAAAGCAGACGGAACTGCTGTCTGCCGCACTGGGCGGGGCATCGAACGCCGGCGGCCATTGGCTCAACGTATCGGGCAAGGGATTTCCCCGGCTCTATCCGCAAGGGGTCTCGGCCAGCCCGTTCAATGCCCTCTTTATGGCCTTGCATTCGGACAATAACGGATGCAAGACCAACCTGTTCACGCTTTACAGTGAAACCAAGGCACGGGGGGCTGCGGTACGGGAGCATGAGCAGGGCGTACCGTTCCTGTTCTATAACTGGAACAAGTATGTCAACCGGAACAATCCGAATGAAACCATCGACCGTACCGCCTATCTCCAATTGGACGAAGAGCAGAAGGCACAGTTCAAGGGTGTCCACAACCGAGAAATCCGCACGCTTTTCAATATCGACCAGACGACGTTGCCCTACGTGGACAAGCCGGCTTACGAGGATGCGGTAAAGCAGGACGGCAGTGTTCAGGAAAGAGGATATGCCGAGGCGGACAACCGCAGGTTGCGCACTCGGTTCAACGACTTTCTATTGAAGATGCGGGACAACCTCGTTCCCGTGCGCTCGGACGGTAGCGGAGTTCCTCATTACGAGACGGACAAAGATGCGGTCTATATGCCGCGCCAAAAGGATTTTGAGCATTACCACGATTATGTGCAGGAAGCCTTGCGGCAGATCGTGAGTGCCACAGGACATCAACAACGACTTGCCCGTGAAGGCATGGTCATGAAGAATGGTGTGGCTCCGTCAGAGGATGCGGTAAAATATGAAAGGTTGGTTGTGGAACTGGCTTCGGGTATCAAGATGTTGGAACTGGGACTGCCCGCGCGTTTGTCCGATGCAAGCCTGAAGACGGTGGATTACTGGTGTCGGGAGTTCAAGGAAAACCCGTGTATAATGGACGCTCTCGAAAGCGACGTGAACAATGCGCTTGATGTTATCCGAAAAGCGGAACGGGGCGAGAAAATTGAGTACGCCACCCTGCGAAACAGACGGCAGACCACGACCATGCAGGAACAGATGCCCAAGCATTACTTTGTGGCGAATGAAATCCGCCAGCACCCGGACAAGGCGGCGAAAAGCATCGTCCTCGTCATCGACCGGGAGGCGAAATCGGCGGATGTCATTTTGCCGGCAGGAGCTTCGACCGAGGCGAACAACGAGATTCCCGGCATGAACAAGGGGCGTATCGAACGGGCATTGCAGAAAGAGGGTATCGAGCAGGTGCGTTTCTATAATACTGACGGTGCATTGGGTTACAGACCCGATGACAGCTATTTCAATGAAAAAATGGTGACACTGGCCCGGTTAAGGAACTACACGTTGGAAAAGCTCTCCACGCTGGACGTGTCGGAAGCTGTCAGACGGGCGAATGAGGTCGGGTTCGATGCCGTGCAGATGATTCAGGATGACAAGAACCGTTGGGCACTCTATATCAAGCCGGAAAACAAGGAGGGGTACAGCGTCTATCCCGACAAGGAGGATGTGAACCGTTTTTTCTCCACGCTCAAGCAGGCGATGGACAACATCGACAAGGTACGGATGGAGCTGGCGCACAAGTATTATGCACTGGCGGAGGTCAAACCCGACCTGAAAGTGGATTTGTTCGGCAGCGATACGCCGGAGATTGACCTGAACCGTATTCAGCGTGTTGCCATCTTCAAGACCAGGCAGGATGGAATCCAGTGTGTGGCAACCATCGACGGACAAAAGCTGCAGCCCCGCAGCGTCACTCCACAGCAGTGGCAACGGATGTGGGTGGCGGAAGACCGTGACGGCTACAAGCGGCATTTGGCGGCTACGCTGTTTGCCGATGTGCTGCAAAAGGGACAATCCGTCGGGGAACAGAAAGCGGAAGAGCAGGTACGGCAACAGAATGAGGTGGTGGCGGAAAATCGGTCGGAAGAGACGAATGATGAAAATATGTCTCCGAAACGGCAGTTTTGGGACAACCTCAAGGAAAAGCATCCCGACGCCCTGTATCTGATTCGTGCAGGAGAAGTCTATCGGCTTTATAATGAGGATGCGGCAAAGGGAGCTGATATATTGGGGATTACGATGAAGAAATATCCGGAACGTGGATTTTCGGCTTTCGCAGAGTTCCCAAGGACGCAACTGGACAGCTATCTGCCCAAACTTGTCCGTGCTGGTGAGCGTGTCGCCATCAGTGAGATAGAGCTACAGGATAAACGGCAGGACGAGCAGGAAACACATAGGGGTATTCATAGATAAGGAGTGACGATTATGACCAAGAATCAGGAATATGCACTGCAATACGCAGATTATGCGATGGCACAGATGCGAAGGTATGGCATCCCGGCTTCCGTCACATTGGCGCAAGGCATACTGGAAAGCAGCAACGGACAGAGCCGTCTGGCAAGGAACGAGAACAACCATTTCGGCATCAAGGCAACTTCCTCGTGGATTGCCGAAGGCGGCAAATACGGAATCTACACCGATGATAAGCCGAATGAAAAGTTCTGCAGCTATGACAGCGTGGGTGATTCATACGAGCATCATTCCCGCTTTTTGAAGGAGAACAGCCGCTATGCCGGTTGCTTCAAACTCTCCCCGGACGATTACAAGGGCTGGGCACAAAGCATTGAGAAAGCCGGTTACGCCACAGGCGGCAAGTATGCCGAGAACCTGCAGAAAATCATTGAGCAGAACGGCTTGCAGAAGTATGACAGACAGGTGATGCAGGAGATGACGGCACAAGGCCGGCAGTTCGGGGTGGAACACAATCCGCTCCAGACTTCCGAGAGTGCGGAACATGGAACGGGGTATTCGTTCCCGGTGGAACGGGAGGAATTTCTGTTCATTACCTCTCCGTTCGGAACACGGCAAGACCCGTTGGACAGCACAAAGCAACAGATGCACAAGGGCGTGGATATCCGTTGCAAAGCCGACGCGGTACTGGCTACGGAGAGCGGCGGCAAGGTCGTGGCGGTAAACCAGAACAAGAATACACCCGGCGGCAAGTCGCTGACGGTGGAATATGCTCGGACGGACGGCAGCAAGGTACAATGTACCTATATGCACCTCAAGGAGATTTCCGTCAAGGTCGGCGATACGGTACAGGCAGGCGGACGGCTTGGCACATCGGGCAATACGGGGACACGGACGACCGGGGAACATCTGCATTTCGGTGTGAAGAATATCTATGCCGACGGGACGAAACGGGATATAGACCCTGCGGCGTATCTGGCTGAAATCGCACAGAAAGGACATATCAAATTGCAAATGCTGCACAACGGAAATGACCTGCTCGTCAAATACAAGGCGGCGGAAGATACCGTGCCTGAAAAGAACCTTTCGCCAGACGGATGGATGAAAAAACTCCTTTCGTCGGAGGATAGCGGTGTGGGAATATCGGGATGCAACGACCCGATTGTGGAGATGGCGATGACCGCTTTCGCCTCCCTGATGCTTTTAGCCACACAGATTGATAACCGGGAGGAAGAGGAACAGAAGACGGCGATATCCGCCGCGATGGATCTTCGTACCATCGACCTGAAGCCGTTGTTGCCGAATATGAAGAACTGCGACCTGACTATCGGCGAGAACGGCAAGGCCATTCTGAAAGCGGACAACGGGGAACTGCATGTCTCGCGGGAGCTGACCGCTTCCGAGCTGAACCGGTTGTCTGCCACGTTGAACAACGGTACACTCACGGAAGAGGCCAAACAGATGCGTGTAACCGGTATGCTGAATACGGTTATCCTGTCGGAAGCGGCCTCACAGAATTTTGAGCAGGGGATGACCCGGCAACAGGGACAAACGGAAAACCTGCGAAGATAAAGGCATGGCGATATGATAAAATGCGTGATGATACAGCTATGCAAGTGTCTGGCGGGAGTTTCCCTCCTTGCGTTGCACCTCCGGTTCTGCTACCTGCTGTTGGGATGGATCGGGACGCTCGTTGTCGTGGGCGTGCAATTAGCCATCGCCGGATGGATGGTCTGGGCGATGATACGCGCACCCGACTGACCGCACTCTACAACAGTTCAACATCAATCAACCCATGTATCACTTGTCCGGATGATCCATGTATCATTAAAGACAAAAAACAGATGATTAAATGTAATGTTACGGTATGCGGCGTTATCGGCCGCGATGCGTCGGTTCGCAAGAATAAAGAAGAGAAAGAATTTCTGGTGTTTCCGCTCCGGGTACAGATTCCGGCGACGGGTGGCGGGCACACTATCGAGGTGGATGTCCGCAAGGAGGGCTGTCAGGAGGAAGCCGCCGGTTATCGGAACGGCTCCCGTGTAGAAGTGAGGGGTACGATGTATCTCAAACGCCGGGGCGACAAGCTATATTTCAACCTGTTCGCCGATGAAATCTGCAATGCCGCTACGGATGATGCGGATTGCGTCAAGGGCGAGCTGGTGTTTCGTGGTAAGGTCGGCCAGAACATCGAGGAAAAAAGGGATAAGAAAGACCAGCCTTATACGGTGTTCTCGGCGTTTAGCGCAGAGAAGGTCGATGACGGCTTCGAGTACCAGTGGGTGCGCTTCTTCTGTTTCGGTAAGGAGCGCGAAGCGTGGTTGCAGCCGGGTGTAAAGGTGGATGCCAAAGGTGAAATGAACCTGTCGGCACACAACGGGAAAATCAACCTTTCCTGCAAGATGGAGGAACTGACGCAATATGTGGCGGATTCGTCTAACTATAATCAATAAGGGTTATGGCCGGTTACAGAAAGAAGAATGCCGACGGACCGAACAGCGAGGACAAGGCTCTTGACCTGTTCGCCGAAATGATGATCGAGAAAATCGAGGGCATTCAAAAGGACTGGAAAAAGCCTTGGTTTACGGAGGGTACGCTACAGTGGCCCCGCAACCTTCACGGGCGCGAGTACAACGGGATGAATGCTTTTATGCTGCTTTTGCACTGCGAGAACGAAGGGTACAAGATTCCCCGTTTCTGCACGTTCGATTGTGTTCAGAAGCTCAATAAGCCCGGAAAGGATGGAGAGGAACTGCCGCGTGTCTCCGTGCTTCGTGGTGAAAAATCCTTTCCGGTCATGCTCACCACGTTCACTTGTATCCATAAGGAGACTAAGGAGAAAATCAAGTATGACGATTACAAGAAACTCTCCGATGACGAAAAGGAACAATACAATGTCTATCCGAAGATGCAGGTGTTCCGGGTCTTCAATGTCGCGCGTGCGTCCGTAATGGTCGCGTAATAAATATCTCGATAATAAGAGATTAGGTTAGTGTTCAAAGTTTAGAAATAAACAATAGACCTATCCCCGACTGACTTACTCGGAGAGGAAACTCAAAGAGGAACACAGCACGTCAGTAAAGCGATAAGTTAGCTAATTGCCATGCTACGACTGAATTGCAAGGGGAAAGACAGATATGAGGATGAAGCCTGATTGGTTGAATGATAGTTCAGTGACAGAAGTTGAAGTTGTGGCGAAAGGCAGTTATATACGCCACATCATGGTACTACAGCCCATTGCGCGAGGGCAAGTAGCAAGAACAAGCCATGACACGACCGCAGTAAGTGGAGAAAAGAACGAAAGTCGCATCCGACAATCTGTTGCCTATCGAAAGATAGACGTTATTACGTGGTTAAACGGAGATTACCTAAATCGGAACGCCGTAAGGCTATGAGGATTTGCCTCTGAATATCCGACAAGGTAACGGAACTCCCGTAGTAGTCTGAGCAAGGGAAAACCTTGTACATGGCGAAGGGGAGTAGTTAGTAACTTTAATACAAACAAAAGAAAACGAGAGATTCGTTATGAGAAATCCAGAGATTGTATTAAACACATTATGCCAGCACAGTAAGGTCTCGGACTATAAGTTTGAGCGACTGTACCGCATTCTGTTCAACAAAGAGATGTTCTTCATTGCCTATCAGCGCATATATGCGAAGCCAGGCAATATGACTCCAGGCACAGATGGTCAGACTATCGACCAAATGAGCATTGGAAGAATTGAACGTCTCATCGAAACACTTAGGAATGAATCCTACAAGCCGCATCCTGCTAAAAGGGTGTATATACCAAAGAAGAACGGCAAGAAACGCCCTCTTGGTATACCATCCGTAGAGGACAAGCTTGTGCAAGAGGTAGTTCGGATGATTCTTGAAGCCATCTATGAGGGGCACTTTGAAAGCACCTCTCATGGTTTCAGACCTCATAAGAGCTGCCACACAGCTCTGACAAGCATTCAAAGGACTTTTACAGGTGCAAAGTGGTTTATTGAGGGAGACATAAAAGGCTTCTTCGATAACATAGACCACGATGTACTCGCCAGCATTATGCAAGAGCGTATTGCAGATGAAAGGTTTCTTCGTCTTATCAGAAAGTTTCTCAAAGCGGGGTACATCGAAGACTGGAAGTACAACAACACGTATTCGGGAACTCCTCAAGGTGGAATAATCAGTCCTATTTTGGCAAACATCTATCTTGACAGGTTCGACAAGTACATGAAAGAGTATATTTCACACTTCGACAAAGGGAAAGAAAGGGCTCACAACAAAGAATACTGTTGTCTCAACACGAAAACAGTAAACCTAAGGAAGAAATGGAAAGCGGAAACAGATGAAACTGTAAAAGCAGAACTGTTGATGAAAATAAAAGCCATGCACGAAGAGAAAAATAAGATGACATACAGACTTCCAATGGATGAGAATTATCGGAGATTGAAATACGTGAGGTACGCAGACGATTTTCTGATTGGAGTTATAGGGTCAAAAGCAGATTGTGAACGAATCAAGGCAGACATCACAGAATATATGATGAACAACCTTAAACTCGAACTTTCTGCTGAGAAGACACTCATAACTCACGCAAAAGAGAACGCTAAATTCCTCGGTTTTGACATCACCGTTAGGACATTGGATGTGTTTAAAAGGAACAGCAAAGGAATCAAAAAGCGAGAATTTGTTGGAAAGGTCATGCTTATGCTCTCTTCTGAAACAGTGAAAAAGAAGCTTCTTAGCTACGATGCTGTAAAGTTTACGAACGTAAACGGCAAAGATGTATGGAAGCCAAAATCACGGGAGAAAATGGTCGGTATGAAACCCGAAGACATCCTTGCACAATTCAACTTGGAAATCAAAGGCTTCTACAACTATTACTGTATAGCCAACAATGTTTCGTCAACATGTGCCGATTTCGGCTACATTATGGAGTATAGTCTTTATATGACTCTTGGTCAAAAATTAAGAAGACATGTAGGGCAAATCAGAGACAAGTACCGTAAAGGCAAGAATTTTGTCATCCCATATAAGGATGCAAAAGGCAAAGAACGGTTCAGAACACTCTATAAAGAGGGATTCAAACGTAAAAGCTCATTAACGGACGATTTTCTCGACCGTACCCCATGCACTATGTATGTTCCCAAACCAAGCCTTGCAGAAAGGTTGAAACAGCAAACCTGTGAAATGTGTGGTGCAACTGACACTAACGTCGTAATGCATCATATACGCACTCTTGTTGGGGTAAAGGGAGAAACTCCATGGGGCAAGTTGATGTTGTCGAGACATCGTAAGACGCTTGTAGTGTGTGAATCTTGTAATGCTATAATTCAGTTTCATGGGAAATAATGTGAGCTTACTAATGGCAAGCCGTATACACGGAGACGTGTACGTACGGTTTAGGGGCAGGTATGCGGAAACCTGCCGCCGTAAGGCGGTAAGGCGCTGCATACCGAGCCTACAAACTAACTTGCAGGAAGCGAGACCGGAGCTGTGGCAAAAACTGGAGCGAGAAAATTCGCGTCCGGCAATCGAGGAGGGCGAGCATTTCAGTTTTGCCCCAGTCGATACGATGATAAGGGATAACCTGTGGATTTGTCCGATTACGCCGAAATATCAGAATGACGCCTACTATTCCATCACGAAGAACGAAATCATCGTACCCGAAAAGGAGCAGTTCAAATCGGGAGAATCGTTCTACGGGACACTGTTCCACGAGATGACGCACTCCACCGGAGCGGAAAACGTACTTGACAGGTTCAAGCCGACTACTTTCGGTTCTCCTGAATATGCCCGTGAGGAACTGGTGGCAGAGTTAGGCAGCGCACTGGTCGCACAGCGTTACGGCATGACCAAGCATATCAAGGAGGACAGTTGCGCGTATCTTAAAGGTTGGCTTGATGAGCTGAAGGAATCGCCACAGTTCATCAAGACAACGCTTCTGGACGTGAAAAGGGCAACCTCGATGATTACCCAGAAGGTGGATAAGATAGCGCAAGAACTGGAACAAAATGTCGGCGAGAAGCAGGAAAACGGAGCGGCAGCAAAGGAGAATACATTTTATTCTTCTGTTGCGTATCTCCAATTTTCGGATGACACGAGGCAGCTTGACGAACTTCGGGAGAAAGGCGATTACGAGGGATTGCTGACGCTTGCCAAGGAGTATTACGACGGCAATGGCATCAACGAACAGCATACTTATTTATCGGCCACGAACAACAAGGGTGACAGCCTTATTGCCGAGGATGAGAATTTCGCTGTCGTGTACAACGGGAGTGTCGGGGGAACCTACGAGGTGATGTTGAAATTCACGGAGCAGGAAATCCGAGACCATATCCGGCGTTACGGTGTCGATATCGCCGGAGATACAATAAAAGGGGTTGCCAGGGAGATGGCGGCGGAACAGTTCTCCGCTTTGGCGTATCAAAAGATTCCGGCCTTCGAGATGCCGAACGGTGAAGTGCTATATGTCGAATATAACAAGGAATCCGATACGCTTGATGTCGGGCAACCCACCAATGCCGGGCTGGTCGCGCAGCATCGTTTCCCTTACGACCACAATGTCGGGCTGGATGCCAATCTGCAAGCCGTGAACGAGAAGCTGAACGAGCTGGAAGAGTATCGGGCAGAACTACAAGAGGCAGAATACGGCAGCGGTATGCGCCGGTAAGGATGGAAAGAAAAAGATGCGGAACTGGTTGGCTCCGCATCTTTTTTGCAGTTTATTTCCCCAACAAACCGTCTATCATAGACTGTAAATTTGCTATGTCGCAATACTGGTTACATCCCCCTCGGTAGTCCTTTCCATTTTGAGCTGTCCGTATCAGAAACGAATCGAGTTCAATTCTTACGCCGCTGCCCATTCGTGACAGACCGGAAGAGTGGCTGATGTAAACGAACTTGCCGTTGCGCTCAATGAAGCAGGAGGTGTCATAATGCCCTTTTGAATTGGAAGCCACCTTTGCACCAACGGCTGCGGCATATTTGGAAATCTCACGCACCAATGCTGTCTGGAAACTGCGGTACTCTTTTGAAACATAGTCTCCTGCATCTGCAAGTATAGCGTCCTGCCATTTGGTATAAAAATTCTGTGCCATATTGATATTTATTATTATTCGTTCCGCAAATAACTTTTCCATTTCTCGCCGTCAATGGTCAGTTTGCCCATTTCCCAATCGTATTCCACTTCCGGTATATTGGTATAAGGGAAATGAACGGTGTAGCCTATCTGTCCGTAAGAGCAATGCAGAGGGGTAACGCAAATCTCCCAACCGAAGTAAGATTGCGGCGTGCAGTATTTTCGCCAGTTGAAACGACCTGCGGCAATATTGCCGCAAAGTCGTTTGAGTATGTCGTTTGTTGTCATTCTGTACCTCCTTTGCTGAGTATGGTGAGTTGTTCGGGACGGTCTGGAAACCAATAAGCATCACTGTCGATATATACGCATCTATAGCCATTCCAAGGTTTTCTGAAAGCTAATACTTCTTTGGGGCCAAATACCACCCCGTAGTCGTTTGTAAACGCCACCATATCGCCTACAGCCAAATCACTGTCTGTTTCCATGACTTCGGACAACCGGCTGAAAAACTCCATGCCCTCGGCTTCACGCTCTTTCTTCCAGCGCATAAACTCCTCTTTGTGGCTTCTTGATGAGCCAATAGGTAATAACTCCGATGCCAAAACCTCTGTCTCGGAAGAGCTTGTTGAGATTAAGATGATGCTGTCACTATCCACTTTTTCGGGAGTTGAGATAATTCGACATTCTATATCATTATCGGCAGTGTGCCAAAAAAGGAGGTTGCCTTGCTTGATGAAATCGTACTTGCTCATTGTCTTTTGATTTATTGTTTTTTTTATTTCCCTTTTCTTGAAGCCTTTTGACTTCGCCCAAAGGGGTTGTTTTCATGTGCGTCACAAACGGGGGGATGCAAGAACGATGAGCAAGGAACCTGCAATGAAATTTTATGAAATACCGTCATCTCCGATTACGGAAAGTTGTCGTCAAATTTTATTTCAGGTAGCGATAGCGGTACTTGGGCAATGTTCGTCCACCGTACCTTTGCACACGAAAACAGACCTGCGGCGTATGTCGGGGCTGTGAAGGGATTATACCCTTAAAACAGGAATATACCGGCTGTGAAACCGGTGGCGGAAGCTCTGCAGAGCATATTTATAAAAGTAACCGGGGAGCCTGTGCAAAAAAGAGAGCAACCACCCACTTTTGAGGCGGGTGGTTGCCAATGTTTCGGACAAACATCAGAAGTGGTAATCAACAACTCCTCCGATGTAGAGTATCGTTCCCGGTTCAAGCCTACAAACAAACTCCATAAACGTAAAGGACTGTTCGGCAAAAGACTGCAGCCATCGCCATCCAAATAGAAATGATAGGCGACATCCAACGGATTTTCCACTGCCTGTTTGAGATAATAGGTCGAACCCCATTCCAACATATTATCTGCCGTAAGAGCATTCGCTCTTTTTTTGATATTGGCGACATACTCCTCTTTCCATTGCTCTATTCCACCATTATAGCGCATGGTGTCATCGGATATAAGCTCGAACATTCCTTTGGGCAAGGCATGATTGACCAAATTGGCAATATCCTCTTTACGGTCTTCCTCGTCTATTTCTGAACAATAGTCATAGAAGCTCCCGTCTCCTTGCTGGAGTGTGTCCTCATTCAGATAGTTTTCTTTGTCTATCGGCTCCGTTGAAATTTGAAAAATCCTGCTGTGCATAATTGTAAATTTTAGATTGTCAAATATTTTCTTTTTTTTTCCTTTTCTTGAAACTCTTTTGGCTTCTCGTCGGGGAATGATTTTTATGCAGGACTGACAGCGGGAAAAGGACGGATAAGGCAAGTAAACAGTGTACGGGATGAAACGGAATACCCAACCGCCCAATGTAAGAGCACAGTCAGGCTCGTCCGACTATGCCCTGCAACGAGGTGGGGAGTGAAAGTCAATCTTCGATTTGTGGAAGGCTGCCGTGAAGAATATCCGGGAACCGTTAGTGAAAGCGATACTTGACGACCAGACGCACGCTGTACCTTTGCATATAAAATCTCTCCGAAGAGAATTGCCGACGTGAGATGAAAAGAGACCATAATTGAGAAACGCTATTATTCATAAGGGGAAAAGACTATTCGTGGTTGTTATAAATGCTTGATTAACATGAAAATACAATTCGCGCCATAAAATAATCCTTTCTTGAAATAAAAATCACAGAAAAAGAAACAAGATTAAAAAATAACCATTAACTTTGCACCAGTCAAGTTTCCAATCGAAGCGTCGAACGGAATTAAAAGGGAATCCCGGTGAAAATCCGGAGCTGTACTCGCAGCTGTAAGTCCTATTAAAGTTTATCGCACTCTTTGCCACTGGTGAAAGCTGGGAAGGCGCGATAAGCGGGATGAGCCAGAAGACCTGCTTGATGAGATAGATTTAGTGACCACGGGATAATTGGCATTAGATTAAAATGAACAGAGGCTCGTCCACAGGCACCTATATTCTTTTTGATAACCGATTTCTCATTCGTTGCAAATCTGTCGCAATAAAAACGAATGTGTGTTTAAACTTTTTGTTTAACTTTTAATAATTAAGTTATGAAATTCCCATGAGATAAAAAAATCACGCCAAAGAGAATGTAAATAGTCAAGCTGAAGTTACCTTTGTATAGTGTAACCCTAAATGTATCAGTTATGGCAGAAGTGACATTCCCTCAGTTGATACAGCGTGCTTGCGGTATCGACGTCCATATGAAGGTTGTGGTGGCGACAATAGACGGAGTAGGCATCCAACGTGATACCCGCTCATTCAAAACCTTCACGAGTTCTTTGAATGAATTGAAAGAATGGCTATTGTCCAATGGTGTAACGCATGTGGCAATGGAGAGTACCGGTGTTTACTGGAAACCTGTTTATAAGGTTCTTGAAGATTCCATTCCCGATGTCTGGATAGTCAATGCCCGTCACATTAAGAATGTTCCTGGTCACAAGACAGACAAGATGGACAGCGAATGGATCTGCAAGCTTCTTCTGGCAGGTCTTCTCAAACCGAGCTATATTCCTCCCAAGGAGCAGCGTCAGCTTCGTGACCTGACCCGTTACCGGAACAAGCTTATTCAGCAGATAGCTTCAGAGAAGAACCGTATGATGCGTATTCTTGAAGACTGCAACATCAAGCTTTCAAGTGTTGTAAGTAACACAAGCGGTACGACAGCTACTTCTCTTATTGATATGCTTTGTGAAGGTAAAGTCCTTACTCTTGATGATATAAAGTCAGTTTACCACGGAAAACTGTCAGCCAGTCCGGAAGAGTTGTTGGAAGCGTGTACCGGTTTTGTTGAAGAGCATCACATTTATCTTCTTCAGATGATCCGAAAGGATATAGACCAGACTCAGACTTTAGTTGATGATTTGTCCGAACGTATAAATAGACTGTTGTCCAAGTACGAGAATGTCCTTGAACTTCTCAGGGAGATTCCCGGTTTTAGCACCAAGGTTGTAGAGGATCTGGTTTCTGAGATAGGTCTTGACATGTCCCACTTCCCTTCAGAAAAGCATCTTTCGTCCTGGGCCGGTCTTTCTCCGGGCAACAACGAGAGTGCGGGCAAAAAAAAAGCGCACGAATCACTCACGGAAACAAACAGGTAAAGGCGGTAATCACAGAAGCCGCATGGGCTGCGACCCGTACAAAGAATACGTTTTTCAGTGAGAGATACCATCGTATAGCTGCCCGCAGAGGAAAGAAACGTGCCTTGATTGCAGTGGGACATTCTCAGTTGATATCCGTTTATCTTATACTGAGTACGGGAGCCCGTTACCATGAGCTTGGTGCACAATATATGCAATCCAAGATAGAGCAGAAACGCAAGGTATATTTGTCTTCCGAACTTAAAAAGCTTGGATACAATGTCTCGCTTACTAAAGTTCCACAAGCAGTAACACCCAATTAACAATACAGACCAAAGGCCGACTTTTACTGGAATTACCATAGTCCGAAAATGAAATTGGTCTCAACAGCTAAGCGCCAAAGATTGTGACTTATGTACACGTGTATGAAACTTTTAAATTCTTAGCTGTTTCTATTTGTCATCGTATAATAGCCGCATTTGTGTTTTCATGAATGCTAATCTTTCTTTTGTCAAAATACTCGGTTTTATATCAATTTTAGTATAAACCTGTCCTACTTTATGTGTAGGACGCTTAATATTTACGTATGAAAAAGGTTCTTATTTTATTCGTGTGTTTAATTGCGTTCTCTTTTAGTAATTTGAATGCTCAGAGTCAATGGTCGTTCGGACCACGTGTTGGTGTCGGATTCTCCAGTAGATATGGTGATAATGGTTATTATTCCAAAATGTTAGGCGGTGTGTTTGGAGAATACAGAATCAAAAAGTTTGCAACAGAACTTGATGTTTTATTTACCAAACAAGGAGAAGGTGGTGAAGATTATCTGGAGAAAAGTAAATGTATTCTTATTCCATTAAAATTTAAGTTTTATCCTTGTTCTACATTGGGGCTAAATATCTTTGTCGGTCCCCAGTTGGATATCTATTATAATGGTTTGGAAGGAATGCAACCGGATGGTAGTCCTATGATTCATTATCGAAAGACGTCGGCATCTTTAACGGCAGGTCTTGGTTATCGTTTCAAGTTTGGACTTGATTTGACATTCAATTATAATTATGGTCTTGTAAAATTGAATAAGGATGAATTTCCCGGATTGGAAAACTATAGAGACAGGGTATTTCAGATTTCCTTGGGATATGATTTATTCAGTCTGTTCAAAAAGTAGAGAATAAAGATAACTCAATTTTTATAAGAAGGCATATCTGACTTGTTTCCAAGTAATGATATGCCTTCTTTAGTTGTTAAGTTATAATACTTATTTTTATACTAATGAATTTACTGACATTCTTATAATCAGCTGATTTATGCTTAGTTCTTTGTTTTTCTCCAAATATGTTCTATCTCCAGTATAATCATCTTGTGGTAATTGCCATGCCCATTGCCGTACCATTTTCCGTCAAGCGATTTGTCTATGAATTTTTCCGGCTTTATGTCGTCTTCGTAAAGCTTTCTGCATTCCAGTGTAAGGCGTGCCTGATCAAATGTAATATTACCATTTTCTGTTAAAGCCGGTTTAAGTCCTGTTTCTGCTATCTTGTCCGTGTCACGTCCTGATTTTGAGCCGCACACCTTATGTATAGCCTTGTTTTCTTCACCCAGGAACGAGAGTGTGAGAGTGTCACATTTTTCTATAAACTCGTATGTATAGCGTTCAGGACGTATGAAAATAAATGCGACTGTTTTTCCCCATAACACTCCTGTGCCACCCCAAGAGGCTGTCATTGTGTTGAACTTTTCCTGTGTACCCGCAGTTACAAGCATCCATTCTTTACCGATGGCTTCAATCATATTGTATGTCAATTGTGATACGTTAATTTCTTTCATTCTTCTTTTATTTTATATATGTGTGTTTACAAAAATAGTGAAAAGCAGAATGTAAAGAAACAAGTTACGATGAAAATATATGTTCTTAATGTTTGAAAATATATTTTGTTCTTACATATTTTGTAAATATAGTATGTGTTTTTATAAATACAAGTTATATTTATAAAGATATAAGTTATATTTATGTATATATAGTTTGTATTTATAGAATATAAAAAGATATTTTTACTTTATCATCTGATGATTTTACATAAGCTTTTTGTGATGTTTGGTTTGTTACAGTAAACTGTATAAATTTGTAGCATTATATAATAGAGCTTATTATGGGACGTACAATAAAATTACTATTGCTTTATTTTGCCTATCAGCTGGCATTTTTCGGAGTGCTTGTAGGAATATATATGCTGAAGAACGGAGTTGTGGAAATGCCGGACGTGTCCGGTAGTGGATATATGTCTGTCATTATGTGGGCACAATTTCTTTCCACATTGTCTGTAGGTCTTCATGTAGTATTGGGAAAATATGTATCTATTGATGTTTTCAGATTGAAAACTCCCAATAGAAGGGCTGTATTGTTTGCATCAGCTGTGTTTATCGTGGCAATGGGATTGTGGACCAACTATTTCAGCGAGCTTGCCGGACTGCCTGACAATATGAAGGATGTGTTTGAACAGATGATGAACAATCCGTTGGGGATAATATCCATTGTAGTTATGGCTCCGCTGGTGGAAGAACTGCTGTTCCGTGGTGCTATACAGGGTCATCTTATGCGAAAGTGGAAAATGCCTTATCTTGGTATAGTGGTGTCGTCGCTTATATTTGGCGTGGTGCATGGTAATCCGGCTCAGATTCCGTTTGCATTCGTAGTGGGAATGGCTCTTGGATGGATGTATTACCTCACAAGAAGCCTTATTCCTGGAATGTTGATGCACTTTATCAATAACGGAAGCTCGGTGTTGCTTTATGTTTTGTCGGGCGATCCTGATGCGACAATGATTTCATCGCTTGGCGGGGCTGGCTCTCTGGCTTTGGCAGTGGCAGGAATTATTCTTACTGTTGTATGCATTTTCATTATCAGAAGGAAACTGGTGAAAGAACCGGTGCAGTGGAACGAAGAAAATAACTTGCAGGCATAAATGATATTCGTGGATTTTGGAGTATCTTTGTGCGACAATAAAAATTTATCGAACAATATATAAAAGAAAGGATTTTACCGTGGCAAAAGACAGCGAAGTAGTAATGACCCCCATGATGAAACAGTTTTTCGACCTGAAGGCGAAGCACCCTGATGCTATCATGCTTTTCAGATGCGGAGACTTTTATGAGACGTATTCGGAAGATGCGGTGGCAGCATCCGAGATTTTGGGCATTACCCTTACAAAGAGGGCCAACGGACAGAACAAGACTATCGAGATGGCGGGATTTCCTCACCACGCTCTTGATACATATCTGCCAAAACTTATCAGAGCAGGACGACGTGTGGCTATCTGTGACCAGCTGGAAGACCCTAAAACCACCAAGAAACTGGTGAAACGCGGTATAACCGAGCTTGTTACGCCGGGTGTGGCCATAGGCGACAATATTCTTTCTTATAAGGAGAACAACTTCCTGGCTGCTGTTCATTTCGGAAAGACAGCCTGCGGTGTGGCTTTTCTGGATATTTCTACAGGCGAGTTTATGACTGCCGAAGGAAAACTTGATTATATCGACAAGCTTCTCAATAATTTTGCTCCTAAGGAGGTACTTTTCGAACGTGGAAAGAAACCTATGTTCGAAGCTAATTTCGGAACCAAATTCTTTACTTTCGAACTTGACGACTGGGTTTTCACTGAGACATCGGCTGTGAAGAAACTGCTCAAGCATTTTGAAACGAAAAATCTGAAAGGTTTCGGAGTGGAACATCTGAAGAATGGTGTGATAGCTTCGGGAGCTATTCTTCAGTATCTTGAAATGACTCAGCATGAGCATGTCGGGCATATCACATCGCTGTCGCGCATAGAAGAGGAAAAGTATGTGCGCATAGATAAGTTTACTGCCCGCAGTCTGGAGCTGATGGGAAGTATGAACGATGGTGGAACTAGTCTGCTCGACGTGATAGACCATACTATAAGCCCGATGGGGGCACGTATGCTGAAACGTTGGATTATATTCCCGCTGAAGGATGTGCAGCCTATTAACAGGAGGCTTGATGTGGTGGAATATTTTTTCCGTCATCCGGACTTTAAGGAGGAGGTTGAGGACTGCCTTCACAGAATAGGTGATTTGGAACGTATAGTGTCGAAAGCTGCTGTGGGCAGGATTTCTCCACGTGAAGTGGTGCAGCTTAAAGTGGCTTTGCAGGCTATTGAACCTATCAAGATGGCTTGTCTTGAGGCTGATAACGAGAGTCTTCGCAGGATAGGTGAACAGCTCAACCTGTGTGTTTCTATTCGTGATAAAATAGCAAAGGAAATAAACAATGATCCTCCGCTCTTGGTCAATAAGGGTGGTGTGATAGCCGACGGTGTGTCCGAAGAACTGGACGAACTGAGACGTATATCATATTCCGGAAAAGATTATCTTCTTCAGATTCAGCAGAGAGAAAGCGAGCTTACAGGTATTCCAAGTCTGAAGATAGCATATAACAATGTGTTCGGCTATTATATAGAGGTGCGTAATGCGCATAAGGATAAGGTTCCTGCCGAATGGATAAGAAAACAGACTCTTGTGAACGCTGAAAGATATATCACTCAGGAACTGAAGGAATACGAAGAGAAAATCCTCGGGGCTGAGGATAAGATTCTTACGCTGGAGACACGTATTTATAACGAGTTGGTAATGTCGTTGGCTGAGTTTATTCCTGCAATTCAGATAAATGCCACTCAGATAGCAGTTCTTGACTGTCTGCTTTCGTTTGCATCGGCTGCAAAAGCTAACGGGTATATCCGTCCGGTTATATCGGAGGATGAAGTGCTCGATATTCGTCAGGGAAGACATCCGGTGATAGAAAAACAACTTCCTTTGGATGAAAAATATATAGCAAATGATGTATATCTTGACACGGAGAAACAGCAGATTATAATCATCACGGGTCCTAATATGGCGGGTAAGTCGGCTTTGTTAAGACAGACTGCCCTTATCACTCTTATGGCTCAGATAGGTTGTTTTGTGCCGGCTGAGAGTGCGCATATAGGTATTGTAGATAAGATATTTACCCGTGTGGGTGCAAGCGACAATATATCTGTGGGAGAATCTACGTTTATGGTTGAAATGAACGAGGCTGCAGATATTCTGAATAATCTTTCACAGCGCAGTCTGGTGCTGTTCGATGAGCTTGGACGAGGTACATCTACATACGACGGTATATCAATAGCATGGGCTATTGTGGAACATATACACGAGAATCCTAAGGCAAAGGCACGTACTCTGTTTGCAACCCACTATCATGAGTTGAATGAAATGGAGCGTACATATAGCCGCATAAAGAACTATAATGTATCTGTCAAGGAAGTTGATAATAAGGTAATATTCCTTCGTAAACTGGAACCTGGAGGCAGCGAACACTCGTTCGGTATTCATGTGGCTAAGATGGCAGGTATGCCTAAGTCTATCGTTAAGCGTGCTGACGAGATTCTGGCCCTTCTGGAGAAAGAAAACCGTCAGGGATCTATATCCGGTAAGGAAAAGGAGATAACTTCGGAATTAAAGAAAAAGAAAGGTGCTTCATCGTCGTCAACATCAGACGGTATTCAACTGAACTTCTTCCAGCTTGACGACCCCGTATTAAGCCAAATAAGGGATGAAATTATCAATTTGGATATCAATAATCTCACCCCTGTTGAAGCTTTGAACAAATTAAATGAAATAAAGAAAATTCTTAATTGATGAAATTCTTGGCTCTCACGCTTGTCATTTCCGGATTTGCCGGAGTTGACTGGCGTGTGCAGTAGTCAAACTCGTGGCTCTTTTCGCCGCTATATGAATTCCATATCAGTTTAAGTTTTACAGTCTCGCCTTCTGTGTCGGGCAATATTCCGTCAAGCTTGAATGCTACAAGTCCGTCAGCAGGATGTCCGTAAGTATCGCCGTATGCATTGTGGCGGAATTCCACTTCGTATGGATTTTCAGGATTGTTTGTCGAAATCAGGTTTACGAAGTGTTTTGTACCTGTATTACCCCATGCGGTGCTGAAACGTAATGTCAGATATCCGTCTTCTGAAACAGTCATCCAGCTGTTCATAATCTCTACCGGGTCATTTCCGTAAACATTGTCATTCTCTTCGTCGCCCAGGTTTGCTGCAATAGGTTTAGTCAGGATACTGTCTATCCAGTTGATGTGTACAGCCTTGCTGAAACCTTCCGAAGGATCTGTAGTCTCTTCAAAATTAACCAATGCTCTGACTTCTTTTTCTCCGAAAGGTGATTTTGTAACATTCACCGGAAGAAGTGTCGTTTCATTGTCAAGCTGAAGGAAGAAAGTATCATTGGCATCTGTTTTTACAGTAACCAGCGCGTTAGGGAACATTAGAGAATAGTCATAATCATCGTCATTGTCGCATGACTGGAGTGAAAATATGGCAACCGAAGCTACCAATGCATGTTTAAGAATTGAACGTAGTCTCATAATAATTTAATTTTTTACGTGTTAACTTTGAATGTTTGTCTATACGTTAAATGCATTATTATGAGATATCATGCATCATTTTGTGTTAAAAAAGCTCAATAGGGATATAATAAAAAAACCTTCACTGAGAAGTGAGGGTTTAAGCGGTGCGTACGGGACTTTAACTTACACAATCAAGAAATCTCATAAAACTGCAATATACTGATAATAATCAAGTTATTATAAATCGGCTATATTACTAAATATCATTAAATACCTTTTGCTATTTCAATTATTGGGTGTATATTTGGGTGTTGAATTTCAAACGCACCCAATTATGAATATCAAACGAAACATCATCTTTTCATTGGAAAGCCGGAAGAAGAACGGAGTGCCAATCGTGGAGAATGTCCCTATCCGTATGCGTGTGGTTTTCGCCAGCCACCGCATTGAGTTCACAACGGGCTACCGCATTGATGTCGCCAAATGGGATGCCGACAAGCAGCGGGTAAAGAACGGATGCACCAACAAGCTGAAGCAAAGCGCATCGGAAATCAATGCGGACTTGCTGAAATACTACACCGAAATACAGAATATCTTCAAGGAGTTCGAGGTGCAGGGATTCATGCCCACTACCGAACAGGTAAAGGATGCGTTCAACAGATTGCACGATGGGAAAAAGGAAGAGGAGGAAGCCCCGGTGGTGTTTCTTCCGTTGGAGGTATTTGATGAGTTCATTAAGGAGTGCGGCACGCAAAACGGTTGGTCTGATGCCACCTATGAGAAATTTGCCGCAGTAAGGAAACATCTTGAAAAGTTTGACAAGGGACTGACTTTTGAATCGTTGGACGAACCCAAGCTAACAAAGTATGTGAATTTCCTGAAAGACACCGAAGATATGCGGAACACGTCCATCATGAAACAGGTTGCTTATCTGAAATGGTTCCTGCGCTGGTGTACCAAGAAAGGGTATTGCATGAACAATGCCTATGAAGATTTCAACCCCAAATTACGAAGCACACCGAAAAAGGTGATATTCCTCACTTGGGAAGAACTGAACAAACTCAAAAATTATCAGATACCCGACACAAAGCAATACCTTGAACGGGTGAGGGATGTCTTTCTGTTCTGTTGCTTTACCGGACTCCGGTATTCGGATGTGCATAATCTGAAGAAAAGCGACATCAGGGACGGATATATAGAAATTACTACCGTAAAGACCGCAGAAAGGCTCATCATCGAACTTAACAACCACAGCAAGGCAATACTCGACAAATACAAGGGTGTGGAATTTGAGGGGCACAAGGCTCTCCCTGTCATAAGCAACCAAAAGATGAATGACTATTTGAAGGAACTGGGCGAACTTGCCGAAATCAACGAACCTGTAAGTGAAACCTACTACAAAGGAAGCAGCCGTATAGACACCATTACACCCAAATACGCATTGCTGGGTACCCATGCCGGGAGAAGGACTTTCATCTGTAACGCTCTGGCTCTCGGTATTCCGGCACAGGTAGTGATGAAATGGACGGGACATAGCGACTACAAGGCTATGAAACCCTACATCGACATTGCCGATGATGTGAAAGCCAGTGCGATGAACAAATTCAACCAACTATAAAAACAATCAGCAAGTTTCACGGGATGCCTGTTATTGGGCTTATCTTTGTAACTTTCAATACATATAACAATGAGCAACAACGATAACAATATAGAGAAAAGGAGTTTCGAGGCTTTTGTCAATGCCATTGGGTCAGAAATAGAGCAGGCGCAAGTCCGGCTCATTAGTGCCGCCAATGCGCAGATGCTGTTCCATTACTGGAAGATGGGCAACTACATATTGTACCACCAGAACCGACAAGGCTGGGGCGGCAAGGTCATCAAGAAACTGGCGCAGGCGATACGGTTCAATTATCCCGAAAAGAAAGGATATTCGGTCAGGAACTTGGCTTATATGTGCCAGTTCGCACGTTCATATCCATTGACCGTATTACGGAGTTTCATCGAAACCGATGCGAAATTGATTACTCCAAGTGTGCGGAAAATCACGGATGAAATCCAAAGCCTGAACAATGTGCCATTTACGCAAGAACCTCTTGCGCAAATACAATCCTCAGACAACAAGGAAGTTGCAATTGTGCAAGAACCTCTTGCGCAAATTCAGGATGTAACCCAGACAGTAGCCGTCGTTTACCGGATGCCGATTGAGGACATGGAAAAACTGTTCCTAGCATCACCTGTTGCAAGAATCAATTGGGCAAGCCATGTGATTCTGCTGAACAGTTCCCTTCCGTTAGGTGTCGATTACTGGTATATGAAGCAATCCGTGGAAATGGGCTGGAGCAGCAATGTTCTTAAAATGCAGATTGAAAGCAAATTGTTTGAACGGCAAATCAACAGTCACAAGGTCAATAATTTTACCGCCACGCTTCCTGCACCTCAAAGCGGCCTTGCCAACTACCTGTTGAAAGACCCGTATATCTTTGACTTGGCAGGAGCCAAAGAACGTGCGGACGAAAGGGACATAGAGGAACAGTTGGTAAAGCACGTCACCCGATACTTGTTGGAGATGGGCAACGGATTTGCCTTTGTCGCAAGGCAGAAGCATTTCCAGATTGGCGACAGCGATTTCTATGCCGACCTGATTCTGTACAACATAAAGCTCCATGCATACGTAGTTGTGGAACTGAAAGCTACCCCGTTCAAACCGGAATACGCCGGACAGTTGAACTTCTACATCAATGTGGTGGATGACAAACTGAGGGGAGAGAATGACAACAAGACCATCGGGCTGCTGTTGTGCAAGGGCAAGGATGAGATTGTCGCGCAATATGCACTGACAGGCTATGACCAGCCTATCGGCATCAGCGATTACCAGCTCAGCAAGGCTGTGCCGGAAAGCCTGAAATCGGCGTTGCCAAGCATAGAACAGGTGGAAGAAGAACTGACTATGCTTCTTGACAATGAAAAGAACAGACAAAAGTAGGACACCTATGGCAGACAAGATACAGACGATGATTCCCCGATACGGGGAACTCAATAGAATATACAGGGACTATATAGACAATCGCGTTTTCTCTTTTGACAGACAAAAATTCATTTCCGATTTCTGTCAGGAATACAATGACATGAAGTCTTTTGAGGCTGCTATCCTTGAACTGGTGCTTGACAGGCAAAAAGAACAATACACCTTGATACTCAACAGCCTGAAAACCGAAATAGAAAAGAGCATACAGGCTTATGAGGTGTGCCCGTTGAGTGATAGTGCCGTAGAGCGTGCTTGCTATCGACACATGGAAAGGTATTCCCTTGAAATTGAAGCCCAACAGGATGTAACAAGGAGCCTAAGCAAGCCGCTGAATGAAGCCAACAACAGGTATGATTCCATTGGCTACAGGGAACATACTGCCGAAGAGGAAAAACAGGCTGAAAAAGAATATGAACGCTGCAAGGCTGAATATGACAAGGAAAGAGCCAAACTGAATGAACTCTATGACCAGCAAAAGGCAGCAAGGAAAGAGGCATTCCAATATATGAAGAACCGTTGTGCGGACATGTACCGTCAAAGCTGCCTTTTTCTGGATATATTGAAGAAATACATTCCTGACGGGAAACGACAGGACGAGCCGGGCAAGCCAATCAGTCAGCAGGAAACGGCGGATGAACAACAAGAGTATTTCAGCATGAAATTGCTTTCGCTCATTCATGAGGTATGTGTTGGAGAACAGTTCGAGGAAATTTCCGCACCGGATTTTTATGCCAATATGAACTTGCACCCCTGCAACTGCAAGTTGAGAATTAAACCGAGAGAGAAGATACGTGTATGCTATCTGATATTCCTCATGAGCGAAAAACTCTCCAAACAGGACAAGGACAAATGGAAAGCCGGGATACTGAAACTGCTGGATATTGATGACAGCTACTACAAGTCCAAGTACAAGGAGCCAGTTTCTGATTTCCCCAGTGACAGCAACCAGAAATTCGCCAAAGAAATGGAGCATATATTCAGATAATCGGTGACATATCCTGATATTTTACGAAAGTTCCACTTTTACCACTCAAATTAATTTTTGAGTGGTATTTTTATTTTCTGATATTCAATAAGATACAGCGATGCTCGGATTATACCGTCCCCATCCTTACCACCCATAACCCTACCTAATTTTGCACCGTTCGAGAACAGAAATAACAGCCAGTGCGCAGGGCTGATTGTTGAATCAAAAAAGTAGAACTATGCAAAATCTACAAGAATTATTATCCAAACCCGTCTGGCAGATGACGGGTGAAGAGTTCATAATGTTAAGCAGACACGCTTCCGTTCAGACGGAAGCGCAGCCGCAGCCCGTAACGGACACAAACAGAAAGTATGTGTACGGAATACCCGGCATAGCCAGACTGTTCGGATGCAGCCTGCCCACCGCCAACCGCATAAAGAAAAGCGGAAAAATAGACAAGGCTATCACCCAGATAGGGCGCAAGATTATCGTGGATGCGGAACTTGCCCTTGAACTGGCAGGGAAGAAAACAGGCGGACGCAAGTAACGGGAGGAATTGCTATGGACTATATGAAAGACATCCGGGAAATATCGGACGAACAGGCGGTAATCCTCTGGCAAGCCTCACGGCTTAGCCTGTCGGGAAAATACGAGAAAGCGCCAGAAATCCTCAGCGTGAAAGGTTCTGTAATCGGCACGTTGGGAAATTTCAGTGCATCCATCGGCAAAGCCAAAAGCAAGAAGACATTCAATGTGTCGGCTATCGTGGCTGCGGCTTTGAAGAACGGCACGGTGCTCAGGTATGCGGCTGAACTTCCCGAAGCCAAGCGGAAAGTGCTGTATGTCGATACGGAGCAAAGCCCCCACCACTGCCTGAATGTGATGGAACGCATCATGCGCATGGCAGGGCTGCCCGATGACAGGGACAACGAGAACCTTGAGTTCCTTGCCCTGCGGAAATATACGCCGGAGCAACGCATAAGGATTGTCGAACAGGCAATCTACCATACACCGAACCTCGGTATGGTGGTGATAGACGGCATCCGTGACATGGTGTATGACATCAACAGCCCCAGCGAATCGACACGCATCATATCGAAACTGATGCAGTGGACGGACGACAGGCAGATACATATCCACACGATACTCCACCAGAACAAGGGGGATGAGAACGCAAGGGGACATATCGGCACGGAACTGAACAACAAGGCTGAAACCGTACTGCTCGTTGAAAAGGACAAAAGTAACGGGGACATCAGCAAGGTTTCCGCCATGCACATCCGTGCGATGGACTTCGAGCCGTTTGCCTTCCGCATCAATGAAAGGGCATTGCCTGAACTGATGGAGGATTACCAGACAGAAGCCAAAGCGCCCGGCAGACCCCAAGGCGAAAGGTTTGATGCCTGCAAGGACATTTCCGAGCAACAACACCGGATAGCACTGGAAGCAGCATTTTCGTTGCAGGACGAATACGGATATAAGGAACTGAGCAAAGCATTGAAAGAGTCGTATGCCTTGGTGGGTGTTCCGTTAAGCGACAACAAGCTGGTTAAACTCATCACAGTGTTGAAGAACAAGCGGATGATAGTGCAGGAAAATGGCAGGAAGTACAGATACGAACCGGATTTCCACTATTGACACGCTTCCTGCAATCACTTCACTTTATTCTCCGGGTCTATATATTAGGATAAAGCGAAGTGGTTGCAGGGTAGCATCAAACCGCTTCACTTTAAGCCGTATTCTATATATACGACAATAAAGTGAAGTGGTTATACAGCCAGTAACCTATATGAAAAGGTACTGGCGAAAAGAAAAACAAACGATAACCGATAAAGACAATCATTTATGGATATACAGACAGCAAAACAAATCAGGCTGGAAGAGTATCTTCACAGCTTGGGATATAGCCCGGTAAAGCAGCAGGGCACCAATCTCTGGTACAAATCGCCGTTCAGGGAGGAAACCGAAGCATCGTTCAAGGTGAACACCGAGCGGAACCAATGGTATGATTTTGCACTCGGCAAGGGCGGCAACATCATCGCACTGGCTTCGCGCCTCTATGCAACGGACAGTGTGCCGTACCTTCTGAAACGCATAGAGGAACAGGCACCGCACGTGCGCCCCGTCTCTTTCTCTTTTCGCAAGCAGTCCTTTACGGAGACAAGTTTCCAGCAGTTGGAAATCGTGCCGCTTTCTTCCCCTGCCTTGCTCGCTTATTTGCAGGAAAGGGGTATCAATCCGGCACTGGCGAAAAGAGAATGCAGGGAGGCACGGTTTACGCACAACGGCAAGCGGTACTTCGCCGTTGCGTTTCCGAACATATTGGGCGGCTATGAGATACGCAACCGATATTTCAAGGGCTGTATCGCGCCGAAAGACATCACCCACATACGGCAGCAAGGAGAACCGAAGGACACCTGTTACGTTTTTGAGGGATTTATGGACTATCTCTCATTTCTGACCCTGCGGCTCGAAAGCTGTCCGCAATGCCCCGATTTCGACAGGCAGGATTACATGGTGCTGAACTCTGTCGCCAATGTTTCCAAGGCACTCTACCCGTTGGGGAGCTATGAGCGCATCCACTGCTTTTTTGACAATGACCGTGCAGGAATGGAAGCCTTGCGGCAAATCCGCAAGGAATACGACAGCACCCGGCATATACGGGACGCTTCACAAATCTACTGCGGATGCAAAGACCTGAACGAGTATTTGCAGAAGCGCATGGCTGATGAGCAAATGCAATCCGTCAGAAAGAAGAATGACACGCTATCCAAGAAACCGAAAGGCTTCCGGTTATAGCCCACTATAACTACACGCTTCGCTTGCGTAGTTGTGGGCTCTCCCGAGGGGATTAGGGCTTTGCCCTAATGACCCACTCAGGGCGTTTCACCCCTGAGAACCCCGACCAAAGAGTGACCCTCTCTTTGGAAACTCCGCTTATGGGTTGCACCCCTAAGACCCCCATGCGGTTATGAGCGGAAAGCAGCAAACAAAATTAGTAATTACCGAATCAAAAATTGAAAAGATGGCAACAAAATCAAGCATACATATCAAGCCTTGCAACGTGGCATCAAGCGAGGCTCATAACCGGAGGACTGCCGAGTATATGCGCAACATCGGCAAGTCCAAAATCTACATCGTGTCCGAACTTACGGCTGATAACGAACAATGGATAAATCCGGATTTCGGCAGTCCCGAATTGCAGACGCACTATGAGAACATCAAACGCATGGTCAAAGAAAAGACAGGCCGTGCCATGCAGGAAAAGGAGCGTGAGCGCAAAGGGAAGAATGGCAAGATTATCAAGGTGGCGGGATGTTCTCCCATCCGTGAGGGTGTATTGCTAATCAGACAGGACACCACGCTGGAGGATGTGCGTAGGTTTGGCGAAGAGTGCCAAAGGCGATGGGGCATTACACCGCTCCAAATCTTCCTCCACAAAGACGAGGGGCATTGGCTGAACGGTCAGCCCGCACCGGAGGACATGGAGAGTTTCCAAGTAGGCGAAAGGTGGTTCAAACCGAATTACCATGCCCATATCGTATTTGACTGGATGAACCACGATACAGGCAAGAGCCGCAAACTCAATGATGAGGATATGACCGAAATGCAAAACTTGGCATCTGATATCCTGCTGATGGAGCGTGGGCAGTCAAAGGCTGTAACAGGCAAAAAACATTTGGAACGGAACGACTTCATCATTGAGAAGCAGAAAGCCGAACTGCAACGCATGGATGCAGCAAAGCGGCACAAAGAAGAACAGATAAACCTTGCCGAACAGGAACTCCGTCAGGTGAAATCGGAGATACGCACGGACAAGCTCAAAGGCGCAGCCACCGATGCCGCTACGGTCATAGTGAGCGGAGTGGGTTCTCTTTTCGGCAGTGGAAAAATGAAGAAACTGGAACTATCCAATGAAGAATTGCATCAGGAAATAGCCAAACGGGATAAGGGAATTGATGACCTGAAAGCCCAAATGCGGCACATGCAGGAACAGCACGGCAAGCAGATACGTAATCTGCAAGGAATACACAATCTGGAGCTTGAAGCCAAAGACAAGGAAATATCACGACTGAATGCTATTCTTGAAAAGGCGTTCAAATGGTTCCCGATGCTCAAAGAAATGTTGAGAATGGAAAAGCTATGCACTGCCATCGGCTTCACCAAAGAAATGATAGAGAGCCTTCTGACGAAGAAAGAGGCTATCAGGTGCAATGGCAGGATTTATTCCGAAGAGCACAGACGGAAGTTTGACATCAGGAATGATATTTTCAAAGTGGAAAAGAATCCGACCAATGACAGTAAACTGGTACTGACCATAAACAGGCAACCGATTGGCGAATGGTTCAAAGAACAATGGGAGAAACTTCGGCAAGGTTTACGAAAAACAGAAGAGCCAAGAAAAAGTAGAGGATTCAAGTTATGATGTAACGAGGGCTGAAAAAGCTGGGGGAATTGATCCTCCAGCTTTTAATTATGATTTTGAAATAGCATCAAGAATAGATAAGTCATGAATATCCTTATCCCGCAATTCATATCCCGAATGGAATATCTTTTGCCCTTTCAATGAAATACATGGAATAACCCTGCCATCCAAAGTAGTTTCACCAAAATAGTCCGACTGAAATTCATACCAACCACCTTGCAAATCCGCTTGTCTGGATGTACCATCCTCATTCAATATAAACGGGTGTATGTCTATATACCCTAATTCGACGCTGTATAATTCCATCCTCGCAGGAAGCCAGTCCGTTTCTATGACGAAACCATTTTCCTGAAGAAAGGCAATCAATTTGTCGGTATAACGGCTGTCAAAATCAATATCCACATCTCTATGGATTCTGGTTTGCCCTCCATGCAGGGCATCTACGCCCCATCCTCCATCGAGCCAATACTTCACGCCTGTACTTTCCAATAAATCCAATATTTGGAATAAGTCTGAAATCGTAATGTGTTCTTTTTTTGTCATAATAAACGATGTCTTTGTGATAAATATGTTATTGCAGAGATTTTATCGAAGAGATGAAACACGCGGCTACTCCGACCGCTCCAATGAGCGTCCCACAGATTACAAACAAGGTTGCAATACTCATGTTTTCAGCCAAATATCCCGATACCAATATCCCCAACAAGGAAGAGAGCGTGCTCAGACTAAATATCAAAGAAAACGTGCGCCCGAGAATTTCCGAAGCGATATTCTGCTGGACAACAGCAATGAACAAGGCGTGATAAATGGCATAAGCAATACCCCCGGCAAACATCAGGCACATAAATCCTATGAACGCATCGACAAAAAACTTTTATACTCTCCCTTTATAATCATAAATAATACGAAAACACCCAACTTTACATTCTTGGGTGTAAAATCGGGTGCTTAATTTGTAAAACATTGATTTCCAATGTCTATTGCGGTGCGTACGGGACTCGAACCCGTGACCCCATGCGTGACAGGCATGTATTCTAACCAACTGAACTAACGCACCAATTATTTCTAACTGTTTATTTTTTTTGTTGGCGGTGCGTACGGGACTCGAACCCGTGACCCCATGCGTGACAGGCATGTATTCTAACCAACTGAACTAACGCACCAATTATTCTCGGCTTTTGAGTTGTTTTATGTCTCAATTGCGGTGCAAAGGTACAACAATTTTCCGTACTTGCAATACTTTGACCGATTTTTTTTCAAAAAAAGTGATTATCACCTCATTTTTTACCGAAATCCGGCTGTTTTGAGGTGATAATCGTTGAATTATGGGCAAGTTATTTTATTCTCTTATATCCGTATTTTGCCAGGTCTCCAAGCTCTTCTTCGATACGGAGAAGCTGGTTATATTTTGCCATTCTGTCCGAGCGGCTCAAAGAACCTGTCTTTATCTGACCGCTGTTGGTTGCTACAGCGATGTCTGCTATTGTGGCATCTTCTGTTTCTCCCGAGCGGTGTGATGTAACAGTAGTATAGCCATGTCTGTGTGCCATTTCTATTGCATCGAGTGTTTCGCTCAGCGAACCAATCTGGTTTACTTTTATCAGGATTGAGTTTCCGCATCCCATTTCTATACCTTTTGAGAGGAATTCCACGTTAGTAACGAACAGGTCGTCGCCAACCAGCTGGCATCTGTCACCGATTCTTTCTGTAAGTTTCTTCCATCCATCCCAGTCATTTTCGCTCATACCGTCCTCTATTGAGTCGATAGGATATTTGTTTATCAATTCTTCCAGATAGTTAATCTGTTCGTCAGAAGTACGTTTCTTTCCTTTTTCTCCTTCGAAGATTGTGTAATCGTATATACCGTTCTTGTAAAACTCTGACGAAGCGCAGTCCATACCAATCATAATGTCTTTTCCCGGTTCGTAGCCTGCGGCTTTGATGGCAGAGATTATTGACTCAAGAGCGTCTTCTGTACCGTTGAGTGAAGGTGCAAATCCACCTTCATCGCCTACTGCAGTGCTGAGTCTTCTGTCGTGAAGTACTTTTTTAAGGGCATGGAATACTTCTGCCCCCATTCTAAGTCCTTCGCGGAAGGATTCTGCACCTACAGGACGAATCATGAATTCCTGGAAGGCTATAGGAGCGTCGCTGTGAGAGCCTCCGTTTATGATGTTCATCATAGGTACAGGCAAAGTGTATGTATTCACACCGCCAATGTATCTGTAGAGAGGGATGTTAAGATAGTTTGCGGCTGCCTTTGCTACAGCAAGCGATACGCCTAGAATTGCGTTTGCTCCAAGCTTTGATTTGGTCTTAGTGCCGTCCAGTTCAAGCATCTTCTTGTCTATAGCTCTTTGTTGCAGCACGGACCAACCTGTAAGTGCAGGTGCAATGACATTGTTTACGTTATATACAGCTTTCAATACGCCTTTACCTCCGTATCTGCTTTTGTCATTATCGCGCAGTTCAAGAGCCTCGTTTTCACCTGTTGATGCTCCTGAAGGAACAGATGCTCTACCTGTAATTCCTGACTCAAGACGAACTTCTACTTCTACTGTCGGGTTTCCGCGTGAATCCAAAATTTCACGTCCTTTGATTGATTCTATTCTCATAATCTTAAATTGTTTATTTGTTTTATATTTTACAAAGATGGAAATCTCCATCATTATTTACAATACCTAAAAGTTGGTATTTTTAATGTCATGGTATAAAAGAAAACAG
This sequence comes from Bacteroides cellulolyticus, assembly GCF_025567135.1. Classification (NCBI taxonomy): domain Bacteria; kingdom Pseudomonadati; phylum Bacteroidota; class Bacteroidia; order Bacteroidales; family Bacteroidaceae; genus Bacteroides; species Bacteroides cellulolyticus. Next base: position 225,142 of record NZ_JAOQJJ010000004.1, read on the forward strand.
GTTGCTGTGGCAAATGTAGGTACATTTTACCAAGGCAACCTGTGTATCTATATGTTATAAGGAACTGTTATCAATAGTTGTTTTTCTTAACTTCGAAATAAGCCTGTGGGTGAAGGCATGCAGGACATATTTCAGGAGCCTCTGTACCTACGTGTACATAACCACAGTTGCGGCACTGCCATACTGTTTCAACATCTTTCTTGAATACCTTTCCTTCTTCGATATTCTTAACGAAAGCTCTGTATCTTTCTTCGTGTCCCTTTTCAGCTACGGCAATTTCACGATACATTTTTGCGATTGCAGGGAAACCTTCTTCGTCTGCAATGTCAGCAAAACGTGGGTAATCCAATGACCATTCTTCGTTTTCGCCGGCAGCTGCTGCTTTCAGGTTTTCAAGTGTTGTACCGATTACGCCTGCTGGATAGCTGGCTGTAATTTCTACCATTCCGCCTTCAAGCCATTTGAACATACGTTTTGCGTGTTCCTTTTCCTGATCTGCAGTTTCAGTGAAGATTGCAGAAATCTGTTCGTAACCTTCTTTCTTTGCTACACTTGCAAAATAAGTGTAACGCATTCTAGCCTGTGATTCACCTGCAAATGAGATTGCCAAATTTTTCTCTGTTCTTGTTCCTTTGATGCTTTTTTCCATAATTGTAGTTATTTTGTTGGGTTAGACTTCTTGTTTTATTTTCACACTGCAAATGTAATATATTTATTCAAATTTGTAATTATTACAATTTTTAATTTATAATCTTTTAAGCTTTTAGCCTCAAATCATAATTTATATAGTTATAAAAGTATGTTATATGGCAGAAAATACGTAATTTTGCAAAAAAATATTTATAAATAGAAATAAGATTGTTTTATGAAAGGGGTTGAGTTTCATCCTAAACTGTTTTCTACACTCAAGAATTACAGTAAATCAGATTTCATGACTGATTTGATGGCGGGTATAATAGTAGGTATTGTAGCCTTGCCGTTGGCTATCGCGTTTGGTATTGCTTCAGGTGTAACTCCTGAGAAAGGTATCATTACGGCTATTGTGGCTGGATTTATCATTTCGTTCCTTGGTGGCAGTAAGGTGCAGATAGGTGGTCCTACAGGTGCTTTTATTGTTATCATCTACGGTATTATCCAGCAATATGGATTGAGCGGACTTATGGTTGCCACTATGATGGCGGGAGTCTTGCTTATATTATTAGGTGTATTCAAGTTGGGAACTGTTATAAAGTTCATCCCCTATCCTATTATTATAGGTTTTACCAGTGGTATTGCCGTAACAATCTTTACTACACAGATAGCAGACATCTTTGGCCTTGATTTCAGGGGAGAGAAGGTTCCTGGAGATTTCATTGGTAAATGGATGCTCTATTTCAGACATTTTGATACAGTGAACTGGTGGAATGCCATAGTAAGTGTAGTCAGTGTGTTTATCATAGCTATAACTCCAAAGTTCTCAAAGAAGGTGCCTGGGTCGCTTGTTGCCATTATTCTGGTTACTGTAGGAGTGTATTTGCTGAAGCAGTATGCAGGAATCACATTTATTGATACTATAGGCGATCGTTTCAGTATTAAGGCTGAGCTTCCTTCGGCAGCTGTTCCTGCGATAAATTGGGAGGCTATACAGAATCTTTTCCCTGTAGCGATAACTATAGCAGTTCTTGGAGCAATAGAATCTTTGCTTTCTGCTGCTGTGGCTGATGGTGTGATTGGTGACAGACACGATTCAAATACAGAACTTATAGCTCAGGGTATTGCCAATGTGGTATCTCCTATTTTTGGAGGTATTCCTGCAACAGGAGCAATTGCCCGTACTATGACAAATATCAATAACGGAGGAAAGTCTCCTGTGTCAGGAATTGTACATGCAATAGTTCTTCTTCTGATACTTCTTTTCTTAATGCCGCTTGCACAGTATATACCTATGGCATGTCTTGCCGGAGTATTGGTTATTGTATCATATAATATGAGTGGTTGGAGAGTGTTTATGGGATTGCTCAAGAATCCTAAATCGGACGTTACAGTTCTTCTTATTACATTCTTTCTTACAGTAATATTCGATTTGACAGTGGCTATTGAGGTGGGATTGCTCATTGCCTGTGTGCTGTTTATGAAACGTGTGATGGAAACTACTCAGATTTCTGTTATAAAGAACGAGCTTGACCCTAATAAGGAATCGGATATGGAAGTACACGAAGAGCATCTTATTATTCCTGACGGTGTAGAGGTGTATGAGATTAACGGTCCTTATTTCTTCGGTATAGCAACTAAATTTGAGGATTTGATGGCGCAGTTGGGTGACAGACCTAAGATTCGTATCATACGTATGCGTAAGGTTCCGTTTATCGATTCTACAGGTATTCATAACCTTACTACACTTTGCCACATGTCGCAGAAAGAGAATATACATATCATCTTGTCTGGTGTAAACGAGCATGTACATAAGACACTTGAGAAATCAGGATTCTATGAACTCCTTGGCAAAGAAAATATCTGTAGCAATATAAATGAAGCCTTGGCTGTAGCTACAAAAGAAATTGAAGAACTCAATAGAAAATAAAGCTTTTAACAATTAACATAAATGCTCCATGTTGTTAACAAACGTGGAGCATTTTCTTTATTTATTAAACTATGTTATAAAGCATAGATTTTTGGCTGAAATACTTGCAGATTACCAGAAAGTCCGTACCTTTGTACTGTGTTTTTCATAGTATTAGATTTTAAGGTTAACAAAGGTTGGAGTACAGCGGTACTCCTTTTTTTATGTCTATACGTTTCGTACGATAAAATATAGTAAAAACCGCCGGCTAGAGATATGTGATGTATATCTAGCCGGCGGTTTTTGTTTCTTATTATAAATTACAGAATAACGATACGAAGAACGGTACGCTAAGGTTTATCAGAATTCCGTGAAGAATAGCCAATGGGATGGCCTCCTTGCCTGAATATTTGCTGATAGTGGCCAATAGAATATCTGATGATCCTATACCTGCGGCAGATATAGGTGCAAGCTGTCCGAAATATTTTCTTATTACCGGGGCACAAATCAGGGCCGTCATTTCGCGGAATATATTTGCAAGCAGGGCGATAGTTCCGAGTTCTGTGGCAAGCTGAAGTCCTATACTTGGTGTTTTAAGCTGGGTTATAAGCACTGAAGATACAGAATAGTATGCAAAACCGCTACCCACTGCCATACAGTCGAATATGCTCCATCTGCTCAGAATAAATGCTGCAATTGCAGAGAAAACGAATGTTCCTGCCACTGTAGCCATTGGTACAAGAAGCATTTTAAAACTCAGTTGTGATACAAATCCTTTTATGTCCTGATTACCTCCAAGATTGATGCCAAGCAAAAGCATAAGTACATACAACACATATACCGATAGCTTATGCGCATCGAAATCCATTGTAACAAAATAACCGCCCAGACATCCCAATATAAAGAATACCAGAATCATTATGCTTCCTTTCATTTTCCGGCTCCTTTCTTGAAAAACATGTTGAATACCAGCATGGCTGCTACAGAGCTTCCTACGAGGCTTAAGGCAGATATTATTGCTGCTTGCTCGCAGTAGTAAGTCAGATTGTTAATTATTAGTTTGTTTGCCCCTACCGACAGTCCGAGAATGAATAAAAGAAGACAAACTACAATTTGTATAAGTACAGTTACCTTGCTTAGGTCTTTTTTACTGCGCAGACTATAGCCTATCAAGGCACCGATTGCCATAATAGAAATAAAAATGAACATGTGAAGTTATAAATTAAAATTAGAAATAGAAAATAAAAATCCTCGCTTGGAGTATATTCTATGGCACATTAGTGAAATTAAAAGATCGTATAGACCAGATTATTTTCATTTTTAATATCAATTTATAAGTTTTTGTGTTGCATGAAATCGGGCGCAAAGGTACGCTTTTTTCTTTTAAGTTATATTTGATATACAAGAAAAATGTTTTGTGCTGTAATTCGAATATTTTATGTTTATATTGCTTACAATTTGATATGTATATTATATTACGAATTGATAGTGTATTATTAATGATGAATAAATATTCGTTTTTATTACACAATTATATAAACAAAAAAGCCCCAAGAGATTGTCTCTTGAGGCTTCCTTGTGTTGGACTACCAGGATTCGAACCTGGACAAACAGAACCAAAACCTGTTGTGCTACCATTACACCATAGTCCAAACTTATTGCTTTCTTTCGAAATGCGTGGCAAAGATACTATCTTTTTACGTTATCTTCCAAATTTTCTTTAACTTTTTTCGTACTTACAGGTTTATATTTATCATTAAATCATCGAAAAATAACACTATTGTTCTCCTTCGTGATTATGCTTCCTCAATACCCTGTGCGGCAATTCTCCGTGTCCAAGCAATTCTATAGGGCATTGCAGCTTTTCTTCTATCCATTCGGCAGAGACTTCGCTTTGAGGGTGATAGTCCAATGTACCGTTTACGCAAGCTATACTCTTTACGTTTTGCAATACCGAACCTATGTCGTGGCTTACCAGAATTATGGTTCTTTCCTTGTTTATTTCTTCAAGCAATGAGTACAGCCTGGCTTCGAAGCGTTTGTCGATATAGGTATTGGGTTCGTCAAGGATTATTGCCTTTGGATTTGATACTATGGCCCTGCCTAGTAAGGCTCTTTGCATCTGTCCTCCGCTCAACTGTCCGATAGGTTTGTTTTCCAGTCCTTCCAGTCCCATCATAACCAATGTCTCTTCTACTCTTCTATGATGTTCTTTAGTGAATTTGCTGAATAGTGTCTTTTGCTTGTTTAATCCCGATAATATTACCTCATATACTGATATGGGGAATTTTTTGTCTATTGAATTATATTGCGGCAGATAGCCTATTTCCAACCTGTCTGCGGGTATTCCGTTATTGTAGTATGTTATTTTTCCTTCCGTAGGTTCAAGCAGTCCAAGTATAACCTTAATCAGTGTGGTCTTTCCTCCTCCGTTCGGTCCTATTATACCGAGGAAATCCTTTTCTGATATTTCAAGGTTTATGTTGTGCAGGACAGTTTTTTTCTCATATCCGGCAGAAAGATTTTCTATTTTTATTATGGTGTTGTTCATTATTATTTTGCTGTATCTTCTTTTGTACGTAATGCCTTTGCCGTATTTACCATTTCTTCAGTCCAATTGTAGTTCAGCGGATTTACTGGAACCACTTCCACTCCAAGTTCCTTGGCTATGGTCTCTGCATTTCGCATGTCGAACTCCTGCTGTACGAATATTACTTTGGCGTTCTTTTCCTTGCATAGTTTTATGAGCGACTGCAGATGTGCAGGCGACGGTTCTTTCCCTCCTTCTTCTATGCTTATCTGCTCCAGACCATAGTCTCTGGCGAAATAAGTCAAGGCCGGATGATAAATTAGGAATGTCCTGTCGGCATCGGCAATGATTGATTTTATAGTCTCGTCTGTATTTTCTATAATTTGGGTAAGGCTGTCAAGATTGTTCTTGTAGTATTCCGAGTTCTTTGCATCCAGCTCTTCCAAGGCATTATAGATATTGTTGGCTATTATTTTGGCATTTTCTGTAGAATTCCAGATATGTGGCTCCACTCCATGTGCGTGATTTTCTACTGTTTCTTTGCTGTGCGAGTGCGAACATTGCTGATGAATGAGGTTTACTCCGGCAGAAGTATCGTAGAATTGCAATTTAGGGAAATTCTCCTGTAGCTTGTCTATCCACGACTGTTCGAAGCCTATATATCCTATGCGCAAGTATGCTGTACTTTTACTTAGGCTTACCATCTGCTGTGGAGTAGGGTCGTATGTTTCCGGACTGCTTCCTTCCGGTACCATGCTTACTACCTTAAACTTGTCGCCAGCTATTGTTTCAGTGAAATATCTCAGCGGTTCTATGGTGACAGTTATTGTAGGCTTGTCGTTCCTTTCGGCATTTTGGCACGATGACAATGCCAGAAGCAAGCATATTATTGATAATAATGTTTTCATGTTATGATTAAAATTTAAAGTATTTATACTACTTGTCGGATACTTTTTTGGTACCTCTCAATATCTCTCTTTTTCCTCCCGGAGGACCGGCAAGTCGTTCTACGGTGAAGCCTGCTTTCTGAAGCATACGTCTGACAACTCCCTTTGCGCAATATGTGGTCAGTATCCCGTTGTCGTTAAGCACTTCATACAGATTGTCAAATAGTTCCTGACTCCACATCTCAGGTTGTTTTTCAGGAGCAAAGGCATCGAAGTATATAATGTCGTATCCTTTTTTGAAATGATATTCAGTGAAGTCGCCTTCAATCTTTTCTATTGTGAAATATTCCGAAACTGTTTGCGGAGAGTTCCATGCGGCACTGTGGATAGAATAAAACAGTTCACTTTCTTCCGGCGCGATCAGTTCCGGATAGTCAAGCCGCTTTATTGTTTCCATATCCAGAGGATATTTCTCTATCGTGGTATAGAAAATATTTCTTTTCTCTTTCTGGGCCTCGAGAGATGTCAGGAATGCGTTTAATCCTGTTCCGAACCCAATTTCGAGTATGCGCGGAGTTGTAGCCGACGAGTGTTTCAGCCCCATATTGATAAATATGTGTTCCGACTCTGTCAGTGCTCCTTTCACCGAGTGATAATGTTCGTCCAGTTCCGGTACGAACAGTGTATAACTTCCGTCTGCAGTCTTTTCTATTTCCATAACCTAAACTCTATATAGTTTGTTACAAGGATATCAGCTTTAGGGTTGTTGCCACCAGAATGGCATATCTGGCAAGTTTTCCCAAAGTCATGGATATTGCAACTATAATCGCATTAGCTCTCATAAGTCCCAGTACTACCAGTATAGCATCACCTATCACAGGCAGGAAGGACAGAAATGCTATCCACGATCCTTTGCCTTTGATAAACCTCTCGGCTTTGTCCATCTGTTTCTTTTTCACTCCAAGATACTTTTCTATCCATTCCATTTTTCCAAGATGTCCTATCCAGTAGCATGTCAGTCCGCCAAGAGCGTTTCCAGCCGTTGTGGATAGTGTGGACAGTACAGGGTCAAGTCCCAGTCCTATACATGCCAGCAATACTGCCTCCGAACTGAACGGCAGTACTGTCCCTGCCAGGAATGCCGATATGAACATTCCCCAATATCCCCATTCTGTAAGAAACTGAAGCATTGTATCCATATCCACTTAAAATCCTATGTTAGATGAGAAATGTATCATTACGTTATACGCAGCCAACATGGCTATTATAACCATTGATGCTATCATAAATATATATGTAAATTTGTTTGTCTTCTGTATCATAATATATCCGTACAGGATGGCGCACATGGTGATTATCACAGGCAGTATGGATTTCAGCATAACAGGCTGTGCAATCATAAGTATTGTTTCATAAGTACCTATTGTGTTTATTACTCCTATGATGATTCTGTTTCTCACCTTGTCGCTTTGCGATGTCATTATGCTGCTGACACCGCTTACAGATGACAATAACAATATGCATCCGGTCGTTATAATTTGTGGCAATGGTATAGTTCTGTAAGCTTCGATATTCCACTCGAATATATTATTGAAGTATGTAAGGACAGTAAGACTGTTGCCAGCGTATATGTCGTATCCTGATATAATCCAATATGGAATACATAAACCTATTATGCCTGCAAAGAATGTTCTGACACTCAATGTCCTTAGCTGAGACATGACGATGAATATCAGTGGTGCCGATAGGATTATCCCCGGTTCGATGAGGCTTCCTATACTTAACCATAGAAAGGCATGGAAGATATATGACGGAACATTCTTTGATTCATAACTCCTCAGAAGACAGTAAAGGCTTCCCATGAAAAGCAACAATATCCAACATTCCCCTTTGCCGTATTCATGTATGAACAGCGATGATGAATAAAGTATTGTAAATAAGGCAGAGGGCAATGACGAACGGCTTCTTACCAAAGCAAATGATGTGTTAAGTTCAATGAGAAGATATGTGACAAATCCTCCTGTCAGGAAAGGGATGATTTCCATCTTGTCATTAAATGTTGTTACCCATAAAATGACAGATAATATGATAGCTACCGGAAGAGTCAGTCTCCCGGTAGCTATCTCATATTGAAAGCGGTTACGCATGATATATTATAAATCGAAACCTATGTCTGAACGGAAATATTTCTTCTCGAACTGTATCTTGCCGGCGTTCTGGAACGACATAGCCAAGGCTTCTTCCTTGTTTGCTCCGTAAGAGCTTACAGCGATGACACGTCCTCCGGCAGTTACTACCTGTCCGTCCTTAACAGCTGTTCCGGCATGGAATACTATGCTTCCGCCTGCTTTTGCGTCTTCGATACCGCTCATTGGGAATCCTTTGTCGTATGCTTCAGGATATCCTCCTGATACCAACATAACGCATACAGCCGAGCGAGGGTCTATCTCAAGAACACGCTGGTCGAGGTTGCCTTCTGCAACACCTTCGAGCAGGTCAACCAGGTCGCTCTTGATACGGAGCATTACGCTTTCTGTTTCTGGGTCACCCATGCGTACGTTGTATTCTATCACCATCGGTTCTCCCTTCACGTTGATAAGTCCGAAGAAGATGAATCCCTTATAGTCGATACCTTCTTCTGCCAAGCCTTCCACAGTAGGGCGTATGATGCGGTCTTCCACCTTCTTCATCCATTCTGCATTTGCAAACGGAACAGGTGAAACAGAACCCATACCTCCTGTGTTAAGACCTTTGTCGCCTTCGCCGATACGTTTGTAGTCTTTTGCTTCAGGCAATATCTTGTAGTTCTTTCCGTCTGTAAGAACAAAAACAGAGCATTCTATACCGCTAAGGAATTCTTCGATAACCACTGTGGCAGAAGCACTTCCGAACATACCGCCAAGCATTTCCTTCAGTTCCTTCTTTGCTTCTTCCAGTGTAGGGAGAATCAATACACCTTTTCCGGCACACAATCCGTCAGCCTTAAGTACGTATGGAGCTTCAAGAGTCTCAAGGAAAGCCAATCCTTCTTCAAGGTTTTCGGCTGTAATGCTCTTGTATCCTGCTGTAGGGATATTGTGACGCTGCATAAATCCTTTTGCAAATTCCTTGCTTCCTTCAAGCACAGCACCTGCCTTAGAAGGACCGATAACAGGGATTGACTTCAATGCCTCGTCGTCGCGGAAAAAGTCATATACACCCTTTACCAATGGATCTTCCGGACCTACTACCACCATGTCAACCTTGTTTTCAACGACAAACTGTTTGATGGCATTAAAGTCGTCAGCCTTGATAGCTACATTTTCACCAACTTCGCGTGTTCCGGCATTTCCCGGAGCGATGTACAATTTCTCAACTTTTGAGCTTTGTGCAATTTTCCATGCCAGAGCATGTTCGCGGCCGCCTGAGCCAAGTAGTAAGAGTTTCATATTTTGAGTTTTTAAGTTTTAAAGTTCTTAATTAGTTGACAAGTTGACGAGTTGACAAGTTAACGAGGCTTCAATTCGGATAGAGAACCTTGTCAACTTGTAACTGATACCTTGTTATCTTCATTTTAAAAAATCATCAAAGTATCTCGAAATGTGTTCATGCAGATGAACTCTTTCTGTTCCAATCATGTTATGTCCTGATTCAGGATAAACGAAGAAGTCAGGATGTGTTCCTGCATCAATACATGAACGCAGGAAGGTATAGCTGTGCTGAGGAACGCATGTCGGGTCTTCTCCGCCGATAATAATCAGCAGTCGTCCTTTCAGGTTTCCAGCTTTCAGGTTCAGATTAGAATTCTTATATCCTTCCGGGTTTGTTTCCGGTGTATCCATATATCTTTCGCCGTACATCACCTCGTAGTATTTCCAGTCGATAACAGGACCTCCGGCTACACCAACTTTGAAAATCTCAGGATAAGTAAGCATAAGGTTTGTAGTCATGAATCCTCCGAAGCTCCATCCGTGTACCCCTATCCTATTGGCGTCAACGTATGGAAGTGATTGCAGCATCTTTGCTCCTTCCACCTGGTCTTTCATTTCCTCCACACCAAGCTGACGGAAAGTACAGTTTTCGAATTCCCGTCCTCGGTTATCACTGCCACGGCTGTCAACTGTAAGCATTACATATCCTTTCTGAGCCATGTACAAGTCCCAGCCGCGAGCATCGTAGAAACGAGTGTTGTGTATCATCTGTGCGTGAGGACCGCCATACACGTAGATAATAGCAGGATATTTCTTGTTAGGGTCGAAGTTAACCGGCTTGATAAGTCTGTAGTAAAGGTCAGTCTTGCCGTCTGCAGCCTTGATTGTTCCAAGAGTTATCTCAGGCATATTGAATTTCTCAGGCATAGGGTCGCTTGAAGTGAAGATAGTAATACCCTTTTTGCCGTTTGTAGGCAATATGCTTGTTTCGCCTGCTACACTGAACGAAGTCATGTTGTCGATGATATAAGTACCACCGGCAGAGAGTTGTGCTCTGTGGTTACCGTCTTCCTTGCCAATCAGAGTACGTTTGCCGCTCTTTATGTTGAGGCTGTAGATGTTAGTCTGCAAAGGTGAAACCTCTGTAGATGCAATGATGATTTCCTTTTTCGCTTCGTTGAAACCGAGGATATCCTGTACCAGCCAGTTGCCTTTGGTGAGTTGTTTTACCTCTACATATTCTTTGTGTTTGTTCATACCTTCTATCAGTTCCAATGTGACAGGTCTAGGTTTCTTTGTATCGAACAGATACAGATGGTTGAATCCGTCTCTCTGGCTCTGGTAGATAAATTTTGTTTCATCCCAAGGCAGGAATGTAAGAGGATGCTGAGGCTCAACATATTTAGGATGAGATTCTTCGTACAGTACACCGATTTTTTTACCTGTCTCGGCATCGTACTTAACGAGTTGTGCATAGTTCTGGTCGCGGTTCACTTCTATCACATAGATGTTTTCCTCGTCCGGAGCCCATGATATGTTTGTGAAATATCTGTCAGTAGGGTCGCCAGCATCCAGATAGACTGTTTTTCCGGTTTCAGGATTGTATATACCCACGGTTACCTTATGGCTTGTCATGCCTGCCATAGGATATTTGTCAGGTTCTAGGGTTGCTGTGCGTGTAGTGGTATTTACTTGCGGATAGTCTGTCACCATACTCTGATCCATGCGGTAGAAAGCAAGATATTTTCCTTCAGGACTCCAGAATGTACCCTTGTAAATACCGAATTCATTACGGTGTACAGCCTGTCCGTAAACGATATCGTGTATATCGTTACCACCGCATGCGGCTTTCTCAATGTTGATGTCAGGATTAACCTGCTTGTCTGCTATTTTCTCGGAAGCTATATGCAGGTTGTCGCCCACTGTATATGCCACAGTCATGCTTTCCTTGCAGAAATCAATATTGGCAGCTCCCTTGTTTATTTTGATAGCCGATTTTACAACCTTGTCTTCGAAGTCATAGACTATGATGTTACCATCGTGCGAGAGAAGTATTTCCTTTTCCTCTCCCCAAGGCATTGAAGCACCCATGAGCGAACGTAGCTGCTTGATACCCTTGGTCTTTTCGTCAGCCTGTAATGCTGTATTTACTTCATCCAGTGTGATGATAGTCTTTTCCTTTCCGTTCTTTTTGTCGATAGATACTATCTCCTCCACTCCTGTGCGGATACATACGTCGCCCCACCATTTCAGGCCTGACATCCTTTTCGGAATGAGGTTGAAATAGTTGTCACCTCCCGGTATTACATCCTGTAGTGTGAACGAAGTCTTTTCCTGTGCCAGGATTCCTGTAGTAGGGATATTAAGTGCCATTATACTCAATAGGGTTATAATTTTGTTCTTGAGAATCATGTTTTTCCTGTTACGTTATAGAATCGTTTTAAAAATATGAAACCTTGCTGGGTAAAACCTTACCCTGCAAGGATATGAATTAATCAACGTTGTTTTCTTCTGTTGACAGCAAATCTTCAGGCTTGCGTCTGCTGTGCATATATCTTGGTGCAGGCGCGCCTTTAGGACGTCCGTCGTCTGTTGACGGGCGTGGAGTGCGTGGCTTGTTTTCGTCACGGTATTTGAATTCGCTCTTTCTTTCGCGTGTGAATTCTTTTCCGTCGCCAGCTCTTCTACCTCTGAATACCGGTTTTGCATCGCCGTCTTTACGGTCTCTTCTATCGCCTTTGTCGTTGCCGAAAGGTTTTCTGTCCTTGCGGTCACCTTTGCCGAAATCAGGTTTATCACTCCTTCTTCTTGGTCTTTCGCTTCTTTCTTCGCTCTTGGCCTTGAAGTTCTTGCCTTCTTCACCGCTTCTGAATGCCTTGAATTTACCGTCAAACAGCTGATACTGGCGGAACTGACATTCCAGAGCACCGTTCATCAGACGTATTTTCACACTTGGCTTAAGTCCTATCTGATCGAAACATTCGTCACGGTAGCTCAATATCCATGCATCGTTGCCGGTGAAAGCATGTTTCAGTCTCTCTCCTATCATCTTGTACAGACCAAGCAGGTCGTCCGATGAAATTCTTTCACCGTAAGGAGGGTTTGTAATGATGATGCTCTTTTCTGCAGGCTGTTCAAACTGCTGGAACGGTTGGATTTTCAGTATGATATCCTTGCTCACTCCGGCAGCCTTGACGTTGTGAGTGGCAATCTCATTTGCCTTAGGATTGTTGTCATAACCGTATATCTTATGGTTGAATTCTTTTTCCTGCGAGTCGTCGTTATAGATTGAGTCGAGAAGTTCGCGGTCGAAATCTTTCCATTTTTCGAATCCGAATTCTTTGCGGAACACACCCGGAGCGATGTTGCGTGCTATCAGTGCAGCCTCGATAGGAATAGTACCGGAACCGCACATAGGGTCGATAAGGTCGCACTCGCCTCTCCAACCTGTCATCAATATCATTCCGGCAGCGAGAACTTCGTTAAGCGGAGCTTCTACCTGTTCCTGACGGTAACCGCGGCGGTGAAGAGACTCGCCGGAGCTGTCGAGTGACAAAGTACACTGGTTTTCTGCAATGTGGATGTTGATACCCAGATCAGGCTTGTTGATACGTACCGAAGGACGGTTTCCTGTCTTTTCGCGGAAATAGTCCACAATGGCATCTTTTACCTTGTATGCAACGAATTTTGAATGACGGAATTCTTCAGAGAATACTACAGCATCTACACTGAAGCTGCTCATATTGTCAAGATATTCATCCCATTCAATGCTTTTTACAGCATCGTAAACTTCGTCGGCCGAGTTGGCAGTAAAATGTTTGATTGGTTTAAGAATGCGGATTGCAGTACGCAGGCAAAAGTTTGCTTTGTACATCATTGCCTTGTCGCCTGTGAAAGAAACCATGCGGCGACCAATTTCGATGTTGCCGGCTCCCAATTCAGTGAGTTCTTGTGCCAATACTTCTTCCAGTCCCTGGAATGTTTTGGCGATAAGCTCGAATTCTTGATTCATGTTTGAAAAAAAATTACGTAATTTTGTTTTAGGGTACAAAATTACGTAATTTCAGTCGCTTAATCAACGATTTAGCGGTGTTTCTTATAATAATTCTATAAAAGCGTCCACGTCTTCTTCGCGTGTGGCCCAACTGGTGACAAATCTTACTACTGTTTCCTTCTCTCCGCGCGGTCCCCAGAGCTCAAATCCGGCATGAGGTGAAAGTCTGTCAATCTCTGTATTTGGCAGACATACGAACTGCTGGTTTGTAGGCGAGTCGATATGGATTTTATATCCTTTGTCCTTGAAAGCCTGTTTCAGCTTCATTGCCATTCGGACAGCGTGTTTTGCGATGTTCAGGTATAGCCCGTCGGTGAACAGAGTCTCAAACTGGATTCCCTGCAGTCTTCCTTTTGCCAGCAATGCACCATGTTGTTTTATCAGAGGAAAGAAATGAGGCAGACGTTTCGGATTTGCTGCCACTACAGCCTCACCGAAGAGGGCACCAACCTTTGTTCCTCCTATGTAGAACACATCACACAGCCTTGCCACATCTTTCAGTGTTACGTCTGTTCCTTTTGCCGCCAGACCGTAACCTAGTCTTGCTCCGTCCATATAAAGTGGAATATCTGCCTTGCGACATACACGGCTGATGCTTTCCAGTTCCTCAAGACTGTATAGTGTTCCGTATTCCGTAGGATGAGAGATATAAACCATTCCCGGGGCAACCATGTGTTCGTAAGTCTCGTCGCGGTAGAAATCAGATATATATTTCTCTATGTCCTCAGCCTTGATTTTGCCTTCATATTGAGGTAGAGTCAGCACCTTATGTCCTGTAGCCTCTATCGCTCCCGATTCGTGAACATTGATATGTGCGCTTTCGGCAGCCAATACTCCTTCGTGATGTCTGAGCAATGCATCTATCACTGTGGCGTTGGTCTGCGTTCCTCCTACGAGGAAATGAACTGCGGCTTCTGGTTGTCCGCAAGCCTCTCTGATAAGCTGTTTGGCTCTCTGTGTATATTGGTCGGAACCATATCCTGTGGTATGTTCAAGATTGGTCTCCATAAGTCGGCGCATCACTTCCGGGTGTGCCCCTTCCATATAGTCTGTGTAAAAGTATAACATTGTTGAATGATTTTATAATTCGTGTGCAAATATATGCATGATAACTCTTATATAGTAGAATTTATCAGTGATTAATGTTGAAAAATATCTAATTTTGCAGTGTAAATTTATGAAGACGATATGACAAGTTTGCACAATGCCAAATATCATATTCTGGCGATACTGACGGTAGCTGTTTGGGGAACCACATTTATATCTACAAAAGTTCTGATAAACAATGGTTTGACTCCTCATGAGATTTTCTTTATACGCTTTGTGATTGCGTATATCGGAATATGGTTTATTTCGCCCCGCAGGATATTTTCAGAGAATGTAAAAGACGAGCTTACTTTATTGGCTGCCGGACTGACCGGTGGTACACTGTATTTTATCACGGAAAATACGGCTTTGCAGTTTACTCAAACCACTAACGTGGCTTTCATTATATGCATAACTCCGCTGATAACAACCGCTATGTCTCTTTGGGTAAACAAAGACAGTAAAGTGGGGCGTGGATGGGCTGTAGGATCATTAGTCGCACTGGTTGGTGTGGCTATTCTTATATTCAACGGCAGTGTCATTCTGAAGTTGTCGCCCGTAGGAGACTTGCTGACACTTGCAGCTGCATTGTCGTGGGCATTCTATAGCCTGATAATAAACAAACTTTCGAAGAAATATAACTCGGTCTTTATTACAAGGAAAGTTTTCTTTTACGGAGCTTTATGTGTTCTGCCCACATTTGTAGTCAATCCGCCTTTATTCCCTGTCGAAGGTTTTCTTCACCATGAGGTATTTTTCAACATAATGTTTCTTAGTGTTTTGGCCTCACTTGTATGCTTCGTTGTATGGAATGTAGTACTGATGCGTATAGGCACTATAATGTCATCTAACTATCTGTATCTTAACCCATTGTTTACAACAGTTGCAGCGTCCATCTTTCTTGATGAAACATTGACCGGCTATGCCGTAGCCGGTGTTATATTGGTAATGCTTGGAGTATATATTGCTGCCAGAAAAGGGTGATTGCGGATTTTGAGTTTATTTTTTCTTTTGTTTGAAAAGCCATTCCATAAAGTCCGGATAATTGAAGGCCGGATTCCAGCTGCCATGATTGCATCCAGGGAATTCTATATATTCCACTGATGCGCCTGTGGCTTTCAATGCTTTATATGCTTCTCTTGATCCTTCTACCGGTACGACATTGTCAGCATCGCCATGAAATATTCTGAAATTTACATCTTTGGCGGCAGACAATCTTTGGGGATTTACCGTACCGCAAATAGGTATTGCAGCAGCGAAAATATCAGGAAAACGGGCTACCATATCAAATGTTCCCATGGCACCCATAGACAGTCCTATTATGTAGATTCTTGATTTATCCACGGCAGGATTTGTTAAGTAACCATCCAACATCTCTTTTACCGTCTGAAATGTAATAGGCATTTCCTCGTTTTGTGGCATCTGCTCGGGTGTAAAAGAACTTGGACGAACACTATAAGCCCAATAAGCGTTTTCAGGACACTGGGGGAATAAGACAAATGCCGGATATTTTTCACGATTTACAGGATTTAAAAACATCTGTCCACCATGAGTCAATTGCTTCTGGTTGTCACTTCCTCTTTCTCCGGCACCATGTAAAAATAATACCAATGGATATTTTTTGCCTTTTATTTGATTTTCAGGTGTAAGCAGACGATAATTAAGACTGTCCCCATTTTGGGAGACAAAAACTTTTTTTTCGTATAAATCCTGTGCAAAGATGATATTGATATTAGATATTAACAACAAAAACAGTAAACTTAATTTTTTCATGATTTTCAGATATTGTCAGTTTGCAATCAGGTTAATTTTTTCACAAGTCACAAAGGTAGGCAATAACCATTATATTCGAAAAATATTAATACTGTTTATTCCTCAAATTTAGAATAACATCTAGGAACTTTCTATAAATATATCTTATATTTAAAGGCGTTAATCCTTTCTTGTCATGATATTTAATGTTTACAATATGGTCAAATAGAATAATTTCCATACCTTTGCGATACTTACTTCTAATAACTTATATATGAAAAAATCTATAATCACATCTTTGGCATGTATGCCATTCTTATCTTTACTTTCGGCACAAGACAGACCGAACATCATAGTATTTCTGGTTGACGACATGGGACTGATGGATACTTCTGTACCCTTTATTGTAAATAATGACGGTGAACCTGAAATGCAGCCGCTTAATGAGTGGTATAGAACTCCGAATATGGAGCGTCTAGCTTCACAAGGAGTGCGTTTCTCTACGTTTTATGCACAAAGCGTGAGTTCGCCTTCGAGGACATCGATGATGACAGGGCAGAATGCGGCACGACATCACACAACAAACTGGATTAACTCTGAAAGCAATAACCGCGATACATACGGACCGTATGAATGGAACTGGACAGGACTTAAGCGTACTGACATGATTTATCCTCTAGTGCTTAGTAAGGCAGGCTATAAGACGATACATATCGGAAAGGCGCATTTCGGATGTTTCGGCAGTGAGGGTGAAGACCCTATTAAACTGGGCTTTGATGTAAATGTGGGAGGCTCATCCATAGGTGAGCCGGGAAGTTATCTTGGTGAAAACGGATATGGACATATTGCCGGTAACAGAAAAAGGGCTGTACCTGATTTGGAAAAATATCACGGTACTGATACTTTCCTTTCAGATGCGCTTACTATAGAGGCGGTTAAGGAAATACAAAAGGCTGTGGCAGAAGGAAAACCTTTCTATCTGAATATGTCGCACTATGCGGTACATACTCCGCTGGATGTCGATAAGCGTTTTATAGATAATTACCCTCGCACAAAGAAGGATGATGCACGTGCTTTTGCCGCGCTTGTGGAAGGTATGGACAAATCGCTTGGTGATTTGATGGACAAACTGAACGAAATGGGAATAGCCGAGAACACTATGATTATATTCCTGGGCGATAACGGCAGTAACGCTCCTCTTGGTGACGCGGCCGATTATGGTTCGTCAGCCCCGCTGAAAGGTAAGAAAGGGGCAGAATACGAGGGAGGAGTGCGTGTACCGTTCATTGCCGCATGGGCTAAACCTGACGATACAAACAAGTTCCAGAAAGAATATCCTGTCGCACGCAATTATGTACAGACGCAGATGGGTACAATTATGGATATCTACCCTACTGTGCTTTCCATTGCAGGTGTAGAGGCTCCGGAAGGTCATGTACTTGACGGAAGCGACATGAAGAAACTTTTTGCCGGAAAGAAAGACAACACCCGTAGGGATGATTTATTGATACATTTCCCTCACGAACACAGGGGAAATTACTTCACCACGTATAGAAAAGGCGATTGGAAACTGATTTATTATTATAATCCTGATAAAGACGGTGTCCCATCGTATAAACTGTATAATCTGGCTGATGATCCGTATGAGAAAAAGGATGTGGCATCGGAGAATAGTGATAAAGTAAGAGAACTGTGTAAATTGATGGTGAAAAGACTTGAACTTGAAGGTGCCCAGTATCCTGTGGGAAAAGATAATAAACCATTATACCCCGTTATACCATAAACCGCTGTTAACCATTTAATAATATCATTTATGAACAAATACTCAAGAACAATTTCTCTGATAGTTTTTTTATTGTTTTGCAAAGCTTTTGCAATAGCATCGGGCAATAATGGCATTACAGATATAACCGTAGATCAGGGATTTCTGACAGCAGGAAAAGGCAATGCAGACCATATTCTGTTGAGAATAAACCTTAAAAGGGATTTGCTTAGGGAAGCTCCTCTCCTATCAGGTTTGAGAATTTCGCTTGATGGAACTACCGACTGCAATGATATTTCATCACTTAAGGTTTATGCTACGCAAACTCCTTTCCTTAACGGTGATATTAAGGCTTATTCATTGTTATTGGCTGAGGCCGGTGCTTCGGCAGAAAACAGTCTCGATATTCCTTTTTCTTCGGATTTCATGCCGTTGAAGGAGGTAAACTATCTGTGGCTTACTGCAGATATTTCGTCTGAGGCAAAAGCCGGAAACAAGATTGATGTCAGGTGTGAAGGTTTGTTGTGCAAGGATGGCTCGCTCATGTCTGTAGAATCTGGAAATCCAGAAGGTATTACATGTATATACGACAGACAGACCATGCTGTTCAATCCGTGGGACAACGGGTCTGAATTCTACAGAATTCCGGCAATGATAGTACTTGAGAATAGTTCCCGGCATAAAGGTCGCATACTCACTGTGACGGACAGACGTTTTAACAGTAATGCCGATTTGCCTAATAAAATAGACCTTGTAGCTAGACATAGCGATGACAATGGGGCTTCGTGGAGTGAAACCAAGACAATAGCCGGAAATTATAACCAGGGACCGGACTATGGATATGGCGATGCGGCAATTGTAGAAACGGAAAGCGATAAGGTGATTTGTCTAATGGCTGCCGACCGTCAGTTCCAGCGTTCTGCTTATGACGACCGTATTAAGGTTTATCAGACATCCAGCAATGATGATGGCGAAACATGGGAGCAGCCTCACGAAATATCTGATGCGATATACGATGCTGTATATAAAGATGCTCCTTCAAAGCTTCAGGGTGTGTTTGTCACTTCCGGAAAGGGACTGTGCCTTAAACATCAGAAAAGAAAATCTGTGAATGGAAGAATTCTGTTTGTAATGGTTTGCAAGTTCACGGACGGCCCTTACTGCAATTATATAGTATATTCTGATGATGAGGGAAAGACATGGAATGTGTCGAAAGAAGCGGCTTTTATTGGCGGTGATGAGGCCAAGCTGGTAGAGGAACATGACGGTACGGTCGTGATCTCTACACGCCGTAGCGGAGAACGCGGATTAAATGTTTCGCACGATGGCGGACTTACATGGGGAAAAGGTTATACTAACAAGGATTTGTGGGGCAACAGCTGTAATGCCGATATGCTGGTATATTCCAAGGATATATATCTGCACACAATGCCTAACGCTGAGAA
Source organism: Bacteroides cellulolyticus (assembly GCF_025567135.1). Lineage (NCBI taxonomy): Bacteria > Pseudomonadati > Bacteroidota > Bacteroidia > Bacteroidales > Bacteroidaceae > Bacteroides > Bacteroides cellulolyticus. Next base: position 244,607 of record NZ_JAOQJJ010000004.1, read on the forward strand.
CCGCAGTAATCTGACGATTTATGCCAGCAAGGATAAGGGAAAGACATGGCCGTACAAATACGTGTTCAACAGCCTTCCTGGAGCATATTCCACTATAGTGAAATGTGAAGATGGCTTAATAGGTATATACTATGAGGATGGAACAATGAGTGACCATTATTCGATGAACTTTATTTCCATGCCATTGGAATGGATTTTAAGATAATATTCTGATTGCTTTATAAACAAAAAACTCTGGTACTGTTCTAAGTGTGAAGTACCGGAGTTTTTTTGGTTTATATAATTCTGTTTTTATTTTCTTTGTACTATGCGTGCACCTGCCGGAACGCTTTCTGTAACCCAGATGTTTCCTCCGATGGTTGCCCCCTTTCCTATCGTGATACGTCCCAGTATTGTAGCGTTTGAATATACCACTACATCATCTTCAAGTATAGGATGTCTTGGTATTCCCTTTATAGGATTTCCGTTTTCGTCCATAGGGAAACTCTTTGCGCCGAGGGTAACACCCTGATACAGTTTCACATTGTTGCCTATGATACATGTAGCCCCTATTACCACACCTGTTCCGTGGTCGATAGTGAAGTGATGCCCTATTGTAGCCCCCGGATGTATATCAATACCTGTTTCCGAGTGTGCCATTTCAGTTATTATTCTTGGTATGAGAGGAACGTTCAGAGTATATAGCTCGTGTGCTATTCTGTAGTTTGTAATCGCTCTTATAATCGGGTAACAGCAGATTATTTCGCCAAAACATGTCGCGGCAGGATCGCCGTAATATGCAGCTTCCACATCCGTAGCAAGAATACTCCTTATTTCAGGAAGGCGGCTGATAAATTCAGATGCAATATGGGCAGCCGTATCGCGGCAAGGTTCGTCTTTTGTTTCCATTCCGTTGTTCTCCACTCCGAAGCACAGACCGGCCTGGATCTGTTCGGTAAGCAGTTCGAACAGTCTTTCCAGATTGACTCCGATATGGTAGTTTATGTTCTGGCTGTTGATATTCGACTTTCCGAAATATCCCGGAAACAATATTGCCCTTGACAGGTCGATGATTTCTTCCAGGGCTTTTCCCGAAGGTAAAGGCTCTCCGTCCTTATGTTGGTGGAAAAGTCCGCGGTAAGAGTTGTTGTCCGACAATTTGTCAACAATGTCTGTAAGTATATGCGAATAATCAAATAAGGTCATATTGCTCTGATTTTTATTATATTATTGGCAAAAGTAAAGTATATTTTCTTATTTCGGTAATAAAATGAATATTTTTTGACTGAAAACGTGTTTTGACATAAAATAAAAATACAGTAAATTTGTTCCGCATTAAAATTTATATCCATTATGCCGATAAAAAAGAATAACAATCCTTTTGCTTTCAAGGCCAAGCAGGGAGCAAAGAAAAAAAGCAGTGGCAAACGTATTGGAAAGTCCAAGCCGGAAAAGGCTAACAATCAGTTGAACAGACGTGTGAAATAAAAAAATGATACGATACATGCAACAGTCGCGGCATGATCGTATCATAACTATGATATGGTAATTATTAGAAGTGTCCCTAAAAGAATTTCAATTCATATTTTATTTCGAAGCAAAATTAGGTAACTGATATTACATTTTTGTTTTCTATTTGTTACATCTGTATTTTTTAATTTTTATAGCCGGATATTTTAAGGGCTTCTACAGGATGGTCTGTAGTGATATAATCAACATTCAGTTTGAGCATGTTTTTGATATCTTCCGTATTGTTTACTGTCCATACGTTTACTTTCATACCCAGCTCGTGTGCTTCTTTTACCCATTCAGGCTTTTTTTCGAATACTTTGTAATGATAGTCTATACCATTTATTCCCTTTTCCTTAAGCTCTTTAGGTGAGATATCCCCATTCAGATATGCTATCTCGGATTCTGGAGTTAGTTGTGCCAGGGTCTCACAAATGTATTTGCTGAATGAAATGTATTCCACTTGTTTTTCCATTCCTGCTTCCTTTACCATTTTAACGGCTTTCTCTGAAATTTCCTTTTCCTGTTCTTTTGTCTTGTGAGGCTTGATTTCCAGTATCATCTGTATATCCTTTAACTTCTTTCCTTCTGCAAGATATTCTTTCAGTGTAGGGATTTTTTCTCCGTTCTTCAGCTTTATTCCGTTAAGTTTGCTGTAAGGAACTTCGGCAATTGTTATTCCGTTTACGTTGTCATCGTGGTTCACTACAATCACTCCGTCGCCTGTGAGCTGAACATCAAATTCCGAGCCGTAAACTTTGGCTTCTGCAGCTTTCTTCAGTCCGGTAATTGAGTTTTGGGCAGAATTCTCTGTTTTCCAGTATCCGCGATGAGCTATTATCTGTGTCTGTGCCTGTGCAGTGTAAGTCATGAATGCCAGTGTGCATCCCAAAAGAATGTTTTTTAAATTCATAATTTCAGTATGTTGTTTTATTATCACAAAAGTAAAATGAATTTTGTATGAGCTGAAATTATTGATATTAAATTTGTATATCTTTTTATTTTCAAACTTATTACAAAATATTGGAATATGTTATATCTGGACGTATATGGCACTCCGTCGTACATTTTATATGGCTCAGTATTATAAAAGATAAAAATAGTATTACAAGTTATTTTACTAAAGTATTATTTTTGTGGAAAACTTTAAAGATATGAGAAAAACATTGTTAGCAGCACTCATGCTGATGCAGATGGGCGCATGGGCAAAAGTTGATTTGCCCGAAATTTTGAGTGATAATATGGTATTGCAGCAACAGACCGAAGTTAAACTTTGGGGAAAAGCCAAGGCAAATGCCGAAGTAAGTATCAGTCCGTCATGGACAAACAATATATATACCGTGAAAACGGATAATGACGGAAAGTGGATTGCAGAGATACAGACACCATCGGCAAGCTATACACCATATACCATAACACTTTCAGACGGAGAGGTGACAACTTTGAATAATATATTGATAGGAGAGGTGTGGTTTTGTTCTGGACAGTCTAATATGGAAATGCCTCTGGCTGGTTTCTGGAATTGTCCGATAGAAGGTGCAAACGAGACTATAGCAACTGCTTCACAATGGAAGTGGATACGTGTTGCCACAATAGAGAAAAACGGTCAGTTGGAGCCTGTAGATAGATGTAAAGGAAGCTGGAAGGTAAGTAATCCGGCAAATGCGGGTGCTTTCAGTGCTACAGCATTCAATTTTGCAATGATGATGAACCGCGTGCTGGATATTCCTGTGGGAATTATAAACTGTAGCTGGGGTGGAAGTACCGTAGAGGGTTGGCTTCCGCGTGACATCGTATCGCAGTATAAGGATATCAATCTGAAGAAAGACATCCGTAAGGAAGACGGTCATGACTGGTGGCATTACATGAGTCCTACGCTGATGTACAATGGTATGCTCAAGCCGCTACAGAACTACACTATAAAAGGCTTTCTGTGGTATCAGGGAGAATCTAATGTAGGAAAGCACAAAACATATCCTGAGCGCCTGAAAACGATGGTAGAACTATGGAGAAAGGAGTGGGGGCTTGGTGATCTTCCATTCTATTATGTAGAGATTGCTCCTTTCGGTTCGTGTGAGACTAACGGCAGTGCATTGCTTCGCGAGGCGCAGTTCAAGGCACAGTCAATAATCTCAAACAGCGGTATGATTTCCACCAACGACCTTGTAGAAGAGTACGAAAAGGACAATATCCATCCAAAGGACAAGACAGATGTGGGTAAACGTCTGGCATACATGGCATTGAGCCGCACATACGGATTCAAGGGAATGGAAGATATGGGCCCTGTATATAAGTCAATGGAAGTAAAAGACGGTGCTGCAATTCTTTCGTTCGACCATGCAAAAGACGGTTTCAACCGCCTGAAAGGTATGGAAGGATTTGAGATTGCCGGAGATGATAAAGTGTTCTATCCTGCAGAAGCAGAGGTATATAACAATCTTCAGATAAAGGTTAAGTCGGACAAGGTTAAGAATCCGGTTGCAGTTCGTTACTGTTTCCGTGATTTCAAGCCGGGTAATGTGGCAAATCTTCGTGAGCTTCCTATGTATCCGTTCCGTACTGACAATTGGGAATAATATAGGTTTGTAATATAAATTAAACGCTGTTTAAACGGTATTTTAGAGGTTTATAATACTGTTTAAGCAGCGTTCTTTATATTATTACTTTCGTCCGAAATCGGCAGGAATTTCGCCCCACAAGTCTGTTTGCCATTTCAGGATAGGAGTGGAGTAGGAGTTGTTCTTCAGCCAGTTCTCGGCCCTTTCTATATACTTGAACAGTTCCTCTGTTTTGGCATTTCTCACAAGATTAGTCTTGCATTTCTTTTGTTTCACCCACAGCTGAGCGTTTCTGCTGTCCGAATATATAGGCATGTCAAGACCTTTCTGTTTCAGCAGTGCCAGACCGTGTACTATTGCAAGGAATTCACCAATGTTGTTAGTTCCATACACAGGCCCGAAGTGGAAAATCTGTTCTCCGGTTCGCAGATACACACCGCGATACTCCATCATACCCGGATTTCCGCTACATGCGGCATCTACGGCTATACATTCGAAGTTGAAATTCTCCGGAAGATTTGCTTCCTGTTTTTTGGCAGTGCTTTCTCCGCTTTTTCTGCCGGGAGGGTTCATGAACTCATGCGCAGGTGAAGCAAAGGCGTGCTCTGCTTCTTCCCTCGTATTGAAGGATTTGTAGAGCGCGCCTTTGAAACCTTTTATCTGGAGCTGGCAGTCAGTCCATGAGTCATATACCCCAGGATTTACACCTTTCCAGACTGTATAATATTTCTTTCCTGCCATTATTACATTCTTTCAGGTACTTCGATACCAAGAAGTCCCATAGCCAGTTTCACAACCTTTCCTACGTTCTTGCTCAGTGCAAGGCGGAACACCTTGAGAGCCTCGTTTTCTTCGCGCAGGATGCTGAAATCATGATAGAACTGGTTGTATTCTTTAACCAGGTCGTAGGCATAGTTGGCAATGATAGAAGGATTATAGTCGCTTCCTGCCTGTGCCACTACGTTTCTGAAATCGGCAAGCATCTGTATCAGACCTTCTTCCTTAGTGCTTAACTCAATACCTGTATTAAGTGTTTCAGGAATGTTTATACCAGCTTCTGCTGCCTTTCTCAAAATAGACTGGATACGTGCATAAGTATATTGGATAAATGGTCCTGTATTACCGTTGAAGTCGATAGATTCCTTAGGATTGAAAGTCATGTTCTTTCTGGCATCTACCTTCAGGATGAAGTATTTCAATGCTCCAAGACCTACTATACGTGCTATATCATCAGCTTCTTCCTTAGTCAGACCATCAAGTTTTCCAAGTTCAGCGCTTGTTTCCTTTGCAGTTTCAATCATTGCTTCCATCAGGTCGTCGGCATCGACTACAGTACCTTCGCGGCTCTTCATCTTACCTTCTGGAAGTTCCACCATACCGTAAGAGAAGTGTACAAGGTCCTTACCCCATTCGAAGCCAAGCTTGTCGAGCAGTATTGAAAGAACCTGGAAGTGATAGTTTTGTTCGTTACCCACAACGTAAATCATCTTGTTGATAGGGTAGTCCTGGAAGCGAAGTTTCGCTGTACCTATGTCCTGAGTCATATATACGGATGTACCGTCGCCGCGGAGCAAGAGTTTGTGGTCAAGTCCTTCGGCAGTAAGGTCGGCCCATACAGAACCGTCTTCTTTTCTATAGAAGAAACCTTTTTCAAGACCTTCCATAACCTTTTCCTTACCTTCCAGATAAGTTTCAGATTCGTAGTATATCTTGTCGAAGCTTACGCCCATCATCTTGTAAGTCTCGTCGAAACCTGCATATACCCAGTCGTTCATCATCTTCCACAGGCCGCGTACTTCAGGATCATTAGCTTCCCATTTACGCAACATTTCGCGTGCTTCAAGCATCAGTGGCGATTCTGCTTCAGCCTTAGCCTTGGCTTCTTCTTCGTTCATGCCTTCAGCCATGAATTTAGCGGTAAGTTCCTTTACTTCAGCTTTATAATGCTTGTCGAAGGCCACGTAGTAATCACCAATCAGGTGGTCCCCCTTCTTACCTGATGATTCAGGAGTTTCGCCGTTACCGTATTTCAGCCATGCCAGCATAGATTTGCAGATATGGATACCACGGTCGTTCACGATGTTTGTCTTTACTACCTTGTTGCCGTTTGCAGCCATAACATTAGCCAGTGCGTTACCCAGCAGGTTGTTACGCACGTGTCCAAGATGCAAAGGTTTGTTTGTGTTAGGCGATGAATATTCAATCATTACCAATGGAGACTCGTCTGTAGCGTCTTTAATTCCCCATTTATCGTCCTTATGTATAGTGTTGAGCAGTTCTACCCAAACGTCCGATGCAATAGTCAGGTTCAGGAATCCCTTTATCACATTGAATTCCGCTATTGCCGGTTCGTTCTGTTTCAGATATTCACCTATTTCCTGTGCAGTCTGTTCAGGACCTTTCTTTGACATTTTCAGGAAAGGGAACACAACCAAGGTTAAATGACCTTCGAACTCTTTCTTAGTCTTCTGCAACTGTACCATCTTTTCAGGCACTTCCTGTCCGTACAGTTGCTTGATACCTTGCAGTATCGCTGCTGTCAGCTTGTCTTCTATCTTCATTTATTTCAGTTTTTATTGTTTATCCGGATAATAATGCTGCAAATGTACTAATAAAAAGTGATAATCAGAAACATGTGTGGAATATATTGGATGAAGGTTACAGCCGGTTCAAATTTTACTAATTTCCTCTTCTGACATTCCTGTAATTGCAGCAATAGTACCTATATCCATTCCCATATTCTTCATATTACGGACAATTTCCGTCTGTTTGAGTTTTTCTCCTTCTGCTCTTCCTACTTCCAAACCTTCTGCTCTTCCTTCCGTCCTGCCTTCCGCTCTTCCTTCCGCTCTTCCTACTTCCAAACCTTCCGCTCTACCTTCAGCCCTTCCTTCAGCCCTCTCGGTATTTATATTGTCTCTCAGAATTACGATATTGTCAAGATGTCTGTAGTATGCCTCTTTCTCAACTTTTGTCATATTGTCTATCTTTAGTTTTTCTCTCACGACTTCCAGACCGGGAGCATTTGCCCCTTCCGGTATTTCTCCTGTGTTCAGATAATAAATCCATTCCTCTAGCGGAGTTTTTGCCACTTTATTGAAGTCGTTTACTTTCAGGATATAATATTCCGGATAAAGTTGGCTTACTTCATCTACCTTGAATGTCTGTTTTTGGAACGGACTCAGTTCCAGAATGTCGTTAGTATGAATTCCGCGGAATTCTGTTTTACCGTGATAAACAATGTCCTTTCCGTGTCCGAGAGTGAAATAGACGATATTTATACTGTATATTTTTCTAACCTTGTCGTATCCTTCTCCTCTGTTTATGTATTCAGTCACCAGTTTTGATGTACCGAAAAGCATTCTTTGGAAGTAGGAAGAGCGGAAGGNTTACAGCCGGTTCAAATTTTACTAATTTCCTCTTCTGACATTCCTGTAATTGCAGCAATAGTACCTATATCCATTCCCATATTCTTCATATTACGGACAATTTCCGTCTGTTTGAGTTTTTCTCCTTCTGCTCTTCCTACTTCCAAACCTTCTGCTCTTCCTTCCGTCCTGCCTTCCGCTCTTCCTTCCGCTCTTCCTACTTCCAAACCTTCCGCTCTACCTTCAGCCCTTCCTTCAGCCCTCTCGGTATTTATATTGTCTCTCAGAATTACGATATTGTCAAGATGTCTGTAGTATGCCTCTTTCTCAACTTTTGTCATATTGTCTATCTTTAGTTTTTCTCTCACGACTTCCAGACCGGGAGCATTTGCCCCTTCCGGTATTTCTCCTGTGTTCAGATAATAAATCCATTCTTCTAGCGGAGTTTTTGCCACTTTATTGAAGTCGTTTACTTTCAGGATATAATATTCCGGATAAAGTTGGCTTACTTCATCTACCTTGAATGTCTGCTTTTGGAACGGACTCAGTTCCAGAATGTCGTTAGTATGAATTCCGCGGAATTCTGTTTTACCGTGATAAACAATGTCCTTTCCGTGTCCGAGAGTGAAATAGACGATATTTATACTGTATATTTTTCTAACCTTGTCGTATCCCTCACCTCTGTTGATGTATTCAGTCACCAGTTTTGATGTACCGAAAAGCATTCTTTGGAAGTAGGCATATTCGTTGTTGTTCTGCACTTCTATCAGGATTAGGTTTCCTTTTGAGTTTTCCGCCAGCATATCCACACGGTTATACTTGTCATATTCCTCTTCCTGATTGCTTTCGCTTTCCAGCAGGTTCTTTATGGTTATTTTTTCGTTCAGTAGGGTAGTGAGCAGTCCTTCCAGTACCTGAAAGTTTGCCTTGTCCCTAAGCAGGCGTTTCATTGCCCAGTCGAATCTGATATAATTTCCCATAATTTAAAATATTTTGATTTGTGCAAAAGTATTATTTCAAATCTTGTTGATTTCCTCTTCCGTCATTCCTGTGATGGCAGCAATAGTACCTACATCCATCCCCATATTCTTCATATTACGTGCAATTTCCGTCTGTTTGAGCTTTTCTCCTTCCGCTCTTCCTTCAGCCCTTCCTTCCGCTCTACCTTCAGCCCTCTCGGTATTTATATTGTCTCTCAGAATTACGATATTGTCAAGGTGTCTGTAGTATGCCTCTTTCTCTACTTTTGTCATATTGTCTATCTTTAGTTTTTCTCTCACGACTTCCAGACCGGGAGCATTTGCCCCTTCCGGTATTTCTCCTGTG
>NZ_JAOQJJ010000040.1:0-2536 GCF_025567135.1 Bacteroides cellulolyticus
GCATATTGTGGGAGAGTAGGTAGTCGCCGTCTTATATGAGAGATCCTCGAGGTAGAGATACTTCGGGGATTTTTTGCGTTTATAAGCTTTGGATTTTCTCTACACGAAGGTTGCGGATGAACAACGGAAAACGTTCAGCTTAAAGATATATGTCAGTACGGTAAAAAATCTTCATGAGTAGGAGATAATATATGTATATAAATATAGCCTAGCGTTATGCCTGAATTATATATTGGAGTAACCTTTAGAGAATATCTGTTATAAGGGCTTTTAAAGCTTGTCTGTTTTATAGTGTGTGAATGATCCTAATTGAATAATCAGGAAAATATAATCATCTGAATATCGAGGTGAAATCAGATTATCATTTGATACGTATCATTTAAATTTTATCTTTGATATACATTGTCGGTTCTTTAGGATACAAAAGATTAGAAATACGCGATAAACAAATAAGGTTTATCCGATTTTTTAGAACATAAAAAAGCTGTCTCAAATTTTGTTCTGAGGCAGCTATGTATTTTTTATATAATGACAAAGTGTTTTTAAGCTTGTTCTAGAAATTCCATTTTGCGGCAATTGACGGAAAGAAAAAGACCTTGTTTTTATCAAGCATGTTATAGCTAATATTTATTTTCGTTCCGAATGCCAGTTTCTCATTAATGTTGTACCATCCTTGTGGGCCGAATAAAACTACAAATTTTTTCCCTTCGTCGGATTTTGTTTCTGTATTTTTGTTTTGGGTCCACATATCAATAAAACCGCATAATGTAAGTTTATTTTTCAATATATCGCCCGACCATGTCAGTGTGAGCTGTGCATCATGGCTTATGTGATTGAAGGCATGAATCTTATATGACAGGTTTGCGCCAAGGTTGAATTTTCTTATGGTCAATGGATAATTGGCTCCCACAAAATACGAACCTGTTATAGAACCGCCTTTTGTAACACCTTCATCATATTCCAGGTGAAGTTTCACTGGTAAGTCTCCTATGTTTTGATTACGTGATATTTCCCAGTATGTAGTACCAATTCTTCCTTTTTCGCCTGTAAATTCAAAATCTATAAATGTGTAGAAAGATCCCCATTTATCGGCTTTGAACATATCGAATGTTACCATGACAAAGTTTTTGTCATACATCCTGCTGTTGATGGAATGATTTGGAAAATAGTGTAGCTGGATGTTTTGTGCTGATATTGCAGAGAATGACAGTAATGACAGAAGCAGTATTAAATGTAACTTTTTCATATTTTCTTGATATTAGATAAGAGTTGTAAATGGGGTGTAGTATTCCCTTTCCGGCATTCCCTTTTCTAAAGAAAGGGAACACCGGTTAATATGGAATTAATTAAGGTACGGGGTATTAAAGAGATTTATTATTTTAGTTTTTCTTGAACAGATTTGCCAGAACTGTATAGAATCTGCTGTTGAATTCTTTATGGTCAACGTTTATACATATTGATACATTTGGATTTTCTTCCAGAAGGCGAGCTTTGTCACCGATTGTTCTTCCGAAATCAGCTTCTGTAGTTCCCACTTTCATGTTCATTTCAAATGTTTGTACAAGGCTAGGATCTACAGCTACGGCTACAGCCAGAGGGTCGTGGAGTGCACATCCGTTCAGCTCCGGTTGAGTTGTGGCATAAGCATTGATATAGAAATCTACCATATCTGCATATTTTTTAGCTGAGACAGTGCCTATGTTCCTCCAGTTTTGTGTCTCCTTTTTAGTGAAAATGGTTCTCATAGTTACATCTAGTCCAACCATTGTAACTTTTGCCTTGCTGGTGAATACAATATTTGTGGCATTAGGGTCCTGATAGATATTTGCTTCACCAGCTGGTTTACATTTCCCGGAAGGAGAACTGCGCCTCCCATTATCACTATTCTGCCTACTTTCTCGGCGAACTGTGGATCTTTTTGAATAGCTTTTGCAACGTTTGTTAGCGGTCCAACAGCAACTATGGTAAGATCTTTCTTATATTCATTAGCCATTCTTATCATGAAATCAACACCGCTTTCATCTTTTTTCTTGCTGGCTGATTGTGGTATCTCTATTTCGCCTATGCCGTTATTGCCATGTATGAACTTCGAAATATCACTTGGCAGATAAGGAGTATTGTCAATAAGTGAGCATTCAGCACCTGCATAAACAGGAATATCTTCTTTTCCTAATAGCTTTAATAAGTTTAATGAGTTCTCTATTCCTTTGTCAAGTGATACGTTTCCATAGCTGCCTACCACTCCCAGCAGATTAATGTCTTCGCATCCCAGTGCATATGCCAATGCTAATGCATCGTCTATACCTGTGTCAATATCAAGTATCATATTGACTTTCTTTGTGCTTTCTTTTGCAAGATTAGCGGCTGTTGTATTGACAGCGATACCTGCTGTCAGAATTATGATTAATGCGATTTTAAAGTAATTTTTCATACGTAAATATTAAGCGTCCTACACATAAAGTAGGACAGGTTTATACTAAAATTGATATAAAACCGAGTATTTTGACAAAAGAAAGATTAGCATTCATGAAAACAC
>NZ_JAOQJJ010000041.1:0-1548 GCF_025567135.1 Bacteroides cellulolyticus
TGACTTCGACAAGATGGATATGACTCCAGAGGAGGAAGAGGCAGCCCGCCAGGCCATAAAAGAGGTAAGCGAGTATAAGCGGATTAAGGTCAGGGAACATGAGAAAAAAGTTCCCGTCCGCCAAAAGCTGCCGGAACATCTCCGCCGTGAAGAAGAGCATATCTACCCCGAAGGCTATCTTGGCAATAAAGACCAATGGGTACTGTTTGATGAAACGGAAACTTCCGAGCATCTTGAATATAAACCGGCCGAACTGTATGTCCGTGTCACTATCAGACATAAAGGTATGCGCAAGGATACAAACCGGATTATCACCGCTCCAGTGAAAAATGAACCGATACCCAAGAGTTATGCAAGCGCTTCGCTGCTTACCGAGCTGATGGTCGGCAAATATGTGGACCATCTTCCGTTCTACCGGCAGATGCAGATGTTCAAGCGTATAGGCATCAGCCTGCCACCGTCCAGCATCGAAGCCTGGTTCCATGAAGTGGCCGACCTGATGCGCCCCGCCTATTACCGGTTGAAGGAACTGGTCCTGTCTTCCGATTATGTCCAGTCCGATGAGACAACTATACCTATAATCAACAATGAGAAGCATCAGACAATAAAGGGATATCTTTGGCTGGTGCGGAACGTAACGGGCAACCAGGTCTTCTTCTTTTACCATGACGGTTCCAGAAGCATGAAGGTGGCTCTGGAACTCTTCAAGGGTTATCAAGGAGCCATACAGACAGACGGATATACCGGTTATGGAATACTTGAAAAGACAAAAGGTATCATCATCATATGCTGTTGGGCACATGCCAGACGCTACTTTGAGAGGGCTTTGAAGCATGACAAGGCCAGGGCGGAGTATGCCATGACCATTATAGGCATGCTCTATGACGTGGAACGTATAGCCGATGACGACAACATGAATGCACAGCAGCGTATGGAACTGCGTAAACGGCTTGCATATCCTATAATCTGTTCGTTTGAGAAATGGTGTCTTGCGGAGTATGGTAAGGTTCTTCCTAAAAGTCCGATAGGACAAGCCATGCACTACTTCCTTAATCATGTGCGCCAGCTGGCACATTATACAATGGACGGTAAATATTGTATAGACAATAATCTGATAGAAAATTCAGCGCGCCCCATAGCGGTCGGCAGGAAGAATTTTTTATTCTGTGGTAATCATGACGCAGCTGAAGATGCTGCTGTTATCTATTCATTCATGGGGTGCTGCAAGGCTGCCGATGTGGACTTCAAGGGCTGGATGAACTATTTCCTTAACCACGTACATGAATACGACAGTGATTACTCCAAGGACATTGCAGAATTACTGCCATCATCTTTAAAAGACAAGAAGATTATTTAAAGAATCTCCGAAAAAGTCACAGGTATGTATTAATGTCTTCGACTTTTTCGGAGAAAAATCCTAGCTTTTAATAGATCCTGATAGAAATCGTCGAATATCTTCAACATTTTCAGAGACAAGTCGAAATTTTTAATAGACAATCTATGCCGGCTTTACCAGTTCTAATCATACGGGGTTTACTGAATGCTTAC
>NZ_JAOQJJ010000042.1:0-1354 GCF_025567135.1 Bacteroides cellulolyticus
CTGCCGTTGAAGTCGTACCTTCAACAGATAGGTGTAAGTTATTCAACCTATCACTACTGGCGTAGAAAATGTTCCGTTGACAGGAGCAGTATCAAACACGAGTTGGCTCCTATCAGTTTTAAACAGGCATTTACGGAGTCTTCCCAAGAAGAACAATTGCCGCATGGTGTTGCGCTGCTGTTTCCCAATGGACTTCGTGCCCACTTCGGGAGCGGTTCTGAAGATTTGCTGAAGGAAATATTTACCCAAAGTCTTCGAAACGGTCATGTTTAACCTGAACGACACGATGCGCTACTTCCTGTGTCCTGGCAGGACAGATATGCGCAAGGGTATCAGTTCGCTATGCGGAGTGGTACATGAGAAAATGAACAGTGAAGTGAGGAACGGTGATGTCTTCATCTTCATCGGTTCCAGCCGCAGGCTAATGAAACTCCTTCATGCCGAAGACGGAGGTATGGTAANTGCCGGAGTATGATCCCAAATCAAACAGCTATCCCATGGAGTGGCGCGATCTGGTGATGATGGTTGAAGGAATACAGGAAAACCCGGAGCAGAGGCTCCGGCGGTTAAGAGCCGAACGTAAGGAATACCATGTATAACATGTTTTTTATGTGAGTAAACTTTGGATATTGTTGCATAATTCACTGTTAGTTAGTATATTTACATCATTAAAAGAAGTATAGACAATGGAAGAAAAAGAAATTTTACTCAAGACGATAGAAGGGCTGAATGCCTCTATAGCCTCATTGTCTACTACTAATAAGAATCAATCCGAACAGATAAAAAATCTGCAGGAACGTATCAAGGAGTTGACGGCTCAGGTCGCATGGCTGAACCGTCAGCTCTTTGGTCGTAAATCGGAGAAACTTCGCGTATATGATCCTAATATGCCAGACCTCTTTGCCGACGAGTTTTCCGGACTCCGGCAGCAGGCGGAAGAAAAGCGGGACGAGGCTGTGGAAAAGATTGAGAAGGAACCGGTGGAAGACGTAAAACGAAATCGTCAGAACCGCAAAATGATAGAGGACTTGCCCGTATTGGAAACCGATACAATAGAACCGAAAGGCGTAGACTTGTCTTTATACCGTAGAATAGGCGAAGAGATAACAAAAGTCGTCAAACACAAGCCGGGAATGCTTTACGTCAAGGTGATCATCCGTCCCAAATATGCTCTCAAGGATAGTACCCTGCTTCCTCCAGCCGGACAGAAAGGCGTAGAGATAGCTCCCATGCCGCTGATGCCGGTCGACAAGTGCATTGCTGACACCAGCCTGCTTGCCGAGATACTGCTTCAGAAGTATGAATATCATGTCCCGTTCTACCGTCAGATACAGCAATACCGCCATCTTGGAAT
>NZ_JAOQJJ010000043.1:0-1323 GCF_025567135.1 Bacteroides cellulolyticus
GATTTGCTATCAGTACCATAAGTAACTCCTTTCTTTATATTTGAGACTGCGTAAAGATACACTTTTTTCGTGAAAACACAAAACAGTAAAAATACCAATGTCAAAAAGAAACTTCTATTGTTACAAACCGGTTTTGACAATAAATTAGGAGCCGTGGAGGATAAGTGAATTGATAAAAGGAACGCGAAACTTTACTATGCAATAGTTTTTTACAGAGTATCAATAGTAAATGGAAAAAAGAGGCAAGGAAAATAGTCTGCGTGGAATATGCCTAAATATTTAATAATGAGCAATTTACCATTCATTCTTCAATCTTCCAGTCAGAAATTGTACCAGTCTCTGAAGAAAAACTTGCTCCTATTTTGAAAATCTTACGTCCATCCAAAATATATTCACGAGCATAACCTTTATTTTCAATCTGCTCAATGGCCTCAACTGCCGTACCGTCAAGTTTGAATTCAAATATATATACGTACTGCGGAGTTTCTACAATACAATCCACCCGTCCTTGACTTTGCTGTTTTTCAGTATAGACTGTATAAACACTAATCAGTTTCATAATAAGATAAAAGGTATAGTGAAAATATCTTTCCTTTTCCCTTTCATTATCTTTTCTTCTCATGGAATAAGGAATGCTCGAAAGAAACGAAGTGAACAGTGGTTCCAACTTCTCTGTATTCCCGGCACGCATAGCATCAAGAACGTCAAAAATCCATCCTGTAATTCTTTCACCCGGCTGGAGGTAAGAAGTTGCAATCATAGTAATAAAACCATTTTTAACTTCATTGTTCGGGAAGTCTAAAAGGAAGCGGTTTCCAAACTCTTCATATCCTTTTATCGTAAGGTATCCACTTTGGTAAATCATTGGCAAAGGCATTTCGACATCAGCCTTATAATCAATAAATTCTTCCTGACGATAATACTTTCCAGTTAATTCATTTATATTTTCATTAAAATGGTTCATTAATCTGATTAGATACGTAGGCGTTCCTGTCTTGAACCAATAATCCTCCAGACGTTTACTGTCCATTGCGTTCAATAGGCTGAAAGGATTATATATATCAGTCATTTCATCACTGAAATGATAGCCGTCATATTGTTCTTTAAGCCTGGTCAACATATGATTATAGTCACATTTATATTTCTGCGCCATTTCATAAACAGGCTCTTGAAAATAAGTTTCAAGTTCTTTTTGTGTAATGCCACATAATGATTCGTATCTGGCATCCATGCTTATATCCTTAGGCTGATTAAAACCGCTGAAAACGCTGACTTGCGAGAATTTTGTCACCCCTGTTAAAAAAACGAACTGCAAATGTGCAT
>NZ_JAOQJJ010000044.1:0-1278 GCF_025567135.1 Bacteroides cellulolyticus
CCTGTCAACGGAACATTTTCTACGCCAGTAGTGATAGGTTGAATAACTTACACCTATCTGTTGAAGGTACGACTTCAACGGCAGTTCGCTTTGTTGCACCTGCAATTCTAATTCTTCGGTAAGTATTCGGCCAACTACAGGTATTAAACCTTTATATACAACAATAGCGACTGTCACTATGAACCTAATAGTATCAGCCGCTATTGTTTTGTTGAACCCATATGTTACAATTTATATCAGTTACAAGATTCCTCCTTTTGCCTTGTCAGTACACATTCCGGATGTTTCAACTTCCATTTATGTGGAAGTAGATTCAAAAGTTCTTCTTGGGTTGCCTTTTTGTGATAAGGCATTTGTGCGATAACATCGTTCAGGTATACCCTGGGATTTACCCCGTGCGCCTTACATGTGGCCAGCAGAGAACATATGACAGACATATTAACCGCAGCTTCGTGATTACCACAGAAAAGAAAATTTTTTCTGCTCAGAGTGATGGGCCGTTGGACATTTTCCGCCAGATTGTTGTCCCAGTACAGGCGGCCATCGTCCAGACATCTCATAATATTATCCCATTTGGTATAGGCATATGTTATGGCCTTGCCTGTCAAAGAACTTGGACTGTATTTAATTCCTTCTGTCTCCATCCATACCTTCATTGCCTCCATGATTGGCCTGGACAGTTCCTGACGCGTCTGTCTGCGCTCATCATATGACAGGCCGGCTTCGTCACACTGGCGTTCTATTTTATAGATATGCTGTATCTGAGTCAGTGCATGTTGCGCCATCTCCCTGTTTTCATCCAAAGCCTGCTCAAAATGACGGCGTATATGCACCAGGCAGTTGAGTAGCCGCACGTCGGGGTTGGTCTTGAAGGCTGTTTCATAACCTGCAAAACCGTCACATTGAAGATATCCCTTGAAGTTATATTGATTTGCCAGGGATTCGATGACCGCTCCGGCCCGTGATCCCCCGTCGTAATGGAAGATGACCAGTTTCTCCATGACTGATCTTACCATCCAGAGATATTCCTTGTCGGCTCTGTGTTTTTCTCTGTTAATGACCGGAACTGTAGTTTCATCCGCCTGTACATAGTCACAGGAGAAGACTTCCCATTTGAGTTCTTCATACAGAGGCTTAAGCAGTTCCACGGTTTTCTTGAACCAGCCGTCCAGTGTACTTTCGGTAAGGCCTTTCATTCCAAGATGGCGGTATTGCTGTATCTGACGGTAGAACGGGACATGATATTCATACTTCTGAAGCAGTATCTCGGCAAGCAGG
>NZ_JAOQJJ010000045.1:0-1190 GCF_025567135.1 Bacteroides cellulolyticus
AGGACTGGAAATAGAGGAACAGCTTGTGGTTGACAGGCTGATAAAGGCAGCTGTCGAACCGGATGTAAGAAGGGATATGGATGTAGAGGATGAAATTCTTTCGGAAATAGAATCACGTGATACTACGATAATGATGAAGAATAAGGAGCTGGAGCTTAAGAATAAGGAACTTGAGAGCAAAAGCCAAGAACTTGAGAGCAAGAGCCAGGAACTTGAGAGCAAGAGCCAGGAACTTGAGAGCAAGAGCCAGGAACTTGAGAGCAAGAGCCAGGAACTTGAGAGCAAGAGCCAGGAACTAATTTCTAAAAATAAAATGCTAGGAAATATGATAAGCCTCTTAAGGAAACAAGGGCTATCCGATGAAAATATTGCAAAAGAGCTGAATATAGGTATTAATAAGCTAGCGGAATATGTATAAGAAAGTAAAATAGATATTTTTTTACATTTAATTTACGCTTAGCGAACAATGTATGAACACTGCTTAAATGTATTTAGATAATCATACATGTCCACTAAGCGTTATTTTTACTCACACATATAGTAGAAGCCCACCCCTACGACATTTGTAAATATTGTATTTATTGCTTAATAGACCGTAGAATAAACACCAATATACCTATCCTAGTAAGATAAAACACAGTAAAAAAACTAAATTTCCTCTTTGTCCTTCACTCTGTTTGCATTATATTTGTGAAAAATCTTCTATTGCGAATGTCTTGACAAAATATTATTTGATTTGTCTAGAAGAATTATTCTGCATGTGGAGTAACAGCGGTAAAGTATTAAGCTTATGAAATATCCTATAGGAATACAGAGTTTTGAACAGATTATCGAAGACGGTTATGTTTATGTGGATAAGACGGATTTGATTTATAATCTGGCACATGAAGGGAAAATATATTTTCTGAGTCGTCCAAGGAGATTCGGCAAGAGTCTTCTTGTATCTACTCTTAAGAACTATTTTCTCGGTAAAAAGGAATATTTCAAGGGTTTAAAAATTGAAGCATTGGAAAATGACTGGAATGTTCATCCTGTATTTTATGTAGATTTTAATAGTACGGATTTTACAAAAGAGGGAAATCTGGAAAGCAAACTAAGTTTTTACATATCCGAGTGGGAGAAAAAATATGGCTTACCGGATAGAACAGAATTGCTCGGAATAGGTGACCGCTTTACAGAGGTATTGCGTG
>NZ_JAOQJJ010000046.1:0-507 GCF_025567135.1 Bacteroides cellulolyticus
AGATATCAAGAAGGTTTATGCTTCTTGTACTACAGGCAAGTTTGTTTTTATTATATAGTCCTATAGCTCAGTTGGTTAGAGCGCTACACTGATAATGTAGAGGTCGGCAGTTCAACTCTGCCTGGGACTACATCGACGAAAGTCAATGTTTCAGGTAGCAAATCTATCTGAAATAATATCGACGAAAGTCAATGTTTTCAAACAGCAAAACTGAATGAAAATATAATGAAAAAAAGTTGCTTTTTTATTTGCGAGTTCAAAATAAAACACTTACCTTTGCACCCGCTTTTGAAAAGACAACAGCACGGGGGATTAGCTCAGCTGGCTAGAGCACCTGCTTTGCACGCAGGGGGTCAACGGTTCGAATCCGTTATTCTCCACTACAGATTGATAGGATAGACGTAGTCAATCCTTGAAAATATGAAAGATCTTTGACATGATGTAACAAGCTGAAAAAGTAAGAATTTGGTCAAAACCAAAAGAGCTAAAAGTATATATCATCCGCTC
>NZ_JAOQJJ010000047.1:0-386 GCF_025567135.1 Bacteroides cellulolyticus
GGGGCTAAGTCGTAACAAGGTAGCCGTACCGGAAGGTGCGGCTGGAACACCTCCTTTCTGGAGTGATACCGTAATAAAGATATCAAGAAGGTTTATGCTTCTTGTACTACAGGCAAGTTTGTTTAATTAAATATTGGGGGATTAGCTCAGCTGGCTAGAGCACCTGCTTTGCACGCAGGGGGTCAACGGTTCGAATCCGTTATTCTCCACGTAATGAATTAATAATTAAGAATTAAAAATTAAAAGCGGCAATGCTGCGGATAATTATTAATTATTCACTTTTAATTATTAATTGAATAAAAGATCTTTGACATGATGTAACAAGCTGAAAAAGTAAAAATTTGGTCAAAACCAAAAGAGCTAAAAGTATATATCATCCGCTCTGT
>NZ_JAOQJJ010000048.1:0-372 GCF_025567135.1 Bacteroides cellulolyticus
AGCCGCAAGGCATGTATGAAGGTGCTGCATGGTTGTCGTCAGCTCGTGCCGTGAGGTGTCGGCTTAAGTGCCATAACGAGCGCAACCCTTTCTGCCAGTTACTAACAGGTTAAGCTGAGGACTCTGGCGGTACTGCCATCGTAAGATGTGAGGAAGGTGGGGATGACGTCAAATCAGCATGGCCCTTACGTCCGGGGCTACACACGTGTTACAATGGGGGGTACAGAAGGCCGCTTACCGGCGACGGTTGGCCAATCCCGAAAGCCCCTCTCAGTTCGGACTGGAGTCTGCAACCCGACTCCACGAAGCTGGATTCGCTAGTAATCGCGCATCAGCCACGGCGCGGTGAATACGTTCCCGGGCCTTGTACAC
>NZ_JAOQJJ010000005.1:0-194181 GCF_025567135.1 Bacteroides cellulolyticus
TGCTAATCTTTCTTTTGTCAAAATACTCGGTTTTATATCAATTTTAGTATAAACCTGTCCTACTTTATGTGTAGGACGCTTAATATTTACGTATGAAAAATATATTATCCTTTTTAATAGTATTATTTTATTCTATTTCATGTTTTTCCCAAATTAGGGGGGAAGAAATAAATGTGATGGTTTCACCTGATCATGCTGACTGGAATTATCAACTTGGGGAAAAGTGTACCTTCACAGTTAGGGTGCTTAAAGCAAATAATCTGCTTCCGGATGTAGTGATAGATTATGAACTCGGACCTGAAATGTATCCTGTAGAAAAGAAATCCGGTGTTAAACTTAAAGATGGAAAAATAACTCTTACCGGTAAGATGAATACTCCGGGGTTCTTCATGTGTAAGGTTAGTACAACGGTAAAAGGACGTAAATATGAGGGACTGGCAAATGCGGCGTATGAACCTTTGAAATTAAAGCCTGTTACTGTAATGCCAAAAGATTTTACTTCATTTTGGACAGAATGTATAAGCAAAGCCAGAGAAGTTCCGTTGGATTATAAGATGAAACTTTTACCTGACAGGTGTACGGAAACTGTAAATGTTTATGAGGTAAGTTTCCAAAATAATCGTTATGGCTCACGCATTTATGGTATTCTTACTATGCCAGTAAAGGAAGGTAAATATCCGGCTTTGCTGAGAGTGCCAGGCGCTGGTGTACGTCCTTATCAGGGAGATACATATATAGCTTCAAAAGGAGCAATAGTCCTGGAAATAGGAATACATGGGGTATCTGTTACTCAAGAACAGAAAATGTATGATGATTTACAAAATGGACCGTTGAATGGTTATTGGACTTTCAATGCTCATGACAGATATAACTGTTATTATAACCGTGTTATAACAGGTGTAATACGCTCAATTGATTTTATCGAGTGTCTGCCACAGTTTAATCGTGAACAGTTGGGTATAACAGGAGCAAGCCAGGGAGGTGCACTTTCTATAATTGGAGCTGCATTGGATTCAAGAATAACGTTTTATGCGGCAATTCATCCTGCTCTTTGTGACCATACGGCTTTTTTGAAGAAACGTGCGGGAGGATGGCCTCATTATTTGTATTATAATAGTGATCCAAGTGATGAACTTATCAAGAATATCCGATATTATGATACCGCGAATTTTGCGACTCTGCTTAAAGTTCCAGGTTGGTTCAGTTTTGGTTATAATGATGTGGTATGTCCTCCTACATCGGTATATTCTGCGTATAACGTAATAACTGCTCCAAAAGAAGTCCATACTTATCTTCAGACAGGTCATTACTGGTATCAGGAACAGTATGATGAATGGAATAACTGGCTTTTAAAGATGCTGGAGGTACAATAATTCAAGAAACTATATAATATGGTTAAAATAGTATCATATAACGTGTGGTTGTTTTTTTATTTTTGCAATGAAAGAGTAATAAAAATAAGTTTATGACTAAATCTAAATTTTTTTCGGTTATACTTATGGCGTTGTCTGTAATGTCATGTTCTGATATAGAAAAGGAAACAGTAAATAAAACACCTGAAGCAGAGGAAATGCTTGACAAGTTAAGAGATATTTCTGCAGAAAAGAAATTTATGTTCGGTCATCATGATGATCCGGTATATGGAATTGGATGGGATGGTGATGAAAACAGAAGCGATGTTAAAAGTGTGTGTGGTGATTATCCTGCTATAATGTCTTTTGATTTGGGACGTATGGAGATATTTGGTGACAAGACTTTGGATAATGTCCCTTTGGATAGAATAAGAAAAGAGGTTATTGCACAATATGAAAGAGGAGGTATGTCATCTTTCAGTTGGCATGTCGATAATCCGCTTACAGGAAAAGACTCTTGGGATGTAAGTGATTCAACAGTTGTAAAATCTGTATTGCCAGGCGGTGTTAATCATGAAAAATTTATAGGTTGGTTAGATAAGATTGCCGATTATATGAATTCTATAAAAACATCTGATGGTGTCAAGGTTCCTATCTTGTTCCGCCCATGGCATGAACATACCGGCAGCTGGTTTTGGTGGGGACAAAATTTGTGCTCTACAGAAGATTATAAAGCGCTTTGGCGTATGACTTACGACAGAATGCAGGAAAAAGGTGTTACACAGCTCCTTTACGCGTATTCTCCAGGTACAGAACCTAAAGATTCAACTGAGTATCTTGAACGTTATCCGGGTGATGATATCATTGACTTGATTGGTGTTGATGCCTATCAGTTTGACCGTGATGCCTATTTGAAGAGTCTGGATAATTCACTGACTATAATGTCGCAGGTAAGCAAGGCGCATAATAAGCTGATGGCTGTAACTGAAACAGGATACGAGACTATTCCTGATTCGTTGTGGTGGACTCAAACCTTGATGCCGGCAATAGAGAAATATCCTATTAGCTATGTTCTGGTATGGAGAAATGCCAGAGAAAGGGAGAATCATTATTATGCTCCTTACCCAGGACATAAATCTGTTCCAGATTTTGTGAATTTCTATAATGATCCTCGTACTTTGTTTGCAGGTGATATGAAAACTATAAAATAAACTAAATTAAAATAGAAATGAACCAATTTGACGAAAATGTAAAAAAACTGTTTGAACAGCATGAAGAGTTGATTACTCGTAAGAATGAACCTATTGAAACATCGAATGGAGTTTATACTCGCTACAAATATCCTGTGGTTACCGCAGCTCATACTCCTGTGTTCTGGCGTTATGATTTGGACGAAAAGACAAATCCGTATCTGATGGAACGCATTGGAATGAATGCTACAATGAATTCTGGCGCGATAAAATGGAACGGAAAGTATCTTCTGGTTGTACGCGTAGAAGGTGCCGACCGTAAATCTTTTTTTGCGGTTGCCGAAAGTCCTAACGGAGTTGATAATTTCCGTTTTTGGGATTATCCTATTACTATGCCTGACGATGTAATTCCGGCTACTAACATATATGATATGCGTCTGACAGCACATGAGGATGGATGGATTTATGGTATATTCTGTGCAGAACGTCATGATGATAGTGCTCCTGCTGGAGATCTTTCGTCTGCTACTGCCACAGCGGCAATTGCACGTACAAAAGACTTGAAAAATTGGGAACGTCTGCCTGATTTGAAATCAAAGAGCCAGCAGAGAAATGTTGTCCTTCATCCTGAGTTCGTAGATGGTAAATATGCATTCTATACTCGTCCTCAAGACGGATTTATT
Organism: Bacteroides cellulolyticus; assembly: GCF_025567135.1. NCBI lineage: Bacteria > Pseudomonadati > Bacteroidota > Bacteroidia > Bacteroidales > Bacteroidaceae > Bacteroides > Bacteroides cellulolyticus. The sequence goes on from NZ_JAOQJJ010000005.1 coordinate 3,226, forward strand.
GATGCCGGAAGTGGTGGCGGAATAGGTTGGGCTTTGGTTGATGATATTACTAATGCTGAAATTAAGGAGGAGAAAATTATCGACCAGCGCTATTATCATACTATTAAGGAAGTTAAGAACGGTGAGGGACCTCATCCTATCAAGACTCCTAAAGGATGGTTGCATTTGGCTCATGGCGTTCGTGGTTGTGCTGCAGGATTGCGTTACGTACTTTATATGTATATGACTTCATTGGAAGATCCTAGTAAGCTGATTGCATCTCCTGGAGGTTATTTTATGGCACCGGAAGGAGAGGAAAGAATCGGTGATGTATCAAATGTGCTTTTCACTAATGGATGGATAGCTGATGAGGATGGTAAGGTATTTATTTATTATGCATCTTCGGATACACGTATGCATGTGGCCGTTTCTACTATTGACAAGCTTGTGGATTACTGTATGAATACTCCACAGGATGGTCTGACTACTACAGCCTCTGTAGAAACCTTGAAAAAACTTATAGATAAAAATTTGAAATTAATAAAATAAAAAGAAGGAGTAAGTACTGCTATGATAAAACTCACGGAAAAGATTGGCTATGGTTTTGGCGATATGGCATCGTCCATGTTCTGGAAACTGTTTGGAGCTTATTTGATGATATTCTACACTGATATATTCGGATTGCCGGCTGCAATGGTCGGTACGATGTTTTTGGTAACGCGTATATGGGACTCGGTTTTTGATCCTATAGTAGGTGTAGTAGCTGATCGTACTTCAAGCAAGTGGGGAAAATTCAGACCATATCTGCTATATCTTGCAGTTCCGTTTGGGTTGATAGGAGTACTTACTTTTTATACACCTCCGTTTGGTAACGCAGGTAAGTTGGTATATGCATATATCACATACTCGCTGATGATGATGGTTTATTCGGGTATTAATGTCCCTTATGCATCATTGTTAGGAGTAATGAGTCCTGATCCTAAAGAACGAAATACTCTTTCCACCTATAGAATGATGTTTGCCTATATAGGTAGTTTTATAGCATTATTACTGTTCATGCCAATGGTTAATTTATTTAGCGGTAATAGTAAGGATTTGTCTGATCAGCAGTTTGGATGGTTCATGGCTGTCGTAGTTATTGCTGTGATGTGCATACTTTTGTTCTTGGGATGTTTTGCATGGACTAAAGAACGGGTAAAGCCTATTAATGAAAAGAAAACTTCGCTTAAGGATGATATCAGGGATTTGTTTCATAACAAGCCATGGTGGATTTTATTCGGAGCAGGTGTGGCGACACTTGTATTTAATTCTATACGTGACGGAGCGGCAGTTTACTATTTTAAATATTTCGTGTTGGAAGAAGAACATAATACAATTTCTTTAATGGGTGTTTCGTTTGTATTGAGCGGACTTTATCTTTCTGTTGGGCAGATAGCGAATATTATAGGTGTTGTTTTAGCCGCTCCTTTAAGTAATAAAATAGGCAAAAAGAATACATTTGCATTGTCAATGCTTGTGGCATCTGTACTTAGTGTTATTTTCTTTTGGTTCGATAAGGATGATTTGTCGTTGATATTCATATTCCAGTGTCTTATTAGTATTTGTGCAGGAAGTATATTCCCTTTATTGTGGTCAATGTATGCAGATTGTGCAGATTTCTCGGAGTTGAAGACTGGAAATCGTGCTACAGGATTGATTTTTAGTGCTTCGTCTATGAGCCAGAAATTCGGATGGGCTATAGGTACCGCAGTAACAGGCTGGTTGTTGTCTTTCTTCGGCTTTCAGGCTAATGCTGAGCAAAGTGCTGAGACAATTAATGGTATAAAAATGTTTTTAAGTCTGCTTCCTGCGGCAGCGGCATTCATCTCGGTTATATTTGTTTGTTTTTATCCTTTGGGCGAACAGAAGATGAAAAATGTAATGGAACAATTGAATTTAAAACGTAAATAAATTATGTCTAACGAAATGGTGAAACAACTAAGTTCTGAGGTTAAAGCTGAACTTGAAAATAATATACTTCCATTCTGGATGACAAGAATGGAAGACTGTGAGAATGGCGGATTTTACGGACGTATTTCAGGTGAAAATGAGTTGTATAAGTCTGCCTCTAAAGGAGCAATCTTGAATGCGCGTATCTTGTGGACTTTTTCTGCTGCTTATCGCTTGTTGGCTAAAAAAGAATATCTTGATACAGCGACCCGTGCGAAGGATTACATCATAAATCATTTTTATGACAAGGAATTTGGAGGTATTTATTGGGAACTTGATTATCTTGGAAATCCTGTAGATACTAAAAAACAGATTTATGCAATAGGTTTTGCTATATATGGTCTTAGCGAGTATTCTCGTGCAACAGGAGATGCGGAAGCTTTAGATTATGCAAAGCGTTTGTTTGATGTGATTGAGAAATATAGTTTCGACTCTGAAAGAAATGGATATGTTGAGGCTTTGACTCGTGAATGGCAACCTATAGAGGATATGCGCCTAAGTGATAAGGATGAGAATGAAAGAAAAACAATGAACACTCATTTGCATATTCTTGAACCATACACAAATCTGTATCGTGTATGGAAGGATGAAAGATTGAAGAAGCAGATAAGTAATCTGATTGATATATTCTTAGAAAAGATTCTTGATAAAGATACTTATCACTTGAACCTTTTCTTTGAAGATGACTGGACAAATAAATATCATATTGTTTCTTATGGACATGATATTGAAGCTTCATGGCTTATTCATGAGGCTGCGCTTGTGTTAGGTGATGAGGATATATTGAAAAAGGTGGAACCTGCTATTGTTAAGATAGCTAAGGCTGCTGACGATGGATTGAATCCTGACGGAAGTATGATTTATGAAAATTTTATAGATAAAGAAAAAGTTGATAGAGAACTGCATTGGTGGGTACAGGCTGAGAATGTAGTGGGACATATGAATCTGTACCAGTATTTTGGAGACAGACAGGCGCTTGAAAAGGCTGTGAAGTGCTGGAATTTTATAAAGACATTCATTATTGACGGACAGAATGGTGAATGGCACTGGAGTGTATATGCTAACCACGAAGTGAATATTAAAGACGACAAAGCTGGTTTCTGGAAATGTCCATATCACAACGGGCGTATGTGTATGGAAATATTGGAACGCTTCAGTTGAATTTTATTATATAAAAGGTCTTATCAATATAATGAAAATTATGAATAACATTAAAAATATAGCTATGGCTTCATTGGTATGTTTAGGTAGTTTGGCGGTAGATGCGCAGGTTGCTCCTGCAATACCTTCTGATCCTGAGATTGAAGCAAATATCCAAAGATGGTTGAAGAAAATGACTTTGGAGGAGAAAATCGGTCAGATGTGTGAAATTACAGTGGATGTGGTTACTGATTTTCCCGGTAGCAAGAACGGATTCAAGCTGAGTGAAGCTATGTTGGATACCGTGATAGGCAAATATAAGGTGGGCTCTATATTGAATGTCCCTCTCAGTGTCGCTCAAAAGAAAGAAGTATGGGCGTCTGCCATCAGACAGATTCAGGAAAAATCCATGAAAGAAATAGGAATACCATGTATTTATGGTGTCGATCAGATTCATGGAACAACATATACTTTGGATGGAACATTGTTTCCTCAGGGGGTAAACATGGGAGCTACATTCAATCGTACTCTTGTACGTCGTGGAGCTGAAATCTCTGCTTATGAAACAAAGGCAGGATGTATTCCATGGACATATGCTCCTGTTGTGGATTTAGGTCGTGATCCTCGTTGGCCACGAATGTGGGAAAATTATGGTGAGGATTGTTATCTGAATGCGGAAATGGGCGTTGAGGCAGTGAAAGGCTTTCAGGGAGAAGATCCGAATCATATTGGTGAATATAATGTAGCAGCATGTATGAAACATTATATGGGTTATGGTGTTCCGGTCTCCGGAAAAGACAGAACTCCTTCTTCTATATCCCGTACTGATATGCGTGAAAAGCATTTTGCTCCTTTCCTCGCGGCTGTTAAGGCAGGTGCATTATCTGTAATGGTCAATTCCGGTGTTGACAACGGAATACCTTTTCATGCAAATAAGGAATTATTGACAGAGTGGTTGAAAGAAGATCTGAATTGGGATGGTATGATAGTTACAGACTGGGCTGATATTAATAATCTTTGCACTCGTGATCACATAGCAGAAACGAAAAAAGAGGCTGTAAAGATAGCTATCAATGCCGGAATTGATATGTCAATGGTTCCATATGAAGTGAGTTTCTGTGATTATCTCAAGGAACTGGTGCAAGAGGGAGAAGTACCTATGAGTAGAATTGATGATGCTGTGGCCAGAGTGTTAAGATTGAAATATCGTCTGGGATTGTTTGAAAATCCATATTGGGATATCAAGAAATATGATAAGTTCGGGTCAGAAGAGTTTGCTTCTGAAGCCCTTCGTGCCGCTGAAGAATCTGAAGTCCTTCTTAAAAACGAAGGTAATATTTTACCTTTGAAGAAGGGTACAAAGATTTTGCTTGCAGGTCCTAATGCCAATTCAATGCGTTGTCTGAATGGCGGATGGTCGTATAGTTGGCAGGGACACCGTGCGGATGAATTTGCCGGTGCTTATAATACAATATATGAAGCTTTATGTAATGAATTCGGTAAAGATAATATAGTTTATGAGCCTGGTGTTACTTATGCTTCATATAAGAATGATAACTGGTGGGAAGAGAATACCCCTGAGATAGAAAAAGCTGTAAAAGCTGCGGCAGGTGCTGATGTTATTATTGCTTGTATCGGTGAAAATTCATATTGCGAGACTCCTGGAAATATGAGCGATTTAACATTATCTGTTAATCAGCGTAATCTGGTCAAGGAATTGGCCGCTACAGGTAAACCGGTAATACTTGTATTGAATCAGGGAAGACCGAGAATTATAAATGATATAGAGCCTTTGGCTGATGCTGTAGTGAACGTTATGTTGCCAGGAAATTATGGCGGGGATGCTTTGGCTAATTTATTGTCAGGTGATGCAAACTTTAGCGGTAAGATGCCTTTTACTTATCCACGTTTTATCAATTCTTTGGCTACATATGATTACAAACCTTGTGAAAACATGGGTCAGATGGGAGGTAATTATAACTATGATGCTGTTATGGACGTTCAGTGGACTTTTGGATATGGCTTGAGTTATACAACTTTCCAATACAGCAATCTAAAGGTTAATAAAACAGAATTTATTGATTCGGATGAACTGGTATTTTCAGTTGATGTAACTAATACCGGAAGTGTAGCAGGTAAGGAAAGTGTGCTTCTATACTCAAAAGACCTGGTAGCAAGCAGTACTCCTGACAATATTCGTCTGCGTAATTTTGATAAGATTGAATTGGCGCCTGGCGAAACAAAGACTGTTACTTTAAAGTTGAAAGGAAGTGATCTTGCTTTTGTAGGATATGATGGAAAATGGCGTCTTGAGAAAGGAAACTTTATAATTAAGTGTGGTGATCAACGTATAGATATCAGTTGTACTAAAACAAAAATATGGGACACTCCTAATCGTTGAATTAAGTTGATGTTATAAATAATAGTCTTAATTCTAGTATTTTTATAAATAAAAGAATCTGAATCTTACCCAAGTTTACAATCTTTGATGTAATCTTGGGTAAGTTTTTTTGTGGGCTAATGATTTATTTAGGACTTAATTACAATGCTCTAGCTTTAGATAATATATAATCTTAATTTATCTAGAAGGGTTTGTATAAATATATAATTGAAATGTAAATGTCTTAAAATAAACTTTGACATAACCCTTTTTCTATTTTATGGAAGATTGTTATAGGAATTTAAGGTAATGTTTATAGGTCGATTTTAGTATTATTTTATACATAAGATGGATAGTATTTATTATACCTTATGAATTATTATAAACTTTGTTGTAATGGTAAATACTTCGTATTATATATGTGTGGTATTACATCTTGCTATATATTAGGGGCCTATTGTAACGGAAAATTTTGTAAGTCTTAGTATTGGTGAGGTTAATATTAAAAAACAGATTTTGATAATCAAATAAGAATTGTTTGACTCTGTATATGTAATAATTTAGATATTACACAGGAAACGATTGAAACATACTGTAATAAATATAAAGAATTTTTGTAGTAAAATGAATGTATAAAGAGGGGCTGTCTCAATTTGTTTTGAAACAGCCCCGTCTCTTTAATAGAGGGTAATAATCTAATCTTCTATTGAATTAATTATAGATTAATACCATCTTGGATCTCCGACTTTGTTGTAGATTAAATCTTCATTACCTAAAGTAAAGTCACCGTTAGTTGTATCTTTATAATTAGGATCTAACGTTGTACCTCTTTCATCGAAGAATTTGGCAGTTGATTCACCAGACTTTGAGGTAAGATTTATAGTATTGAAGTAATTATTGTTTTCAAATGTAGGAACAGCAGTATTACTCTGATCAGAGAAACCTCTTCCGCATGTCGGCATATTTGATATAATGTTATTTGTTATTGAAATTGTATTGTTTTTGAAACGAACATATAGCAATCTTCTACTTGCATCATTGGAAACGCCGTCAATAGTACAGTGATCTATTGTTATAATAGGAGCTGCACCGGCAAAGCTACCAGAAGCATCATCATAACGTATGAAATCGCGTGCTTTGCAACTGTTCCATATTGTAGAGTTAGTGATGTTTAGTTTGGCAATATATCCCTTTCTACTATCAAACAAATCACCTCCACTGCATTCAATATTATGTATAAGACAGTTGTTGATTGTAATCTCTGAAATGTTTGCTGCGACATTGACATAATAGAAACCTTTAGTATAGTTTCTGATCTCGCAGTCGTCAAGAATAAACTTACCATATTCTGTCGCTGTCTTGAAATCAAATGCCTGGCTACCGTCTGTGTTTGTACCGTCAAGTATAATTTGTGACATAGATAAAGAAGCGCCATCCAACAATTGTATGCAACCGTTGATGATAGGACGATCGCTAGGACGTACTGCCTTGATTTCAATATTCTTATTAATTTTCAGACTTCCGACCTTTCCTTCTTCTCCAGTTATGGTATATGTTCCCGGATGTAAAGCGAATGCATCGCCATCATTGGCAGCTTCTATCATTGATATAAAGTCTGACTCAGGTTTAACTTCTATTGCACCACCTAGGTCAATAAGAGTCTTGAACTTTTGTGTTCCTCTTGTCTTTTCTCCGTTCATCAGTTTTGCTGTGTATTCAGTTTCTGCTTTTAGTCCGGTTATTGTGGCTATACCGACAGCAATTTCCTCTGCTGTTACTGTATGAGGTTCAACATCGGCCGGTTCTAATATGATTTCTGTTGCTTCTTCTCCAGGAGTCCAACGTAATACAACTGAATTGAATGTCAAATCTTCTTCTGTTACAGCAGAAAGTATTTGTTCTGTATCGGTTTCAAAGAATACTCCGCTCCATTTTGAGGCTTCAGATTCTGTTTCATTTACAGACTGTACTCTTGCAGAATATTGAGTCTCACCTTCAAGCCCTTTTATAGTGTATGGTATTTCCTCTTCTGTTATTCCGCTAAATGTAAGTACGGGTGAACCCGCAAATGTAAGACTGTCATTGGCAAACAGCTCTATATTATATGAGCTGGCTCCTTTGGTGAGATTCCATGATAATTCTACATTGGTTCTGTCTTTAACACGTGCTTCCAGCTTAATAGGTGCGAAGAGTCTGTCATAATTAATGTTTGTGATTTCAGTACTCTGATCTTCACATGCTGTGGTTAGGGCTAATAGTGATAGCCCTAACATATATTTGTATTTAAAACAATTCTTCATAATCTATATTTTTACTTAGTGTTTTTTCAATGATTATTCATTGGTCAACATACCATTACTGCTATCTATAAATGTTTGCCATATTGGCCATACCTGGTTCTCATCTGGATTCTGGGTATATAATGATTCTATGAGTGTGTCTTCCAATTTTTCTGTTGAAATCCATGTGGTATTGCTTTCATATCCTAAAGCCTCACCTTCTTCGTCTGTGTCACCATGATTAAGTCCGTATATAATAAGAGTTTCGCCATCCTCTGCAGTCTCGAAGTATAATTTTTCAGGCAGGTCATTGTATGGTGCTTCTCTTCTGGCAAGCTTTTTCATTTTATCTTTTGCTTCATCAAGTTTTGTCTTTAGGAGATTCCATCTTATAAGGTCTGCTTTTCTTAAACATTCACCTGCAAATTCAAATGCTCTTTGATCGACTATCGCATTGAAGAAAGCATCTTTGCTTGCTGTAGCTGTTGCCATATATGCCGTTACTTTGTCTGCCGGTAATGCGCGATCAAGAATAGGTTTCAAATATTGTGCGGCTTCTGCAGGTGTGCTAAGCTCATTGATTGCTTCAGCAGCCATAAGGTATACATCTGCCAAACGCATGTATTGCCAGTTCACACCATCGTCATTTGTAGATGTTACTATACGCTTCATCCATTCATAGCGTAATTTCCCGAAACACCAGTTATCCAGACTTCGTAATTCCTGTTTAGAACGTCCGTTAACCAATTCTTTTGACCAGTCGTATGGCACGCATGTAATGTCTCTTCGTATATCTTCTACATCATAGTCGTAGAATAGGTATGGTAGTGGACCATTTACACCTCCATTATTCTGTTGTGTATACTGGTCTTTTGCATTATGCTTTACACCAAATGTATATAGAACACGACCTCTACCGTCTGAGAAAGGAATTTCCCACAATGATTCTGCTCCTGCAGTAACATCATCCTGGCATAATCTAAGGAAATTATCCTTGAATGCAAGTTTTGATAGTTCCGGACAATGCGCTATTACGTCCAGACATTCATCGCGTGCTATTGTATACATCGCCTCGCGAGATAATTCCGGATCATTACTTAGGCGAATACCATCAGCTCTTTGACTGTATCCACCGGCATATAGGGCAACACGTGCGCGAAGTCCTTTTGTAAATGCTTTATTTACACGTTCAACAGATTTTGTAACTGAGGTTTCGTTAGGCCATGCTACCAGTGTGCTGGCTTCTTCAAGGTCGCTAAGCAATTGCTTGTAAATAATATCTCTGTCAGAACGTCCAACGTACATTGTTTCTGTAGTTATAGGCTCAAAACGCGCAGGTACATCACCCCAACCTTTTACCAAATCAAGGTATAATACAGCACGCAGAGTTAATGCTTCTCCAAGCAACTGTGCCATAGTCGAATTATTCTCTACATCTCCGTATGTTTTTAGTCCTACAATTGCCTGATTTGCTCTTTCAATTCCTTCGTAGAACTTTGCGTAAGCATTATTTGTGGTATTCATTTGTGTATTGGTAGCTGTACTGGCGTATGTACACAAATCGTATTTACCTGCATCCGGCATTTTTGTCGGATCCATACCATTTATCCATTCTACGTCTGAGTTTATTCCATAATATGGCAAGTAGCGTCCTCTATATGAATTTGTCTCACCGAATGACTGATGAATACCCATTACTGCACCTTCGGCTAATGAAGGTGTTGAAAATATGACAGAAGAGTCCATTGATGATTTTGAAGGTGCTTCAAGATCACATGATGACACCAATCCCATCAAAGAAACTGAAAATAATGATATGTATATATAACGTTTCATCTTTTTATATTTTTATGGTTAAAAGTTTAAATTAACACCAACAACAAATTGACGGCTTTTTGGATAAGCGGAATAATCAACTCCCGGTGTTAGATTTGTTTTGCGGATTGTTGAAACTTCCGGGTCATATCCTGAATAGCTTGTCAGACAGAATACATTATAACCTGTAACATAAAAACGCAAGTTCTGTATTTTTACTTTGTTCAATAATGACTTAGGTAATGTATAACCTAATGTAAGTGTATTTAGACGTAAGAATGATCCATCTTCTACTGCCCAATCACTAAATACCATTCTGTCTGTCAGTGGAGACCACATAGTTGTATTGGCATTCATAGCTGCAAGTTCTTCAAGATCGTGGCTAAGAGTACCATCAGGTCTCAGGTTTGTCCAACGCTTTCCGTCTGCCATCTCAGATGTCATGTTTCTGTATTGATATTTACTAGTTTGGGTAAATTCTATTTTGTTGGCATTGTATACATCGTTACCGTAACTCCAGTTGAAGTTTGCTGACAGGTCAAAACCATATAAACGAGCGTTAATACCAAAACCACCAGTATGCAAAGGATTGGCATTCCCTATTATTTCACGGTCATCAGTTGTAACTTTATTATCTTCACTACCGTCGATATTTTTCAGTTTCATTGACCCCGGTCTTATCTTACCTACAACAGCAGAGCAGTCAACTACACCGTCTCTTAATAACCATGTATCAGTGGTAGCATCATAGCCGATGAAATCTGTTGTCTCATATCTTCCGTCAGATCGGTAACCGTACATTTCTCCTACAGAACCACCCTTGGAAATCCAGAAGTCATTACCTATTTCGGATGAAGCCCAGTAGGTTTCGGCTCCGAAATCGTTCATCATTCCTAGGTCAAGAATAGTATTTTTGTTGAATCCAATATTTGCATTTAAGCTGATACCCCAGTTCTTCTTGTCAACTATAACCCAATTGATAGTTGCTTCAAGACCCTTGTTCTCTGTTTTACCCATGTTTCTGTATTGGTTGTCATAACCGGTACCGCCTACAGGAAACTGTATGAGAAGGTCTTTGGTTGTATTCAGATATGCTTCTAATGTACCGTTCAGTTTACCTCCAAGCAATGTGAAATCTAAACCAAGATTTCGTGTGACAGTAGTTTCCCATTTCAGATCCGAGTTGGCCATAGTTTTTGATGGAGCCCAATAGTTTGTGAAACCGTTAATCCATGATGTAGCTGAGTTGCTATATGTCTGAACCATTTGTCCTGAAGGAATGTTGTTGTTACCTGCAGTACCATAACTAAAACGTAACTTTAAATCGTCTAACCAGTTCTTGGTACGCTCCATGAAACTCTCAGATGAGATACGCCATGCAACTGCTGCTGAAGGGAAATATCCCCATTCGTTGCCTGCAGCGAATTTAGATGAACCATCGGCACGGAATGTTGCACTTAAAAGATATTTGCTCTGGTAGTCATAATTGATACGTCCAAAATATGATAAAAGTTTATCATCAGGATTGTAGAAGTTATCAATAGAGTACGGAGTACCCATAGAAGTCAGTTTCCATGCATCTTCTGATGAGAATGTTTCGGGGAATCCATGTACAACGTTTGTAAGAACATTTGACTCAGTTATAATCCATTCGTGACCAACCATAGCTGTAAGATTATGATCATCATTACCTATAAGTTTTGAGAAATCATAATTTATGGTATTTGTATTACGGAACTTATTACGATTTGTTGTTGCTAACTGAATAGCCGGTTTTCCCTGATTTTCTGCTGATGGCACATTCTTGATATAATATGTAGTGAGACCGTAGAAACGTTGGTCCTCATTACGATAATCATCGTATCCGAATTCTGTTCTGAACTTAAAATTCTTGAAAATTTCCCATGTGAAACTTCCTGACATGTTCAGTGTCTTTCTTTCTTGATTTCTGTCATTGTCAGAAATAGCAGTAAGAGGATGATACAAGTTTCCTAAATCATCATCACCGCTACCTGCTGATGAATCAAGGTTTTCCAAAGGTATCGGAGTGTAAATAACAGAATATTTCAGTCTCTTGTCTGAATCGTATGTACTTGATACATCATTGGCACCACCTCCGCCTATATTTGTACTTGAATAGCGTACAGAGAAATCAAGAGATACATTTTTAACAGGTTTGGTATTCAGTTTCAGACTTAAATTGTCTCGTTTAAAAGTAGAACCTTCCATGATAGCTTTATCGTTCATGTGGCTATAGCTGAATGCATACTTTATCTTTTCACTACCTCCGGTAATGCTCAAGTTGTGATTGAATGTAGTACCGGTACGTCCAAAAGTCAAATCTTGCCAATCATTATATGGAATATTATTGTATAGATCAATATCAGAATATGAACCAAAATAATTTTCATAATTGTCAACATAGCTGTCACCTCTTAAAAGAGCCTGTTCGTATTGCCATTTTGCATAGTCGGCAGGTGAGAGTACATCCAATGTCTTTGCAATTTTCTTGACACTATAATAGGCATTGTAGCTAACGTTTACTTTCCCTTCCTTTCCTGATTTTGTAGTTACCAATATTACACCATTTGCTCCTCGTGAACCATAGATAGCAGTAGATGAGGCATCTTTCAGTACGGTGATATCTTCAATGTCGCTGGCAGGAATGTCTGATATTGATTCTACCGGGAAACCATCTACAATAAGAAGAGGTGAATTGTCGCCTGTGATAGAACCTCCACCACGAACACGGATTTTCATTTCTGCATCAGGAGAACCTTCTGTAGTTGTGATTTGTACACCAGCCATTTTACCTGTTAGGGCTTCAGTAGCTGAAGCTACTGGAACTGCTGTTAAAGCCTCTGAACTTACAGTTGCTACAGATCCAGTTAAGTCTTTACGTTTAACAGCACCATATCCGATTACAACGACCTCTTCTAGGGCCTGTGTGTCGTCAGTCATAACGACATCTACGCGGCTTCTGCCGTTAACTTTCTCCTCAAGTGTTTTCATTCCAACATATGAAAATACGATTGTTGAATTTTGTGAGACAACTAAACTATAGTTGCCGTCAATGTCGGTAATGGTACCATTAGTGGAGTTCCCTTTTTCAACGACTGAAGCACCGATAATTGTTTCTCCATTTTTGTCTTTCACAACACCCTTTACTGAAAAGTTTTGCGCTGATACGCTTAGCGATATCATTGCTACTAGAAGTGTTAGTAGGCTAACGCGAGTGGTTTTCATTTTCTTAGACATTTTTATTTGAATTAAAGTTATATGTTTAATAAAATTTCCATTCGCAAATTTAGACTTTATAGATTTAAGATATGTGTAAGAATTGATATTAGGTAGTAGAAAAACTGTTTTTTTACATTTGAGATGAAATATTTTACTTTAATGCCTATGTAAAAAAGAAAATTTCCAGATATAGGATTTTGCTGTGGAATTGTTTTTCTAAAAATTGGAGTTTTATAATTAGTTAGGATTAAAGTTGTGGTAATATTACATAATTATAAATTTAGAAGAAAGTTGATATAAACCAATTTTTCAAATATTAAAGTCAAAAAATGCAGTATATAGAAATGTTGAATTCCTAAATTTGTTGTGCAATTGATTTTTTAAGATAATATTATGAAAAGACGATTTTTATGTTACTTTTTTTGTTTTTGTGGGTTGGGAATTATTTCATCTTCATGTGGAAAAACGACAGATAAAGATCTCAATATGAATGAAGATGAATTAAATGGGGAATTGCCCGATTATCAGACACCCGACAGAACAAAAATAAAATCATTTCCTGGCGCATACGGAGCCGGTGCTTATACTGTCGGTGGTGCCGGTGGAAAAGTGTTGATTGTGAATTCCTTGAAAGATGATGGCTCGCAGGGAACGTTGCGTTGGGCTGTAAATCAGTCAGGTAGCCGTACCATAGTATTTGCTGTAGGTGGTATTATCGAGATGGAAAGTGAACTGGCAATCAGAAATGGAAATCTTACTATCGCAGGACAGACAGCACCGGGCGACGGTATATGCCTGAAAGGACATCCGGTTTCTATAAAGACTGATAATGTGATAATAAGATTTATTAGATGCCGTATGGGGGCTGATAAACTGACAGCCGATGAGGCCGATGGAGCTGATGCAATGTGGGGTAAGGGGCATAGTAATATAATAATAGACCATTGCTCGATGAGCTGGAGTACGGATGAATGCTCGTCATTCTACGACAACTCTGATTTTACCATGCAGTGGTGTATAGTAAGTGAAAGCCTTGCACGGTCCTTGCATGATAAGGGAGCTCATGGATATGGAGGTATATGGGGAGGAAACCGGGCGACATTCCATCATAACCTGATTGCTCATCATAGCAGCCGTACTCCTAGATTGTGTGGAAGCCGTTTTACAGGAGACCCTGAAAACGAGATGGTGGACGTAAGGAATAATGTATTCTATAACTGGGGACCCACTAATGGAGGATACGCGGGAGAAGGTGGCTATTATAATTTCATAAACAACTATTATAAACCGGGACCTTCTACTTCTACCAAAAAGAGTCTGGTCAACAGAATCTTCCAGCCTAACGGAGATGACGGCACACAGAAAAACAAGAAAGGAGTGTGGGGTAAGTTCTGCCTGAAAGGTAATTTCTTCGATGATACATGTCCGTATATGACAGGCGAAATGAAGACATTGATTGGAAAGGTGAATTCAGATAACTGGGAAGGATTGCAGCCAAAGACTACCGCGGATGTGCCATTGCCTAATAATGACAAGTCTGAGATTCAGTCTGAAAATGAATTCGAGATATCCTCAGATGTAAGTGAGATGACTCAATTGGCTCAGGATGCATATAATAGTGTGTTGTTGCTTTCGGGCGCTTCTTTAAAACGTGACGCTGTTGATGATAGAATTGTGGATAATGTATTAAAAGGCAACTTTACAGCCAATGGCAGCAACGGTAGTACTAACGGAATAATAGACAGTGCGGAAGATGTGGGAGGATGGCCTGTTTATGACGGAGGAACAGCTCTGGAAGATTCCGACAAAGACGGGATGCCTGATTCCTGGGAGGAAGAACATGGACTTGATAAAAATAAGGACGATAGTTCAAAATATAACTTAAGTAAAGAATATACTAACCTTGAGGTATATTATAATAGTATTGTAGAAGATTTATATTTAATACAAAAATAGCAAATTATGATTTGGAGAGACATTTTTAAAGGTATGTTTGGTTTGCTTTGTCTTAATATGATGACTCTGTCTGTATTGATGGCAAATTCTTATCCGACTCCTGACAGGACAAAGATTCCGGCTTTCCCCGGTGCTGACGGTGCCGGTAAATATACGACAGGTGGTGCCGGCGGTACAGTTTACACTGTTACATCATTGGAGGATGACGGTTCTGAAGGAACATTACGTTGGGCGGTCAATAAAAAAGGACCACGTACTATTGTCTTTGCTGTGAGCGGTATAATTGAGTTGAAGAGCCCGCTGAAAATCTCAAACGGTGATGTGACTATAGCAGGCCAGACTGCTCCAGGTGATGGTATATGTTTGAAAAACTATACTTTCGGAATTCAGGCCGACAATGTGATAGTGAGATTTATACGTTCACGTATGGGAGCTGATATCGTTCAGAAAGGCGACGATGCCATGAATGGATTCAAGTATCACAAGAATATAATAATAGACCATTGTTCTGCAAGTTGGAGTACCGATGAGTGTGCTACGTTCTATAATAACAGCAATTTCACTTTGCAGTGGTGTATCATAAGTGAAAGTCTGGCAAACTCAATTCATGAAAAAGGCGCTCACGGCTATGGTGGAATCTGGGGAGGACAAGGAGCTTCTTTCCACCATAATCTTCTAGCCCATCATACTAACCGTACTCCTCGACTTTGCGGTAGCCGCTACACGGGAAAACCTGACGAGGAGAAAGTGGAACTGTTTAATAATGTGATTTATAATTATGGTAGTGACGGAGCGTATGCCGGCGAGGGAGGTTCGTATAATTTTATAAACAATTATTATAAACCGGGGCCATTCACAGCTACAAAACCATCATACAAACGTTTGTTTACGGCGTATGCCGATGATGGAAAGAATAATAATGTGAAAGGTGTTCATGGTGTATTCTTTTTCAAGGGTAATTACATTGACCCTACATGTCCTAAGTTATCCGATAAACAGCGTAAGGATATAAAGCTTGTAAATAAGGATAATTCTTTAGGACTGATAATCAAGAATGATTTTGCTCCTGCAGGTGAGGTATTGGCCATGAGTCCTTTCGTGATTGCAGAACATAGTTCTTTGCAGTCAGCCAGTGACGCTTTTGTTTCTGTCCTAAAATATGCCGGAGCATCTTTACGTCGTGACTCTCATGATGAACGTATAGTAAGGGAAGCTAAAGAGGGTACTTATACGTTTGAAGGTTCTCATGGCAGTACTAACGGAATGATTGACCAACCGTCAGATGTGGGAGGTTGGGGAGAATACAGGCAGACTACAGCTCCTGTAGATTCGGACGGAGACGGTATTCCAGACGAATGGGAGAAAAAGAACGGATTGAATCCTAATGATCCGAAAGATGGGGCTATATACAGTCTTGATTCTTCATATACTAATCTGGAATTATATATTAATGGACTGGTAGAACATTTATTTCCCGGATTATAACTAAAAGTACACATATATTATCAATTAATACACAAAAAAGTGTCGGTTATAGCCTAATTTTGCGATAAACTTAAACTAATTATCAGGAATGAAAACAACGCTTAAAAACCTTTTCGTGTTTGCTATGGCTTTATTGCCTGTCGCATGTGCACAAAAAAACGAAATGCAAAAATTGGAGAGTGTCATTGACGAAGGCGTTTACGAAGGTTTGCCTTTTGAAATGCAACAGGTGGAACAGCCGGTTTTCCCGGAATATTCTGTAAATATTACTGACTTTGGAGCTGTTGCCGATGGTAAGACACTGAATACAGAGGCGATAAACAATGCCATTAAGGACGTTAATTCTAAAGGTGGTGGTAAGGTTGTTATACCTGCCGGCTTATGGTTGACAGGTCCTATCGAGCTTAAGAGTAATGTAAATCTTTATACAGAACAGAATTCATTGATATTGTTTACTGATGATTTCAATGCTTATCCTATACTTGAAACATCATTCGAAGGATTGGAAACACGTCGTTGTCAGTCGCCTATATCTGCATGGAATGCTGAGAATATAGCTATAACAGGATACGGGGTATTCGATGGCTCCGGCGACAGTTGGCGTCCTGTAAAGAAAGGCAAAATGACTGCATCACAATGGAAATCGTTGCTTGCATCAGGTGGAGTGGTTGAGAATGATGTCTGGTATCCTACTGCAGGTTCTTTGAAAGGTGCAAAGGCATGCAAGGAATTTAATAATCCTGAAGGTATTGAAACAGATGAAGAATGGAATGAAATTCGTCCTTGGCTACGTCCTGTATTGCTTAACATAGTAAAAAGCAAGAAGGTCCTTCTTGAGGGTGTGACTTTCAAGAATTCTCCAAGCTGGTGTCTGCATCCGCTTTCATGCGAACATATCACTATAAAGGATGTCAAGGTGTTCAATCCGTGGTATTCTCAGAATGGTGATGCTCTCGATCTGGAATCATGTAATTATGCATTGATTATCAACAATGTTTTTGATGCCGGTGATGATGCGATATGTATAAAATCAGGAAAAGACGAGGATGGACGTAAACGTGGCGAACCATGTCAGAATGTTATTGTTAAGAATAATGTTGTTCTTCACGGACATGGTGGTTTCGTAGTGGGAAGTGAAATGTCTGGCGGAGTAAAGAATATATATGTTTCGGACTGTACTTTCCTTGGTACAGATGTCGGTTTACGCTTCAAGAGTACCAGAGGTCGTGGCGGTGTAGTGGAGAATATTCATATCCACAATATCAATATGATAGATATACCTCATGAAGCATTGCTGTTTGATCTATTCTACGGTGGTAAAGGCGCTGGTGAGGAGACAGAAGAAGAATTGATAGCCCGCATGAAGACAGCAATACCTCCTGTGACAGAAGAAACTCCTGCTTTCCGCGATATCTACATTTCAGGTATAACAGCCAATGGAGTAGGACGTGCAATGTTCTTTAACGGACTTCCTGAAATGCCTATTAGAAATATCGACATAAAGGATGTGCAGATTACTAATGCCAAAGCCGGTATTGTAATCAGCCAGGCTGAGAATGTAACTATAGATAATGCAAACGTAGAGACAGAAGGCGAAGTGTTGAAGGTTAGATTTGCCAAGAATGTCAAGGTTAATGGTGAAGAGTTCCATAATTGAAAATTAATAAACTGTTGTTTGTGTTTTCGGGATATTTATAATAATGTGGTTTTATAATTTGCTCTTTGCGTTCTTATTGCTTAAATTCGGGTGCAAAGAGCAATATTTTTAAATGTCGTATTTATTATGAAAACAAAGTTATGTCTTTTCCTTATGGCATTTTGTAGTGCTTCTCTTATGGGACAATCTGTAAAAACTGTTTCCTTGGAGTTGAAAAACGGATTGGATAAGGATCTGAAGGATGTCCCTGTATGTGTGAAGATTGATGACTTACGTGCGGGTTTCACAGTCCGTTCAGCTAAGGTTATGGATAGTATGAAGGAGATTCCTTCGCAATTGGATGATATGGATACTGATTTTGTCCCGGATGAACTGGCATTTGTGGTAGATATGCCGGCAAACGGAACAAAACGTATAGAAATCGAACTGAATAGCGAAAGAATGGTCAGACAGTATCCTCAACGTGTATTTGCTACGATGCTTGCACGTGATACAAAGAAAGGAAAACATGCCGAGATACGTTCTGTGACGGTTCCGGGTGACGTTAATTTCTATAATATGATTCATGGTCATGGACCGATGTTCGAGTCTGAGCTTGTGGGATATCGTATTTATTTCAATGCGAAACAGACTGTCGATCCGTATGGAAAGTTTGACAAGGGACTGGAACTTGAAGAAAGCAAGTTCTATCCTAATGATGAACAGCTGGCAAAGGGGTTTGGTGATGATGTTCTTATGGTAGGGAACAGCTGTGGAGTAGGAGCTTTGAAAGGATGGAATGGAGAGAAGGCTATTCATATTGAGCCTGTTGCTTTTAGGACTGAACGAATTCTTGCTAAAGGGCCGGTTCGTGTCATTGCAGAAGTAAAAGTGGAAGGATGGGAGTATCAAGGCTCATTGCTGAATATGACAAACAGATATACTTTGTATGCCGGACACAGGGATCTGATAGTTGATACGTATTTCGACAGTCCTTTGCAGAAAGAAATATTTTGTACAGGAGTTCAGAATATAATGGGAACAGAAACTGTCTCTTATTCAGACCATAAAGGACTTGTTGGCAGTTGGGGGCGACACTGGCCTGTGACCGATACGGTGAAGTATGCAAAGGAAACAGTTGGTATTGCTACTTTTATTCCAAGGAAGTATGTAAAGCAGGAGGTGAGCGATAAGGATAACTTCCTTTATACTATATCAGCAGCAGGTGAAACATCTTTCAGATATTATACAATGTTTACTTCCAGAAAGGAAAAATTCGGCTTTGAAACTCCTGATTCATGGTTCGGATATATGAATGAATGGAAAAAGGAACTTGAGAATCCTGTAGAAGTGAAAATAATTTATTAACTTTTTGATATATAGATTTAATGCCATGAGCATTTTAAAGACTGTTATCGGCATGGTTGCTTTGTCTGTCATGCCTGTTATTGCACAAAACACTGAATATGTTTCTCAGGTGTGGGTATCTGATTTAGGAAACGGAAAGTATAAGAATCCGGTATTGTATGCAGATTATTCCGATCCTGACGCTTGTAGAGTAGGCGATGATTATTATATGACATCTTCCAGCTTCAATTGTTTGCCTGGACTTCAAATTCTTCATTCCAAGGATCTGGTCAATTGGACTATAATAGGAGCGGCAGTGCCATACGAACTGGCTCCTGTACAGATGCCTGAAAGGCCGGAACATGGTAATCGTGTATGGGCTCCTAGCATACGTCATCATAATGGAGAATTTTATATCTTTTGGGGAGACCCTGATCAGGGAGCTTTTATGGTTAAGGCAAAAGATCCGAAAGGACCATGGTCTGAACCTGTTTTGGTTAAGGCTGGTAAAGGAATAATTGATACTTGTCCGTTGTGGGATGAAGATGGTAAGGTGTATATGGTGCATGCTTATGCCGGAAGTCGTGCCGGACTGAAAAGTGTGATTGCTGTGTGCGAACTCAATGCTGAGGCTGATAAGGCTATTACTCAGTCACGTATCATATTCGATGGTCATGAAGCACATGAAACTTGTGAGGGACCTAAGTTTTACAAGAAAAACGGATATTATTATATCTTCCATCCGGCAGGAGGAGTTCCAACTGGTTGGCAGGTGGTCCTGCGTTCGAAGAACGTATATGGACCATATGAATGGAGAACAGTGTTGGCTCAAGGAGATACAGAAGTGAACGGACCTCATCAGGGAGCGTGGGTTGATACGCAGACAGGTGAAGACTGGTTCCTTCATTTCCAGGATGTCGGTGCATACGGTCGTCTTGTTCATTTGCAGCCAATGACATGGAAGGATGGTTGGCCTGTTATAGGAACAGATAAGGATGGAGACGGATGTGGTGAGCCTGTTTCTACTTATAAGAAGCCGAATGTAGGAAAAACTTATCCGATATGTACTCCACAGGAAAGTGACGATTTTGACGGATTTACCCTTTCGCCACAATGGCAATGGCATGCGAATATAAACGAAAAGTGGGCTTATTATGCAGGCGACAAGAGTATTGTACGTTTGTATTCTTATCCTGTGGTAGATAATTATAAAAACTTGTGGGATGTAGCAAATCTGTTGCTTCAGAAAACTCCTGCAAAGAATTTTACAGCTACAATGAAAATGACGTTCACTCCTTCTGCTAAATATAAGGGAGAACGTACAGGTTTGATTGTAATGGGATTTGATTATTCAGGTTTGATTATTGAAAATACTGAAAAAGGACTGGAACTTTCGCAGGTTGAATGTAAGAGAGCCGATAAGGGTACACCTGAAACTAAAAACGCTACAGTTGCCCTGTCTGACAGCACGGTATATCTTCGTGTTAAATTCAGTTGCGATGATAAGAAAATTGCCAAGAGTGAAGGCGGACATGATCTTGTCGTGATGTGTGATTTCAGTTATAGCCTGGACGGAAAAAAATATAAGAAACTGGGCAATAGTTTCCAGGCAAAGGAAGGTAAGTGGATAGGTGTCAAAGTCGGCATGTTCTGTACACGTCCTGCTATTGTCACAAATGATGGCGGATGGACTGATGTTGACTGGTTCAAAATTACAAAATAGAAAGGTTGAGTTCCATGTCTTACAGATGGGACTCTGATTAAGATTGGTTTATTTTATGGCAGAGGTGTATTTTTTATAGATACATCTCTGTTTCTTTATATACATATATCAGCATTATGGCATATAGTGGCAGAAGAATATGAAAGTAACAAAAATTACATGAGAAATAACGATTATTACACATGATATTAGTGTTATATGGATAATTTTGCGGATATGAATAAACACTATAATAATACAATTTAATATCTTTACATTATGAAAGCATTAAATAAAGAGACAGCCGTCAAGGTTGTTCGTCCTGAACGCATCATTCAGTTTGGTGAAGGAAATTTCCTGAGATGTTTTGTTGATTGGATAATCTCCAATATGAATGAAAAGACAGATTTCAACAGCAGCGTAGTGGTTGTACAGCCTATCGATAAAGGAATGATAGATATGATCAATGCCCAGGATGGTCTTTACCATGTAAACCTACAGGGACTTGAAAAAGGCGAGGTAATCAATTCATACAGACTCATTGATGTAATCAGCCGCTGCCTTAACCCTTATACAGAATACCAGTCATATCTTTCACTGGCAGAACAGCCGGAGATGAGATTTGTCATTTCCAATACAACAGAAGCCGGTATCGCATTCGATCCTGCATGCCGTCTTGAGGATACTCCTCCAAGCTCATATCCTGCAAAACTTACACAGCTCCTCTATCACCGTTACAAGTTCTTCAACGGTGCTATGGACAAAGGTCTGATAATCTTCCCATGCGAGCTTATATTCCTGAACGGTCACAAGCTGAAGGAAACAATCTATCAGTATATCGAACTCTGGAACCTAGGCGAAGAATTCAAGACATGGTTCGAACAGGCTTGCGGCGTTTACGCTACACTTGTTGACCGTATCGTTCCGGGATTTCCAAGAAAGACCATCAACGAAATCAAGGAACACCTCGGTTATGATGACAACCTGGTTGTTCAGGGCGAGGCATTCCACCTTTGGGTAATCGAAGCACCTGAAAGCGTTGCAGCGGAATTCCCTGCAAACAAGGCTGGTCTGAACGTATTGTTCGTACCGTCAGAAAAACCATACCACGAACGTAAGGTGACATTGCTTAACGGAACACATACAATCCTTTCTCCTATCACATATCTTTCAGGTATTGATATTGTGCGCGATGCATGCAAGGATGAGGTTATCGGCAAGTATATCCGCAAAGCTATGTATGAAGAGCTCATGCAGACACTAAACCTTCCGGAAGACGAACTCAAGGCATTTGCGGCAAGCGTACTTGAACGCTTCGAGAATCCTTTTGTTGACCACCAGGTTACATCAATCATGCTTAACGCATTCCCTAAGTTCACAGCACGCGATCTTCCTTCGGTTAAGGAATATCTAAGCCGCAAGGGTGAACTTCCATACGGAATCGTTCTCGGTCTTGCCGCGCTTATCGTATATTACAAGGGAGGAAAACGTGCCGACGGTGCTGAAATCGTTCCGAACGACGCTCCTGAAATCGTGGAATACGTGAAGAACGCATGGACTATGTCCGACCTTCATGCAGTAGCAGAAAAGGTATTGGCGGCAGACTTTGTATGGGAAGAAAACCTCAACAATATCCCTGGTCTGACAGATATGGTAGCAGATATGCTTAAGGGAATTGAAGAGAAAGGCATGTATGAAATGGTGAAGGAATACGTAAAATAAATCCCTGATGGAAAATATACTTCATATAAACAGTAAGGACAACGTCGTAGTGGCGTTGTCCGATCTTGCTGCCGGTACAGAAATCGTTGTTGACGGACGTAGCATTACCCTGAAGGATGATGTTCCTGCCGGACACAAGATAGCGCTTCAGGATTTCCATACAGGAGATGTGGTGGTGAAATACGGTTTCCCTATCGGTTCGCTCAAGGAAGACAGAGCTGCAGGAAGCCTTATAAACGAGAAATATATCCGTACGCTCCTTGGCGAGATCAAGGACTATACATACAATCCTGCAGAGGTACACTCATGCAAGTCGGAAGGTATGGTCTATTTCAAGGGTTATGAAAGGAAGAACGGCGATGTCGGAATCCGTAACGAGATATGGATTGTCCCTACAGTAGGCTGTGTGAACGGGGTGGCAAACGAACTTGTCAAGCTGTTCAACGAAAAGACAGCTGGTGATAAAGCCGACAATTTTGACGGTATCCATGCCTATACACACAACTGGGGCTGCTCGCAGCTGTCGGAAGACCACGAGAATACACGCAAGATACTGCGCGATATGGTTCTTCATCCTAATGCGGGAGGCGTGTTGGTATTGGGACTCGGATGCGAGAATAATCAGGTTTCTGCTTTCAGAACAATGCTAGGCGAGTATGACAGTGAGCGTGTGAAATTCCTCGAATGTCAGAAAGTGGAGGATGAGATCGCTGCAGGTATGGAAATCCTTATGGGCCTCTATGAGAATGTAAAGAAAGACGTAAGAACAGAACAGCCAGTATCAAAACTGAGAATAGGTCTTAAATGTGGTGGCTCAGATGGCTTCTCAGGTATCACAGCCAATCCGTTGCTAGGTCTGTTCTCCGACCGTCTTGTTTCATACGGCGGTACATGCGTGCTTACAGAAGTGCCTGAGATGTTCGGTGCAGAGACAATCCTCATGGACCGCTGCAAGGACGAGGAAACTTTCCATAAGACAGTCAGTCTGATAAACAACTTCAAGAACTACTTCATAAAGAACGACCAGGTGATATATGAAAATCCGTCACCGGGCAACAAGGCTGGAGGTATCTCTACTCTTGAAGAGAAATCTCTAGGCTGTACACAGAAATCAGGCTCCAGTGCAGTGATTGACGTGCTGGAATACGGTGACCGTATCTCGGCTCACGGACTTAACCTTCTGAGCGCTCCGGGTAATGACCTCGTTGCAAGTACGGCACTTGCTTCCGCCGGCTGCCATATGGTACTTTTCACTACAGGTCGCGGAACGCCATTCGGAACATTCGTGCCAACGGCAAAGATTTCTACCAACTCAAACCTCTATAACCGCAAGACACGCTGGATGGACTTCAATGCAGGTGTTTTGGTGGAAGGCAAGAGCAAGGAAGAGGTGCTTGACGAGTTCTTCAACTTTGTCATATCGGCCTGCTCCGGTTCATATGTAAAGAACGAGATAAACAATTACCGTGAGATATCCATATTCAAGACCGGTGTAATACTTTAATATTGAGTTGTCAGTTTTTAGTTGACAAGTGGACAAGTTGACGAGTTGACAAGGTTGCCATTTGGATGCTAGTCTAACAACTAATAACTAACAACCAACAACTAATAACTGATAACCAATTCTTAATTTTTAATTTTTAATTCTTAATTGACATAAATGAACAATAATAAAATGACCAATTACCGCTGGTATGTATGTGCGATGCTGTTCTTTGCAACCACGGTAAACTATCTTGACCGTCAGGTTCTTTCTCTTACATGGAAAGACTTCATCTCTCCTGAATTCGGCTGGACTGACGTTCATTACGGTACCATCACCGGATGCTTCTCCTTTGTATATTCCATCGCGATGTTCTTTGCGGGAAGGACAGTCGATTATCTTGGAATCAAGAAAGGCTATTCATGGGCCATCGCCCTCTGGTCTCTCGGTGCCTGTCTTCATGCATTTTGCGGTATCGCTACTGCCGGAATAGTGCTTGACAGCTGGACCATGACATTTGCAGGAGCGCGTGAACATATAGAAATAGCCCGCAATGCCGGTACCGCGATGATGGGTATATCCACCGTGAGCATGTGGCTTTTCCTTATAGCAAGATGTATTCTTGCAGCCGGTGAGGCAGGAAACTTCCCTTGTGCCAACAAGACCATTTCCGCCTATTTCCCTCAGAAAGACCGTGCCTTTGCCACCAGCCTTTTCAATTCAGGCTCACAGATAGGAGCTATGCTCGCTCCGTTTACAATTCCTGTGATAGCCCGTTTCTGGGGATGGGAAATGTCATTCCTCATTATCGGTCTCCTCGGTTTCGTATGGCTGGGTATATGGCTCAAGACATACGAGGCACCGGACAACAATAAGCGTATGAACAAGCTTGAACTTGACTATATACGTCAGGATGAGAATAAGGCGGAGAATGAGACAAAACCGACAGAAGAGCCGAAGGAAAAGGTAAATATCTTCAAGTATTTCGCCTATCGTCATACATGGGCTATATTTGCTTCACGTTTCCTTCCTGAAGGCGTATGGTGGTTCTTCCTGTTCTGGGCACCTGCGTATGTGAAAGATATCTATGGCTACAGCTCAGACTCTTTCATGGGTATGTTGCTGATATTCACATTGTATCTCATCACCATGCTCTCAATCGTCGGAGGATATCTTCCTACGTTCCTTGTGAACAAGAAAGGACTTACTCCGTTCGGCGGCCGTATATCATCAATGTTCGTTTATTCGCTATTCCCTCTGTTGGGTATAGTTGCACCATTCCTTGGAGTACATTCATGCTGGTATCCTATAATCATCATCGGTATCATCGGTGCCGCACACCAGAGCTGGAGCGCAAACGCATATTCTCTTGTAAGCGACCTCTTCCCTAAATCGGTAGTTGCCACACTTACAGGCCTTGCCGGTATGGTCGGTGGTCTTGGAAGCTTCCTTTTCAACCAGGGTTCAGGTATCCTGTTCACATATTCACGCGAGAGCAATATGTCTTTCCTCGGTTTCGAAGGAATCCAGGCAGGCTATATGATAGTATTCCTTGTAGCATCAGTAGCTTATATATTAAGCTGGTTTGCAGTCAAGAGTTTGACATCAGACGTTAAGAAATAACCAAAAACATACTAATTATGAGAAATTTTATGGATGAAGACTTCCTGTTGTATTCGGACACAGCGAAGTATCTGTATCACAATTTTGCAAAACATAATCCGATAATCGACTATCACTGCCACCTTGAACCAAAGAAGATAGCGGATGACTATAAATTCTCTTCAATCACGGAAATCTGGCTTGGCGGCGACCACTACAAGTGGAGAGCCATGAGAACAAACGGAGTGGATGAGGAATATATCACAGGAAAGTCAACTTCAGACTGGGAGAAGTTCGAAAAATGGGCTGAGACAATCCCTTACACAATGAGAAACCCTCTTTACCACTGGAGTCATCTTGAACTGAAGACAGCCTTCGGTATCGACAAGCTTCTTTCTCCGAAGACAGCACGTGAGATATTCGACGAATGTAACGCAAAACTTGCAACTCCTGACTATACAGCCCGCAAGTTCATGGAACGCTACAATGTAGAGACAGTATGTACTACAGACGATCCTGTAGATACATTGGAATATCACAAGACAATAGCTGAAAGCGGTTTCAAGGTAAAGGTTCTTCCTACATGGCGTCCGGATAAGGCTATGGCAGTTGAGAATGCGGCAAACTTCCGCAGCTATGTTGAGAAACTTTCTACGGTTTCTTCAGTATCAATCAGCACATTCAATGACCTGGTTGACGCATTGAAGAACCGTCACGATTTCTTTGCAAGCATGGGCTGCCGTCTGTCTGACCACGGTATCGAAGAATTCTATGCCGAAGACTATACAGATGCCGAAATCAACGCAATCTTCAACAAGGTATATTCAGGCAAGGAACTTACAAACGAGGAAATCCTCAAGTTCAAGTCTGCAATGCTCGTAGTCTTTGCCGAAATGGACAATGAAAAAGGCTGGACACAGCAGTTCCACTACGGAGCTATCCGTAATAACAACACACGTATGTTCGAGAAACTAGGCCCTGATACAGGTTTCGATTCAATCGGTGTGTTCAATACCTCAAAGGCAATGGCCAAGTTCCTTGACCGTCTGAATTCAGCAGACAAGCTGACAAAGACCATCCTTTACAACCTCAATCCGGCAGACAATGAAGTTATAGGTACAATGATCGGTAACTTCCAGCAAGGTCCTGTAGCCGGTAAGATCCAGTTCGGTTCAGGCTGGTGGTTCCTTGACCAGAAGGACGGAATGCAGAAACAGATGAACTGTCTTTCGGTACTTGGATTGCTTAGCCGTTTCGTAGGTATGCTTACAGACTCACGCAGCTTCCTTTCTTATCCACGTCATGAATACTTCCGCCGTATTCTATGTAACCTTATAGGTGAGGATGTAGAGAAGGGAGAATTGCCTGCATCAGAAATAGAATTCCTTGGTCAGATGGTCAATGACATTTCATATAACAACGCAAAGAGATATTTGAATCTTTAATAATATCTCTATATAGAAAATAAATAGATAGAATTACATTAATTAACAATCAGCCAGTAAGTTATCATTAGATGGTTCTTGCTGGCTGTAAGTTTTTTTAAAAAGTATTATGAAAAAGGCATTAACAATAATTTGTCTGATTTTATGTTCTGTGTCTTCAATATTTGCGGCACAGCAATATAAAGACAGTATAGTTGTGGCAAGGGACGGGACTGGGGATTACCGTACAATTAATGAAGCTCTGGAAGGGATAAGGGCTTTTATGGATTACAAGGTAAAAGTCTTTATAAAGAAAGGTATATATAAGGAGAAAATTGTTGTTCCGGCGTGGCTACAGAATGTTGAGTTTATAGGTGAGGATGTCTGTAATACTGTTATAACATATGACGATCATGCTAATATCAATAAAATGGGGACATTCAGAACTTATACACTTAAAGTGGAAGGTACAATGTTGACTTTCAGAAATCTTACTATAGAGAATAATGCTGCACAGTTGGGCCAAGCTGTTGCCTTGCATACGGAGGGAGATAAATTGAGATTCTTCAATTGCCGGTTCCTGGGAAATCAGGATACGGTCTATACCGGTCGTGCAAACTCACGTCTGTATTTCAAGGATTGCTATATTGAGGGTACGACAGATTTTATTTTCGGCCCATCAACAGCCTTGTTTTTGGATTGTATAATTCATAGTAAGAGAAATTCCTATATAACGGCAGCTTCAACTCCTAAGGATGTAAAGGTTGGATATGTCTTTAAAAATTGCAGATTGACAGCTGACGCTAATGTGACTAAAGTATATTTGGGACGTCCATGGCGTCCGTATGCTGCAACGGTGTTTATCGGTTGCGAAATGGGGAAACATATCCGTCCGGCAGGATGGGACAACTGGAGAAATCCGGATAATGAAAAGACCGCCAGGTATGCCGAATTTGGTAATACCGGTGACGGCTCTTCTACTGAAGGGCGTGTAAAATGGTCTGGTAAGCTGAAAAAGGATGAGGCCGGATTGTATGATGATTTTTCATATATGTATTCTGTTTCAGATTCATGGAATCCTTCTGAAAACTGAAAGAATAGTCCACAGACAGTTTTGTAATTCGCCGTCTGTGGACTGTTTTTTATTTGTTCTGCCCTTTCTGATCTCTATATTCCGATGGGGTCATTCCCATTTTCTGTTTGAAGCATTTGCTGAAATATCTTGGATCGTTTATTCCAACCATGTATGCTATTTGTGTGATGGAGTATTCTCCAG
Organism: Bacteroides cellulolyticus; assembly: GCF_025567135.1. Classification (NCBI taxonomy): domain Bacteria; kingdom Pseudomonadati; phylum Bacteroidota; class Bacteroidia; order Bacteroidales; family Bacteroidaceae; genus Bacteroides; species Bacteroides cellulolyticus. The sequence continues at coordinate 31,681 of NZ_JAOQJJ010000005.1, forward strand.
ACTCTATCAGCTTGATTGCTTTGTTTATTCTTACTTCTTTAATGAATTCTACAGGAGCAAGGCCGGTAAGTGTCTTCAGCTTCTTGAAGAAAACGGATCGGCTTACCGCCATCTCTTTTACAAGATCGTCCACAACCAATTCGCTGTTGTCTATTCTGCTTTCCATCAGTTCCAACAGCTTGTCCATGAATTTTCTGTCGCTTGGGGACATGTCAGGAACTTGCGACTCATTATCTTCTGTCTTGTTGTCCGTGTTCAGACTTTGATCCAATAATCTTTCTCTGTATGCTTGCTGGATCTTCAGTTTCCTTTGCAGGATGTTTTTAACCCTCGCTTTAAGGTAAGTGGCGCTGAAAGGTTTTGTTATATAGTCGTCTGCTCCGTATTCCAACCCTTCAAGCTTGCTTTCAATAGCGGTTTTTGCTGTCAGTAGGATTAGAGGTATATGGCTGGTCGTTATTTCGCCTCTTAGTTCCTGCATCATCTGGAAACCGTCCTTTACAGGCATCATTACATCGCTTATGATGATGTCAGGTACATATTTTAATGCTTTTTCCTTTCCTTCTTCACCATTTGCGGCTTCTATAACATGGTAGTCTGCAGTAAATATGTTATGTAGAAATTGTCTCAACTCGGAGTTGTCTTCTACGATAAGCATAATGTCTTTGTTCGTATCGATCTCTTCATCTTCTTTTGTAACTTCATTATTACATTCTGCAACGGTGTATTCTGTGCCTGATGCATAATCCATGTCATTCTGCAAGAATTCTACTTTGTTGTCGTAATGTTCTTTGCCTTTCTTGAAATCGATTTTGAAGCAGCTTCCTTCGTTTGGCTTGCTTGTTACTGTGATTTCTGCTTTATGCATATCTACAAAGTCTTTAACCAGTGAAAGGCCTATTCCGGTACTCAATTGTGATGTTCCTTTTGTCTCAACATGGTTTTCAAAACGTACAAACAGTTTCTTTTTCTTATTTTCGGTTATTCCTACTCCTTTGTCTATAACAGAAATAGCTACAGTATCTTCGTTTTCGTGTATAGTTATTTTTATAGATTTTCCGTCTGGAGTATATTTGAATGCGTTTGAAAGAAGGTTATATATTATCTTCTCATATTTGTCGGCATCAACCCATAAATAGATTGAGCTCTTGTTTGTTTCAATGTCGTATGATATGTTGCGTTCTTTTGCTACTGCCTCGAAGTATTCCATCACTTTGCGGGTGAAAGAGACTACTTCAAGTAATTGTACCTGCATCTTCATTTTCTTGTTTTGTATTTTCCTGAAATCAAGAATCTGGTTTACAAGTCTGAGCATACGGTTTGCATTACGTTCCACCACGGAAAGTTGTTCACGAATTCCGCCTGGAAGATCTTTTTCTTCAAGGATATTCTCAAGTGGAGCAGTGATGAGTGTCAACGGAGTTCTGAGCTCATGGGATATGTCTGTAAAGAATCTCAGCTTCAGGTCTGTAAGCTGGTGTTCCATCACTACTTTATGTTTCAGTCGGTATATGGTTGATAGAATATATACAGCAGTGAACACTATCAACAGTAGTACAAATACGTATATGAGATATGCCAATGGTGTCTCCCAAAATGATGGCAGAATCCTTATATTAAGATTTCGTGTATTGTCAATCCATACGCCATCGGAGTTCGTTGAGCGTACTTTGAATACATAATCGCCTTTCGGCAAATTAGTGTATGTGGCCATTCTCTGTTTGCCTACATAGTTCCAGTTCTTTTCAAATCCGTCTAATATGTATGCATATTGAATGTCCGAAGGGGTAGTGTAGTCCAATGCTGCAAATTGTATAGTGAATATGTTTTCTTTGTGTGAGAGTGTAAGACGTTCTATATCATCTATTGTACATTCTTTTAACGGAGCTGTTCCCGGAACTACTGTGTTGTTGGCAAGCAGTAATTGTGTGAATATAACCGGTGGCTCATATATACTTTTCTTTATAGAGTCAGGATTGAAATAGAAGATACCTTGATTTGTTCCAAATACCATGTCTCCATTTGACAAGTATTCGGATGATGCTTCACTGAAACGTATCTTGAAGTTCCTATGTCTGTCCTGGAAATTTTCAAAACGTTCGTCCTCCGGATTGAATTTTGTAAGTCCGTTTTCTGTACTTATCCATAACAGCCCGTTCTTGTCTTCCTGGATAGACAGTAGTATGTCTGATGGGAGTCCATCCTTAACCGTATATGTCTTGAAACTTACTTTGCCATCTTGACTTATACTGTTAAGTCTGTTAAGGCCTCCTCCGAATGTGGCAATATATAATTCTCCGTTATGTGTAGGAGTTATCCAGTGTACATCATTATTGCTTAATGTAGTAGGATCGTCCGGTGAACGCATATAATGGTGGAACACGGCTTCTGATGGATTTTCGAAGTCGAGTTCTGTCATAACCAATCCTCCAGTGGTGGCTATCCATAGCCTGTTTTTTTCATCGGCAGTTATGTATCTTACTTTATTGCATTCTTTTATAGGAAATCCTTTAAGTATGTTTCGATGATTGATAAATACAGTTTCACCTTTCTCGTTCTTAGTGATATAGTTTATGCCGTTTGAGAATGTTGCAATCCATATTCTTCCCGAATTATCTTCGTATATGCAATAAACGTTATTGTCTGACAGACTGTAAATGTCATCAGGATTATATTGGTAGCGTGTAAGACGGAACTGCATTGCATCGGCGGTCGGTTCTGCCTTTATCAACCCGGCACCTTTAGTAGCCAGCCACATTATTCCTTTGCTGTCGCGCATCATGTAATAGACATTTCCTAATAATGGAGCTCCTGATTGGGATATTCGGCCTGTTTCTGTCATGTATCCTATTTCGCTGTATTTATTGTCATAAACCTTCAGCATTCCATCTTTGAGTCCTACCCAAAGGTTACCGTTGTACTCCTGATATGCCCTTACTTCATTGCTTAATGTTTCATAGTGGGATTCTACCGGACGTTTAATTCTGAAATGTTCGGTTCTGAATGTTACTTTTTCAAGTCCCTTGGAGTGTGTACACATCCATAAGTTACCCTGCCTGTCAGAAAAAGCGCTGTGTATTTTATTTGAAAAGTGCCATTTCCCGCCATTCATGCTGTTATAGAATGGTACCAGACTATTTTTCTCTCTGTCAAAATATGAGAATCCTCCACCGTATGGGTGTACCCATAGAGACCCGAATATATCTTCGTGTATATGGAATGCCGGTCTGGATCTGTCGGTATTTGTAGGTTCAGCATATACCTTTTCTATTTTGATTTTATTGGTATATGGATTATAGTGTGCAACTTCTCCGGTCACATTTTGCTCAAACCATACTTCGTCAGCAGTATCTTTATATATATCGTCAATGCTTGCATCGGGAAGCATGTTTGGCTTGAAATGTTCGTAAGTATCGTTTTTTATGTCATATACGAAAAAGCCGTCTTTCTTGGAGGCTATAATAAGTTTATCATTTTTCTCTATGTATTTTATACCTGTTATATTTGATTGTACAGGGAGTTTAAGTGGAGTGAAAATATTATTACCTTTATTCAGAATCCAAACGTATCCGTTGTTCGCACCGAAAAACAGCTTGTCTTTGTTCTCTTCAAGTGTGAAGAACTTTTGTTTTCTTACTATGCCGTCTTTGCCTGAACTGTTAAGTTCGAAAAACACTTCAGGATTATTACCCGGTTTATTGAAACATGCGAGTCCGTTGTCCGACAGTACCCATTCATCGTCTCCTATCTGATAGACGTTAAAGACAGATGATACAGGAAAAACTTCGGAACCGGAAGAATAATATTCTGTAGTGATTTTTTTGCTTATTGAGTCTGTTATAATTCTTATTGCTCCTCTATTTTGTGATAGTAACCAGACGTTACCGTTTGGAAGTGTTTTTATTCTTGTTATCGGTATGTGTATTTCTGTATTGTCATAGTCTGGTACACTTTCAAATATTTCAGTACGCGGATCAAAGCGAAAAGCGCGCTCATCGTATGTAAGCATCCAAATGTATCCGTATTTGTCAAGCTCCATACAGTCAACACGATTATTTGTCAGTGCTATTTCATTGTCCAGAAATCCTTTGTAAGTATGGAATGTGTACCCGTCGAACTTGTTTATGCCATTCCATGTTGAGAACCACATATTTCCTTTCTTGTCCTGCAATATATCCATAACCGTGTTTTCGGACAGACCGTCTTCTGAAGAATAATGCGTTATTACGCAGTCTGTTTGCGAATAAACGTTTACTATCTGTAGCAATAAAAGGATAAAAATCGAAAAGTTCTTCATGATGCTGTTTTTGCTTATTTTTATAAACATATTGATATTTTTATATCATTGCAAATATAATGAAAAAATGATTTTTTGGAGTATATTTGCAATGATAACTGGTGATAAAATATGAATATAGTTACTTTATTTTTAGTGTTTTTATTTGTGCTAGGGCATACTAAAGCTCAAAGTACTTCCGATAGGTTTGAGATAAATAAAAATCTGCCGGTTTATTATGATCGGATGAAAAGTCTGTTGACATATCCCATGTCGTGGCAATCGCAGAAAAATAAGGATTTTGATGTTTGGAAGAAACAGGCTCGTGAGATTCTTTTTGAATGTATGGATATTGTTCAGCCTGCTCCTGACGATTATGATATGAAAGTTATAGATAGCGAACAACGGGAGGGCTACAGAGCGTTGAAGATTGAATTCAATATATCCAAGTGGTCAAGAGTTCCTGCTTATCTGCTTGTTCCTGACGGTGAAGGTGTATTCCCTTCTGTGGTTATGCTACATGATCATGGAGCACATTTCCTTATAGGAAAGGAGAAAATGATACGACCTTTTAATGTGGACCGTGAAATCGTGTCTGATGCAGATTTATGGGCATTGAAATGTTATGATGGCAGATATGTTGGTGACTATTTTGCTATGAACGGATATGTGGTATTGTCGGTGGATGCCTTGTTTTGGGGAGATAGAGGTTGTAAGGAAGGTATTGACTATGACCGTCAGCAGGCATTGGCCTCGAATTTCATGCAGATGGGTGCTTCATGGGGAGCTTATATAAATATGGATGATATGAGGAGTGTTGAATTTCTGGCATCTTTGCCTTTCGTTGATAGTGACAGGATAGGATGTCTGGGCTTTTCAATGGGAGCCTACCGTTCTTGGATGCTTAGTTCAATGACTGATATGGTTAAAGTCTCCGCTTCAGTATGTTGGATGAATACCACTGATTGTCTTATGACTGTTGATAATAATCAGAATAAAGGTGGATCGGCTTATTCAATGCTTCTTCCACGTATAAGGAAGTATCTTGATTATCCTCATGTTGCAAGTATTGCATGTCCGAAACCTTCGCTTTTCTTCAATGGCAGTCAAGACAAACTTTTCCCTGTAGAGGGAGTGACGGATGCTTATCGTCAGATGAAAGAGGTTTGGGATAGTGTTGGAGCATCCGATAAGTTGGTCACTAAAATGTGGGATGAGAAACATTTCTTTAATAAGAAAATGCAGGAGGAAGTCTTGGATTTCTTTAATAAATGGTTAAAGCCCTAATGACTTTCGTCTTTGGGCTTTAACTGTTAATGTATTCTCTATTGGGATACCTTTTATTTCAGGTGTTTTTTTATCCATTCCAGATGTCCGCGCTCTGTCTCTTCTGATGTCCAATGTTCATTAATTGGAGTTATAAGCGCTTCTTTATTGCATTCAAGGGTGTTGTAAACTGCATAACTTGTAGTCGGTGGACAGGTGTTGTCGTTGAATCCCCATGTCATGAAAGTGTCAGCCTTTATCAGTCGTGCAAAATTTACCACATCATAATATGACATAGTTTCCAGTTTTTCTTTAGTGTCCATTCCTCTTGTACGGAAGAAATGCGGATATCCTCCTGCACGTCCTGCCATATATCCTGCCATATCGCTTAGTGCAGGATGATTTACTACACATGCTGTCACTCTTTTGTCAAGCCCGGCAGTAATCATGGCAAGTGCTCCGCCTTGGCTGCCACCTTGTACTATGACATTCTTACCGTCCCATTCCGGTAGTGATGTGAGCAGGTCGATACAACGCAGGCATGACAGATATACACGTTTCATGTAATAATTGTCTTTATTGTCCAGTCCGTTTGTAAGGTATCCGTTTTCTTTACCGTTGAAAGCATTGCTTATCTCCTTAAATTGCTCTTCGCTCATGGTAGGATTAAGTCCATGTATTTCGAATTCCAGACGGATAAATCCTTCTTCGGCATAATATTTGTGTCTGAGAGGCTCCTTTATTGTTTTGATTCCTGCTCCTGGAGGAGACAATACAACCGGACAGCTTTCTGGTTTTGCATTTTTGGGATAAAAGAGATAGCCGTAAACAGCTTGTCCTCTGTTGTTGAGCTGCAGCTTTATAAGATAGCAGTCTATCTTCTCAGTACAATATTCTTCTGCCTTTTCTTTGGTGTATTTCAGTGGAAATTCTGATGCTTCTTTGATGTTGTTCTTCCAAAAATCCATGAAACCATTGGGCATTTTAGTATAAGGCTTTATTTTATCCGGAGAAAATCCGACTTTTACGTGATGGCTGTATTTTCTTCCGTTTATCATTACACTGAATATACAGTCGCGGAATCCCGGTTTATCCAATGTGCCTATATTTATTTCAGCCTTACCGTTCTTCAATGTTATGCTTCCCGTTTTGTCGGATGGCATAAGTTCGCTTCCCGTCTCATAGTTTACAGTTATTCCATCCTGTGGAATTCCATATTTGAAAAGGCTGATTTTTATTTTTGCCTTTTCGCCTGTACGGTATATCCAGTCCGGATGATCAGGTTCTGTAACCCATAGCAGATCACTTCTGTAAGGATAATTTTCTGCCATGGACAGAATGACCATTATACAAACTGTTATTGTAAGTAATATTCTGTTTCTCATTTAATTATCTCTTGATGTTTAATAATGCATTACCATTCTTTGAAGGATTCCAACCATCGTTTCCGGATAAAACTTCTTCAATGCTGTAGCCCTCAGTATTTTTCAACTGTTTTGAATAAGCGACACGTTTTCCAGGGTTGGCTCCTTCTCCTTTGCTCTTGTATTCAGCATAAAAAACAGTTTTTTCGTTATTCTTGTTTCTCCAGTTGTCCCATCCTTCAGGAAGGATATGCTTGCCCATATTGCATTGTATAAATACTGCTTGTGCATATGGTCGCCAAGGACGTGACAAATATACTTTGTCCACATCAGAGTTGGCTGTTATCTCACAATTATAGAACACATATCCGTATTTCTGTCCTTTGTCAGTTGACGGAGCAGTGATGTATCCGTTTCCTATGCTGTGTATATGACAACGGTTGAATACTGCAGTTGACCATCCGAATATGAAGTCAACTGTCCCTTCGATATAACATTCGTCATAGTACTGTCTGCATCCTTTCCCATAGGTATATAATGTGTCTTGAAAACCTAGGAATCTGCATTTCTTGAAATATGCCCTGTCTGCACTTACGAAACATGCTACAGCCTGTCCTACAGGTCCTGACGTGTTTTCGAATGTAATGTTTTCAGCATAAAAGTCAGGTGCGTATATATAGCAGGATGATGATCCTGAAGTGCCTTTGTTTTCTCCGAAGATGTTAGGCTTGCTTGCATAGTCATCATAAGTTATTTTTACTTCGCCTTGACCTATAAGAGATACAGCATTCTTACTTGCCGGTATTATGACTTTCTCTTTGTATGAGCCTTCTTTTATCAGAATTGTTGTTCTTGCGTTCTTTCTGTAGTCAGGTACCGCATTAATAGCTTCCTGCACAGTGAAAAAGTCACCGGACCCGTCTTTGGCTACTACTAAATCATAGTGGCGTACGTACTGTTGTAGTTCGGGTATTGCTTCGGCTACAGCTTTTACAGCCATTTCTGCTATAACAGAAGCTCCATGTACATTCAAATGTGTATTGTCTTCTCTACCATTTGGTAATGCAGGCACTGTTTTAGGTTCAACCCACAGATACAGTTCCTTTGATTTCTGAGGTCCCATACCTTCCACCAACTTGTGAGTAAGGCTGTTTAAATCAATGAAAGTAACATTGAGTTCTTTTGCGACATTCTTAGGCGAAATCAGATAAGCTCCGTGTGTATCTATAAGTGTCGCTCCTTCTTCAATGCTGTCTTTGGGTGCTTTGGGATCAATTCCGTTGCGTATATCGTCCTGCTTTATAGCATTAGCTACAGCATTTCCATCAGCTTTACCGAAGTTACGGCGCACAATTGAGTTGAAAAGAACAGGAATACCTCCCTTTGCTCTCGTATCTTCTACAAATTTTTTGAGATTTGCGTCAAATGTTGTTCCAGGATCGGTATGACGGTTCGGATCGTCTTTTTCATCATTATGACCGAACTGAATGAATACATAATCGCCTTTTTGTATTTTTGAGAGAACAGCATCCCATCTGCCTTCATTGATAAAACTCTTTGAGCTTCTTCCGTTTACGGCATGGTTGTCTATGGTAATATCATCTGTAAAATATCTTGAAAGCATTTGTCCCCAACCTCTTTCCGGATTTCCTCCTTCAAGTTTTTTGTTAGCCATTGTTGAGTCACCTATGGTGAATATTGTAATATTCCGTTTGGCAGGTGTAAATGCTGTTAGGACAAACAGAAGTCCTAACAGAAGTGTAATCTTGTTTTTCATATTATTTCCCGATTAATTATTTTACGATTTTTCTTACTTCCTGCAAACGTTCCCATTCAAGGCTTGCCATGATGAACGGACCTACAGCCTTAGGGTCATTGTCTCTGATCTGTTCGTTTATATAGTAGTCATAATCCCCCATGCGGTAATTTTTGCCTCCCAATCCTGCTACGGCACATGCTTTGGTAATGCTTATCATTCCTTTATCGTCGGTAGTGATAAAGTGTTCCAAAACGCCTTTATATCCTTTTTCCGCTACAGCAAGATAAGATGGATCAACATATCCTTTGCGTACAGCCTTGAACAGTGTATATACGAACATAACCGAACATGATGATTCCAGATAGTTTCCTTCATCTCCGCTTCTGTCAAGAACCTGATACCACAATCCGGTTTTTTCGTCCTGGAGTCTTTTTATCTGTTGTGCTACTTTATTAAGAGTTATTATCATGGAATCTCTTCCAGCCTCGTGCTGAGGAATAAATTCCAGTGCATCAACGAATGCCATTGCATACCATCCAAGTGCTCGTCCCCAGCTGTGTTGTGACTGTCCTGTCACAGGGTCTGCCCATTTCTCTTTTCTGCTTACATCGCAAGCATGCTTATATAAATCGGTTTTAGGATCGTATGTGTGGCGTGCGGCCATCAGGAACTGGTTGATGATATCCTGATAAGCCCCGACTTCATTGTTTCTGAACGCATATTCGGCATAGAAAGGAGCTCCCATGTAAATACCATCCAACCATACTTGATTAGGATAGATCTTTTTGTGCCAGAAACCGCCGTCTTCGTTTCTCGGATGGTCTTCAAACTGGCTTCTCATAAGGGCTAGTGCCTTTTTATATTTCTCGTCTTTGGTCTGTTCATATATGCGGAAAAGGAATTTGCCTGAGTTTACACGATCAAGGCTGAATTCCTCGCGTTTGTACATTTTGATTGTACCGTCGGCATTAACCATAGTGTCGGCGTATGCAAGTGCATACTCATATATTTTGTCATCACCGTATCGGTCATAAACATCAAGCATAGCCTGCAATTCAAGTCCGTGACAATAGTCCCATTTCAGTTTAGGCTGGAAGTCAAGTTGCCACGATTCCGGCCATCTTGCCATCTCCGATTCTACCATTCTTACAGACCATGGCTTATCCGGTGTTTCGTTTGGTTGTTGTACTTGCGATTGTGTGTTTTGTGAACAAGCTGTACTGATTAATGCAATTCCTACAAATGCCAATGTGTTTATTAGTTTATTTTTCATGGAACAAATTAATTTTAAAGTTTATATTGGCAAAAGTAGGAACATCTGCATAAATCAATGTGTAGTTTTCATCATAAAAGGTATATTTTTTGGTTTTTATATGGATTTATTTTGCCCAAAACAATTTTGTGTAGTATGTATCTTCGTTTTGCACATCCTTGTAATAAGGGTTGTAGTCCATTTCTGTTGTAGGATATTTCCATCTGTCAGGAACATTTGGTATTGTACCTGCCACTTCCGGGAATACAAGTCCTGAAGGATATCCTGTACGTCTGAGGTCGCTCCATGCTTCTCTGCTGGCAGTAATTGCGAAATGTAACCACTTCTGTGTGATGATGGCATCCTGCTTGTTTTCGTATTTTGTATATGACCATCTTGACTCTGCAAAAGAGTTTATTTCTTCTTCTGTCGGTGCGTCATATTGTCTGGAATTCTCACCAGTGCTGATTGAGTCGTAATAATAATAGAGGCTTATTGACTGGCTGACGGCTTTGATGAATTCTTCTTTTGCCTTGTTTTCGTCTGCCGTTACACCATATCCCATAAGATAAGCTTCAGCTTTCAAGAAATGGATTTCCGGAGATGTCATAATGAGCATATCGAATTTATCGTTTTCCCAAAAGAATCCTTTCTGTGTAATTTGTGAGAAACCGGTATTGCCATAGGCGTCGGTGGCCTGCGAGTTGTAATATTCGGTAGCTTCATCTGCTACAGTAAGATCCGTACCTAAGTATCTGCCTTCATCTTTGGCTCCCGTATATTTATTTGTTATGCTGATTGGATTATAATACAGAAGAATTCTAGGATCGTCAGTTCCTTTTACATATACACCGGTATTAGGATTTTCCTTGTTGTCCATATTATAGTTGCCGTTGCTGAGCATTCTGTTTATTACCGCTCCTGAAGCCTGTCTGTTTGTTACCCAGTCGCCCAGTCCTTGCCCTGCTGTAAAATTCAACTGGCCGGATTTCTGGTTTACGATGAATATATTATTACTCTGTTCGTCTATCAATGGATATGTTTCAGGATTTTCCAGTATTTCTTTCACTGCTGCTTTACCTGTTTCTGCCAGTTCGCCCTGTGAGGATACTCTCACTGCCAGACGCAATCGGAGACTGTTGGCGTATCTTTCCCATTTGTCAATATCTCCATTGTTGATGAAATCCTGTGTAGTGAAATTTCTTGGGATAGTGACAGTACGGAATTTTGGTGCTATCTCTTTCAGCTCATCCAAGATCGTTTTGTATATATCTTCAGCCTTGTCGTATGGTGCATACGATTTTTCTACATCATTGGTAAGCGGGAGAGTACATGCCTTGCTGAACGGCATATCTCCGAAAATATCAACCGTAGCGGAAAAATAGTCGTATAACTGTACTTTTGCAGCTAGCATGAATGCTTCATCCTGTAACTTCTGTGTTTCATTCTCGGCATTGTAGAGTTCTTCCATTTTCCTGTATTGTGTAAGTGCCGAATACAGATTGTCCCACTGGCTGTCGATATATGGGATATATCCAGGGGTGTACATGCTGCTTGAGTAAGTGTATCCGAATGTTTGGGCATACTTGCCTACAAACTGAGAGTCGAAGCCGAAATATCTGTTGTAAGTATGTGTGTCGTAATCCTTGGATTTTTGGAATACTCCTACCATGAGATTACTTATGCTTACTGTGGTAACTTTCGATGGGTCCTGATATTTACTGTCAAAATCTTCCTCAGTGCATCCTGTTGAAGCTAAAGCCAGTGTAAGAGATGTGATATATAATATTTTTTTCATGTCTGTAAATCTATAATGTTAAAAACTTGCTCTTATTGCAAAACCGAAACTGCGTGTGGCTGCAGTAGATGTTCCTACAATAGCCTGACTTGACCATGATGTGCCTACTGATGATTCAGCATCGTAATTTTTTAAAGCCTTGTAGAAGTAGAACAGGTTCCTGCCGAATACAGAAACTGTAAGATTGGTCATACCTATCTTCTGAATAGCTTTTGAAGGTATACGATAACTGAGGTTCAGTTCGCGAAGTTTTACATACGTATTGTCAAATACAGAGTTGGCATATGTCAATTGTTCAGAATTAGTACCCCAGTTATAAGTCATATTGTAATAATATCCGGCTGGGATAATTCTGTTATTAGGCTCTCCTGTTGAAGCCACTACGCCAGGAAGAATTAATCCGTCGTGATAAATGTACTCTCCGTTTGGTCCGGCTGTGGTCGTCGGGTCAACCTGTACCGGTACTCCACCACTATTATTGTTGTTAGGATAATAGTATGAAAGTCCTCCATGTTCGGTGTCACGATATTTTAGTGATTCAGGTGTCAAACCAAGACCTGTGGCATACTGGTTCATTTCGTTTATTACGTCACCTCCAATTCTGAAATCGATACTGAAATCAAGTGAGAAATTCTTGTATGAGAATGAGTTGTATAATCCTCCAACTCCGTCCGGATTAATGTTTCCTACCTTTTTCAGCTCTGTCTGATTCAGATATAATCCGTTGTCAGATACCAGGAACTCGCTGTTCTCGTTTACTTGTGGCACCTGAGTATAAATATCACCCATAGGTTGTCCTGCTACAGCCTGTATTTTTGCACCGCTTCCACCCAGGTTTGATATTTCCAGATATGGAACACCGTCTGCAAGTTTTATTACTTTATTTCTATAAACTCCGTATGTAGCAGTAAGATCCCATCTGAAATCTTTTGTAAGTACAGGTGTGGCAGACAATGCAATGTCCCATCCGTTGTTTGCCACTTCACCTACATTCATTAGTACATATTTAGCTCCTGAACTTGAAGGTTGTGGTGTAGAGAGGATCTGATCTTTTACTATGTTGTTATAGTATGATACGTCTATTCCGAGACGGTTGTTTAAGAACTTGCTTTCAAATCCAATTTCGTATTCATATTTTTTCTCTGGTCTGATATTCTCATTACCTATAGATGTAGGAATGGTATTCCAGGTAAATCCGTTGTCAGAACCTTGTTCATAAACAATGTTTGCCGCGTATGTTTCCGGTGAGTTACCGACGATACCATATGGTGCAGGCTTCACCGGAGTTCCGACTTGACACCGAATCATTGAACAGTATCTATGTCCGTAATGATTCTGGCGAGATGAGTCCTATTAGCCAATATCTGAAACTGACACGTGTATATGGTTCTGAAGTACTGACACGTTTTAACCTGTTCTCTGCCATACAGGTAAATGGTGCCGCTGCATCTGGATATAGCTCTGGTCAGGCAATCAAGGCTGTTCAGGAGGTTGCTGCACAGACATTGCCTACAGGATACGGATTTGAGTTTGGTGGAATGTCGCGTGAAGAGTCAAATACAGGAAACACCACTACTTTGGTATTTGTCATTTGTGTTGTTTTCATCTATCTCATTCTTTGTGCATTGTATGAAAGTCTGTTTGTTCCTCTTGCGGTCATACTCTCTGTGCCGTTCGGACTGGCGGGCAGCTTCCTGTTTGCAAAGATGTACGGACTTGAAAACAATATATACTTGCAGACAGGTCTGATTATGCTTATCGGTCTTCTTTCAAAAACAGCGATATTGCTTACAGAGTATGCTTCCGAGCGCCGTCGTCATGGTATGACTATAATGCAGGCTGCGGTTTCTGCGGCACAGGTACGTTTGCGCCCAATTCTGATGACTTCGCTTACTATGATATTCGGTATGCTCCCGCTTATGTTCGCTACGGGTGTAGGTGCCAATGGAAATATATCTATTGGTGTAGGAACGGTAGGAGGTATGTTGATCGGTACGATTGCATTGCTGTTTATTGTGCCCCCATTGTTTATGGTGTTCCAGTATCTGCAGGAAAAGTTTATGCCTGAACGCCAGTTACCAAAGATTGAGAAAAAATAACATCAAAGAATAAAGTGTATGATAAGAAATATAATAATCGTTTCAGCAGTTTCCATTGCGATGAGCGGATGCCATATATATCGTGCATACGAGCGTCCGGATGTTACGTCGGTAGTCGATAGCATTTACCGTCAGCCTGTAGCTGTCGATGATACCGTTTCGTTGGCTTCTTTGTCTTGGGAACAGCTTTTTACGGACGCTAATCTGCAAGAGTTAATAAGGTACGGTCTTGATAATAATACTGATTTAAGTGTTGCCAGGCTGAAAGTGGAAGAAGCAGAAGCACTTCTTATGACTTCAAGGCTGTCATATCTGCCTTCAATAACATTGTCGCCTGAGGGTACAATAACAAGCGTTGGCGGTGGAGAAGCTTCAAAGAAATATAATATTGCGGCATCTGCAGATTGGGAGATAGACCTCTTTGGCAAATTGCTCAATGCCAAACGTGGTGCACAGGCCGCTTTGGAGCAAAGCGATGCTTATCGTCAGGCTGTACAGACCCAACTGGTGGCTACAATAGCCAACAGCTATTACACGCTGCTTGTTCTTGACGAACAATTAAAGATAACTCAGGAAACAGCAGAGACATGGACTGAGAGTTTGCGTACGATGAAGGCATTAAAACGTGCCGGACAGGCAACGGAGATGGCTGTTGCACAGACGGAGGCAGCAAAACTGTCTGTAGATGCTTCTGTATTGTCGATACAGCGTCAGATATCGGAAATGGAAAATTCTCTGTCAGCCCTGTTGGGAAAAGCTCCACAGGCTATAGTACGTGGAACATTAAGCGAGCAGATATTTCCTGATTCACTGTCAACGGGTGTTCCTTTGCAATTGTTAAGCCGTCGTCCTGACGTGCGTCAAAGCGAAGCACAGTTGGCTGTGGCATATTACGCTACGAATTCTGCACGTTCGGCATTTTATCCGAGTATAACATTGGGAGGTTCGGCAGGATGGACAAACTCCGCCGGTGCGGTTGTAGCCAATCCGGGTCAATGGCTGTTGACAGCCGTCGGTTCATTGGTACAACCTATATTCAATAAAGGCAAGAACATTGCGAACCTGAAAATAGCGAAAGCGCAGCAGGAGGAGGCATTATTGATGTTCAGACAAAGTCTGCTTGATGCCGGAACAGAAGTCAATGACGCTTTAGTACAATGGCAGACAGCAAAAGAACGGATTATATTGGATGAACAGCAGGCTGCGTCACTGAAATCTGCTTTAAAGAGTTCCGAGCTGTTAATGAAATACAGCTCTCAGAATTATCTGGAAGTTATAACAGCCAGACAGTCACTTCTGCAGGCTGAACTGAATACGGTTACAGACCGTTTTGATGAGATTCAGGGAGTAATAAATCTCTATCATGCCTTGGGCGGTGGATACTGATTATAAACAATAAGAGCCGGATTGTTACTGTCCGGCTCTTATTGCTTATAATGCTTTTTGTTATACATATTCATCTCCGAATTTCATTTCCACATCATTCACAAATTTGCGTATGGAGTTCTGGTCGTCTTTCTTGCATATCAAAAGAACATTGTCATGTTCCGCAATCAGATATCCTTCCAGACCTTCGGCTACTACCAGTTTGCCTTTTGGCATCAGGACGATGTTTTCATTGCAATCGTATAAGAGTGAATTGCTGTTTAAAATGACATTGTGGTTAATGTCTTTAGGTGATGCGTCGTATAATGATTGCCATGTACCTATATCAGCCCATCCGAAATCACACATTTGTACATAAACATTATCTGCTTTTTCCATGATACTGTAATCTATAGAAATATTTGGACATGCAGAGAAATCGGGAGTTTCACATTCTAGTCGTGGACACACCTCTGTCATGTTCTCATGGAAAGCCTTCATAATTGTTGTAACATGCCAGATAAATATTCCGGAGTTCCAATAAAACTCATTGTCTTCCACAAATACTTTTGCAAACTCCAATGCTGGTTTCTCAATGAATGTCTTTACCTTACAGAAATCTCCGTCTCTTTCTTCTTCCTCAATCTGTATGTAGCCATAACCGGTTTCCGGCCTTGTCGGTTTAATACCTATATTAATCAGTCTGCCTGATGTAGCTACATAATCCAACCCTTTTAAAATTGATGACCGGAAACTGTCAATATTCAGTATAAGTTGGTCGGAAGGCATGACTACTATAGTAGCGTCGGGATTTATTTTCTGTATTAGATATGAAGCGTATGCCAGCGAAGGTGCTGTGTTTCTTCTTTCTTCTTCTATTATAATCTGTTCGTCTTTTATTTCAGGAAGAATCTTTTTTACAATATCTTTATAATCAATGAATGTGGAAATATAGATATTCTGTGGTGATATTAATCCTTTGCATCTGTCGAATGTGATACGTAACAAGGTTTCACCTGTGCCGAAGAAATCAAGAAACTGTTTTGGCAATTGTTTCCTGCTGTATGGCCAGAATCTTCTCCCCATTCCACCTGCCATTATTATGCAATAGTAGTTATTGTTCATGGTAATATAATTTGTGTTATTAACTATGCTAAGATACTGATTATTTTAGAAAATCGGACTTTAATAGTTTCTAAATAGTGTTAGACATAAAAAATATTACATTTTCTAGCCGAAAAGTATTGCAGATATGAAAATTATGTTTACCTTTGCAACGCAAAATAAAAATAAGCCCAGATGGCGGAATCGGTAGACGCGCTGGTCTCAAACACCAGTGGAGTAACATCCATCCCGGTTCGACCCCGGGTCTGGGTACAGATTAAAAGGCTAAGTAATGAATTATCAATTACTTAGCCTTTTTACTTGTCTGATTTTTCCCCGCATTTTCCCCACAGACGCAAAAAATATAGTAGTAAATCATTATTTTCTTTGGCTACACAATACAAAAACACTACCTTTGAAAAGAAATAAATCCAATTAAATGAAAGTCAATGGAACAAGGTGTTTGGCAAGAGATTGAACAGTTGTACCAGAAGTTTCAGCAACTTGGTATAAGTGAAGCGGTGGACTATGAAAAGTACTACCTCTATTCTCTTATTACCCATTCTACGGCGTTTTCGCTATTGTAATTAAAATCTATTATTTTTTCTCTCAAGTTTCTTATAAAAAACTTATAATATTATTATTTGGTTACACTTATTTGCTTATTTTTGTAACCCAAATAAGGTAATCTTCAAAATATAAGTTTATGAACAGTATTATAAATTCCGTAAATCTGATTTATTATTCACCAACTGGAACGTCAAGAAAAATAGCTCGTGCCGTAGGTGATGGATTGAAGGTGAACAATCTGACCGAATCGGATATTACGTTGGATAATAATAATATAAAAAGTTTCCCGAATGATTCTCTTACGGTTTTCGTGTCACCCGTTTACGGAGGTCGTATCCCTTCAATATTTTTTGAGCGTTTAGGTACATTGAATGGGAACGGAGCTATGTGTGTAGTAGTGGTGGTGTATGGAAACAGACATTATGATGATGCGTTGCTTGAGCTGAAAAACGAGATGACCAATAGAGGATTCCGTGTATCGGCTGCTGCTTCATTCATAGGCGAACATAGTTTCAGTAGAGAGAATATGCCTGTTGCAGCCGGAAGACCTGATTTCTATGATTTGGGTATGGCCGAGCATTTTGGAAAAGAGGTTATGGATAGAATAACAACAGTTCCTGATTTTGGGGATTTGTTTGTGCCGGGAAATTATCCATATAAGGAAGTAAAACCTAAACAGCCTGCCGCTCCAATAAGTACGGAAGATTGTTGTTCGTGTGGATTGTGTGTTTCTTCTTGTCCGACTCATGCTATATCTTTGGACGCATCGGGAAATGTATGTACAGATATTTATAAATGTACATTATGCTGTGCGTGTGTTAAAGTGTGTCCTCAAGGAGCAAGAATATTTGATACACCGTTTACCAAATTCTTGTATGATAACTTCAGGGAAAGGAAAAATCCTGAGTTCTATTTTTGAATCTAATAGTGTAAGTGATATTGTGGAAAAGAACGTGGTCGCAATAGGTTCCACGTTCTTTTTTTTGTCTTAATAGTTCCTTTCTTTTATCCGTTTTTTAGGTCCTAAAATGTAATTTTCAAAGCGTGCGCACATTCAACTTTAAACGTGCGTCCATTCAACTTTAAACGTGCGTCCATTTTACCTAAAATGTGCGCATGTTTTTTACGATTTGTTTTGCTTGTATTCTTGTAAATTTTTCTTACCTACTAAATAGGATAGGTCATTGTTTTGAGCCAGGTATTTTCTTCATTTGTGAGGTATGGCGAAAGTTTTTCGTAAACCGTTGCATGGTAATTGTTCAGCCATAAGATTTCCTCGTGTGACAACATTTCTTTTATTATCGGATCTTTGGATATAGGGCACAGTGTAAGTTGTTCGAACTTATAGAATGTTCCGAATTCTGTCTCTTTCCCCGGTACTATAAGCATTGTGTTTTCTGTGCGTATTCCATATTGTCCGCTTCTGTATATTCCCGGTTCATTTGTAATTGTCATTCCCGGTTTTAATATGGTTGGTACATTGTTCATTCTTATCTGATGCGGTCCTTCATGGACATTCAGGAAATGTCCCACTCCGTGTCCTGTTCCATGGCCGTAGTTAACTCCTTCTTTCCACATTGCAATTCTTGCCAGTACGTCAAGCTGAGTTCCGCATGTCCCGTCAGGAAATTCTGCCATTGCAAGCTGAATAAATCCTTTTAGGACTAAGGTATAGTCTTTCTTCTGGGCGTCTGATATAGCTCCTAGCGGTATGGTACGTGTTATGTCGGTAGTGCCGTCCAGATATTGTGCGCCGCTGTCAAGGAGTAGAAGGCCTTCCGGTTTGAGAGTTGAAGCGGATTCTTCAGTAGCCTCGTAATGTACTATTGCTCCATGTTCCTGATAGCCGGCAATTGTGTCAAAACTGATTCCCTGGAAGTACTCCATTTCAGAACGGTATTTGTATAGCTGCTTGTCTATGCTTGTTTCTGTCTGGTCGCCGTTTTTTACGGATTTGTCCAGCCACATTAGGAACCTTACCATAGCTATACCGTCGCGTATCATTGCATTGTGGAAGCCGGATATTTCAGTCTTGTTTTTTATCGATTTGAATTCGCATACAGGCGAATTGGTAAGGTTTACAGTGTTTTGTCTTATTGCTGCATTATATATTGCAAAATTTATTGTTGGCGACATCCATATGTTATAGTTATGGCATGACATAATATCGCTTTCTATCTCTTCATAGGCTTTGATGGTTATATTGTACGATGTTAAGTAAGCTTCGACATCCTCCGACAGTTTCTCCTTATTTATATATAATACGGCATAATCTTTTAATATGAGCAGATATGACACAAAAAGAGGGTTGCAATGTATGTCGTTACCGCGCATATTTAGTGTCCATGCAATCTCGTCCAGCGAAGATAAGAGTACAGCTTCATTTTCTTTTAATGAAAGCTTGCTCCTGATTCTTGAAAGTTTGACGTCTGTGTTTTCGCCGGAAAACTTTTCGTCTAGAATGAACGGTTTGTGTGTTAGTATTTCAGGCCTGTTGTTCCATATCAGTTTATACGGGTCTTCTGTCATGACCAGTCTTATCCCTTGGGCTGCTAGATTTTCTTCCAAATCTTTTATAACACTTACTGATGTCGTATAACCGTCAAAACCGACTTTATCTCCCTCTTTCAGAACACTGCATAACCATTCGCTTATTGACGGAGTGCCGGCTATACGTTCCTTGAACAATTTAAGTCCGCTTCCGGCAAGCTGTTCTTCAGCCTGTAAAAAATATCTTGAATCAGTCCATAAGCCTCCGCCGTCTTTTGTTATAACTGCTGTTCCCGCGGAACCGGTGAATCCTGTTATCCATTTTCGTGACTCCCAGTGTGCAGGCACGTATTCGCCTGAATGTGGGTCTGTGCTGAATGTTATATATGCTGATAAGTCATTTCTTTTCATGAATTGCCTTAATGAGGCTATCCTTCCTATAATTATATCTTTCATTAGTATATTGGTTTTAGTAATTATTTGATTTACAAAGATAGTGCTATTTATGTGTTTTGTGGAAAAAATGCGTGGAAAGTTTTGTATATTAAGAAAGTATGTGTAATTTTGCACCGCAATTTTGACTGCGGAAAAATATTTAACAACAACATAATTAATTTTTTAAAAACATGATCGTAGTTCCAGTAAAAGAAGGCGAAAACATTGAAAAAGCGCTGAAAAAATTTAAGAGAAAATTTGAAAAAACAGGTGTTGTAAAAGAACTTAGAAGCAGACAGCAGTTTGATAAACCGTCTGTTTTGAAAAGATTGAAAATGGAACGTGCTATTTACGTTCAGAAATTACATCAGGTAGAAGAATAATAATTTCGCAAAGTTCTTTGAATTATTGAATTCTTTTTCATATATTCGTTGCTGAATTAATAATGCAATGTTTCTATGACAGTAGAGTCTTTTCTTCATTACCTAAGGTATGAACGCAACTATTCTGAGAAGACAATTGTTTCTTATGGAATAGACTTGAAGGAATTTCAAGGGTATTTGAATGGATTAGACAGCGAGTTGAAACTTGAAAACGTTGATTCTGACGTAGTACGAGGATGGGTTGTAAAACTCATGGAAAGTGGAATGTCCGGGGCTTCGGTAAATCGTAAGCTTAGTGCGTTGAGAACTTTCTATAAGTATCTTTTGAAGAAAAAGATGATAACAGTCGATCCGATGTCTATAGTGAAAGGCCCTAAAAGAAAGAAACCTTTGCCAACCTTTGTAAGGGAGGAAGATATGGATAAACTTTTGGATGGTGATCTTTTTGATGATTCGTTTGAAGGTGTTCGTGATAAGCTTATAATGACCATGTTTTATGAAACTGGTATGCGACTTTCCGAATTGATTTCGCTTGATGATGCTGACATAGATTTGTTTTCCAATCTTATCAAAGTAACAGGAAAACGAAATAAACAGAGACTGATACCTTTTGGAGAGAATCTGAAATGTGAAATACAGTCTTATGTGGAGTATAGAAATATTGCTGTAGGCTGCTCGTGTGAAGCTTTTTTCGTGAGAAAAAATGGAAAGAGACTTTATCAGATGTTGGTCTATAAATTGGTGAAGCAAAACCTGTCGAAAGTCGTTGCGTTGAAAAAAAGAAGTCCGCATGTGCTCAGACATTCATTTGCAACAGCGATGCTTAATAATGATGCAGAGCTGGAAGCAGTAAAAGAGTTGTTGGGGCATGAAAGTGTTACGACTACTGAAATATATACTCATACGACTTTTGAAGAATTAAAAAAAGTATATAAACAAGCTCATCCAAGAGCGTAAAGAAAAGGAGGTTTTTATGGAAGTAAGAATTCAATCAATTCATTTCGATGCATCAGAAAAATTGGAGGCTTTTATTCAGAAAAAAGCTGAAAAGCTCGAGAAGTTTTGCGACGATATAAAGAAAGTTGAGGTGTCTCTAAAAGTAGTAAAACCGGAAACAGCAATGAATAAGGAAGCCGGAGTTAGAATCTTGGCTCTAAATTCCGAGTTTTACGCAGAAAAAGTATGCGATACATTCGAAGAAGCTATAGATACATGTATGGATGCTTTGTCGAAACAATTGCAGAAAACAAAAGAAAAACAGCAAATTAAATAAAAAAAATAAGAGTATTTATTTTGTGATTTAAAAATTATATCTAACTTTGCAGCCGCAAACTACCGCTTTGCGGTTGCAAAGTTCTTTTAATAAGCCTCTTTAGCTCAGTTGGCCAGAGCACGTGATTTGTAATCTCGGGGTCGTTGGTTCGAATCCGACAAGAGGCTCAAACAAAGGGCAAATACCAGAGTGGCCAAATGGGGCAGACTGTAAATCTGCTGGCTTACGCCTTCGGTGGTTCGAATCCATCTTTGCCCACAAAAGAAGATGCGGAAGTAGCTCAGTTGATAGAGCATTAGCCTTCCAAGCTGAGGGTCGCGGGTTTGAGCCCCGTCTTCCGCTCTCTTTAAATGATAAAATCCATCGCTGTTATAGCTCAGCGGTAGAGCACTTCCTTGGTAAGGAAGAGGTCCCGGGTTCAAGTCCCGGTAACAGCTCATTGAGATAGAAAAGCTGATTATTAATCAAAATAAATAACAAGTAAAGCTATGGCTAAAGAGAAATTTGAACGTTCGAAACCGCATGTAAACATCGGTACAATTGGTCACGTTGACCACGGTAAAACTACTTTGACTGCTGCTATCACAACAGTATTGGCAAAGAAAGGTCTTTCAGAAATGCGTTCATTCGATTCTATCGATAACGCTCCAGAAGAAAAGGAAAGAGGTATCACTATCAACACTTCTCACGTAGAATATCAGACTGCTAACCGTCACTATGCTCACGTTGACTGTCCGGGACACGCCGACTACGTTAAGAACATGGTAACTGGTGCTGCTCAGATGGATGGTGCTATCATCGTAGTTGCTGCTACTGATGGTCCTATGCCTCAGACTCGTGAACACATTCTTTTGGCTCGTCAGGTAAACGTTCCACGTCTTGTTGTATTCTTGAACAAGTGTGATATGGTTGACGATGAAGAAATGTTGGAACTTGTAGAAATGGAAATGCGTGAATTGCTTTCATTCTATGATTTCGATGGTGACAACACTCCTATCATCCGTGGTTCTGCACTTGGTGCATTGAACGGTGTTCCACAGTGGGAAGAAAAGATTATGGAACTTATGGATGCAGTTGATACATGGATTCCACTTCCTCCACGTGATATCGATAAACCATTCTTGATGCCTGTTGAAGACGTATTCTCAATCACTGGTCGTGGTACAGTTGCTACAGGTCGTATCGAAGCTGGTGTTATCAAGGTAGGTGACGAAGTTGAAATCCTTGGTCTTGGTGAAGACAAGAAATCAGTTGTAACTGGTGTTGAAATGTTCCGTAAATTGTTGGATCAGGGAGAAGCTGGTGATAACGTAGGTTTGTTGCTTCGTGGTATCGACAAGAATGAAATCAAACGTGGTATGATCCTTTGCCACCCAGGACAGGTTAAAGCTCACTCTAAATTCAAAGCTGAGGTTTATATCTTGAAGAAAGAAGAAGGTGGTCGTCACACTCCATTCCACAACAAATACCGTCCTCAGTTCTACTTGCGTACTATGGACTGTACTGGTGAAATCACATTGCCAGAAGGAGTTGAAATGGTAATGCCAGGTGATAACGTTACAATCAACGTTGAACTTATCTACCCAGTAGCATTGAACGTAGGTCTTCGTTTCGCTATCCGTGAAGGTGGACGTACAGTAGGTGCTGGTCAGATTACTGAACTTCTTGACTAATACAAGTCAATAATATAACAATATTTAGTTCCCGAGATTTATTTTCGGGAACTATTTTTACGGGAATAGCTCAGTTGGTAGAGCATCGGTCTCCAAAACCGAGTGTCGGGAGTTCGAGCCTCTCTTCCCGTGCTAAAATTGATAGGATATGTTTAAAAAGATAGCTAATAATTTTAAGGAATCATACAACGAACTAGTCCATAAAGTTACATGGCCTACGAGTAAAGAGCTTTCTAGCAGTGCAGTGGTTGTTTTAACTGCTTCCCTACTCATTGCACTGGTTGTTTTTCTTATGGATTCTGCCTTCCAGTTTATAATGGGAGATATTATCTATCCGCACTAAAAATAAGAAAAGATGTCTGAGATTGTAAAAAAATGGTACGTACTTCGTGCCGTAAGCGGAAAAGAAGCTAAGGTAAAGGAATATCTTGATGCTGATTTAAAGCATAATGAACTTAGCGAATTCGTATCTCAGGTATTGATTCCTACCGAAAAATATGTTCAGGTTCGCAATGGCAAAAAGATTGTGAAAGAAAGAAGTTATCTTCCTGGATATGTTTTGGTTGAAGCAGCTCTGGTAGGTGAGGTTACTCATTATTTGAGAAACATCCCTAACGTGATTGGCTTCCTTGGTGGTCAGGAAAATCCGGTGCCACTAAGACAATCGGAAGTGAATCGTATTTTAGGTACGGTAGATGAATTGCAAGAAGTGGAAGAGGATTTGAGTATCCCTTACACAGTAGGCGAAACAGTGAAAGTTTGTGTTGGACCGTTTACTGGTTTCAGTGGTCTCATTGAAGAAGTAAATTCGGAAAAACGTAAGTTGAAAGTAATGGTCAAAATCTTCGGACGTAAAACTCCGCTGGAATTAGGCTTTACGGATGTGGAAAAGGAATAACTCATTCTGTTACGTGATGTTGTTCTATTCGTTATTCAATTATATTAAATCTAAAAAAAATGGCTAAAGAAGTTGCTGGACTAATCAAATTACAGATTAAAGGAGGCGCTGCAAATCCATCACCTCCCGTTGGACCTGCTTTGGGTTCTAAGGGTATTAATATCATGGAATTTTGCAAGCAATTCAACGCCAGAACCCAGGACAAGGCAGGTAAAGTATTGCCTGTTATCATTACCTACTACACAGACAAGTCTTTTGATTTCGTAATCAAAACTCCTCCTGTAGCAATACAGTTGTTGGAAATGACTAAATTGAAGAGCGGTTCTGCTGAACCTAACCGTAAGAAAGTTGCTGAACTGACTTGGGATCAGATTCGTACTATCGCTCAGGACAAGATGGTTGACTTGAACTGCTTTACTATTGAAGCTGCTATGAGAATGGTAGCTGGAACAGCTAGAAGTATGGGTATCGCTGTAAAAGGTGACTTCCCGGGTAATAACTAATTAACTTCAATTGAGAATGGGTAAACTGACAAAAAATCAAAAGTTAGCTGCAGAAAAAATTGAAGCAGGGAAAGCATACTCACTAAAAGAAGCTTCTGAATTGGTAAAGGAAATCACTTTTACAAAATTCGATGCTTCATTGGATATTGACGTACGTTTAGGTGTTGACCCTCGTAAGGCAAACCAGATGGTAAGAGGTGTTGTTTCTCTTCCTCATGGTACAGGTAAGCAGGTTAGAGTGCTTGTTCTGTGTACACCTGATGCTGAAGCTGCTGCAAAAGAAGCTGGTGCTGACTATGTTGGTCTTGATGAATATATTGAAAAGATCAAAGGTGGATGGACTGATATTGATGTGATAATCACTATGCCGTCTATCATGGGTAAGATCGGTGCTCTGGGTCGTGTGCTCGGTCCTCGTGGATTGATGCCAAACCCTAAGAGTGGTACTGTAACTATGGATGTAGCTAAGGCTGTTAAGGAAGTTAAGCAAGGTAAAATTGATTTCAAGGTTGATAAGAGCGGTATCGTTCATACTTCAATCGGTAAAGTATCATTTACTGCTGACCAGATCCGTGAAAATGCGAAAGAATTTATCGCTACAATCATAAAACTGAAACCTACTACAGCTAAAGGTACTTATATAAAGAGTATTTATCTTTCAAGTACAATGAGTAAGGGTATTAAGGTTGACCCTAAATCAGTGGACGAAATTTAAAATAAGGAGTAATCATGAGAAAGGAAGATAAAGGCGCAATTATAAGTCAGTTGGCTGATACAGTTAAGCAATACGGACATTTCTACTTGGTTGATACAACTGCAATGGATGCAGCTTCTACAAGTGAACTTCGTAGAAAATGTTTTAATGCTGGTATTAAGCTGATGGTTGTGAAGAATTCTTTGCTTCACAAAGCATTGATGAGTTTGGATGTTGATTTCTCTCCATTGTATGACTCTTTGAAGGGTACAACTTCAGTAATGTTTACAGAAACTGCAAACGTTCCTGCAAAATTACTTAAGGAATACAAAGAGGGAGTTCCTGCATTGAAAGCTGCATATGCAGAAGAAGGTTTCTATGTAGGTGCTGATCAACTCGATGCACTCGCTACAATCAAGAGCAAGAACGAAGTTATCGCAGATATCATTGCATTGTTGCAATCTCCTGCGAAGAATGTTGTTTCAGCTCTTCAGTCTGGTGGTAACACCATTCACGGAGTTCTTAAGACTTTGGGCGAACGTGCTGAATAATACAGCGGTTCAACCATTAAGAACAAAAAATAATTATTTATATTCAATTTAGTAACAAACAATTAAATTCATACAAAAATGGCAGATTTGAAAGCTTTTGCAGAACAATTAGTTAACTTGACAGTAAAAGAAGTTAATGAACTTGCAACTATCCTTAAAGAAGAATATGGTATTGAACCTGCTGCTGCAGCTGTAGCTGTTGCTGCTGGTCCTGCTGCTGCTGGTGCAGCTGCTGCTGAAGAAAAAACATCTTTCGATGTAGTTTTGAAGAGCGCAGGTGCTGCTAAGTTGCAGGTAGTTAAGGCCGTTAAAGAAGCTTGTGGTCTTGGCTTGAAAGAAGCAAAAGACATGGTTGACGGTGCTCCTAGCGTAGTTAAAGAAGGTTTGGCTAAAGACGAAGCTGAATCTTTGAAGAAAGTATTGGAAGAAGCTGGAGCTGAAGTTGAGCTTAAATAAGATTATCCTGTAAATCAGGTAGTTCGGTTAAGAGTCCTCGTCATTGAGGATTCTTAACCTTTTTGCGTCTCACAGCGTATCGTTGTCTTAACAACAGAAAAATATAATTATTTTTAATTCATAATTGAATTACAGATGTCTTTAAACACTCAAAATCAAAGAATTAATTTTGCTTCTATTAAGAATCCGATGCAGTATCCGGATTTCCTGGAAGTACAATTGAAGTCGTTTCATGACTTCCTGCAACTGGACACACCGCCTGAATTGCGTAAGAAGGATGGACTCTACAAGGTATTCTCTGAGAATTTCCCTATTGCAGATACACGCAACAACTTCGTGCTCGAGTTCCTCGATTACTATATAGACCCGCCACAATATTCTATCGATGAATGTCTGGAAAGAGGTCTTACATATAGTGTCCCTTTGAAAGCTAAAATGAAGCTTTATTGTACAGACCCCGATCACGAGGATTTTGATACAGTAATTCAGGATGTATTCTTAGGCCCGATTCCATATATGACACCAAAGGGTACATTTGTAATAAATGGTGCAGAACGAGTTGTCGTTTCTCAGTTACATCGTTCTCCTGGTGTATTCTTCGGACAGAGCATACATGCTAATGGTACAAAACTGTACTCAGCACGTATTATCCCGTTCAAGGGCTCATGGATTGAGTTCGCTACAGATATCAACAATGTCATGTATGCATACATCGACCGTAAGAAAAAGTTGCCTGTAACAACATTGCTACGTGCCGTTGGTTTTGAAAACGATAAAGACATTCTTGAAATCTTCAATCTGGCAGAAGAAATTAAGGTTAATAAGCAGAACCTTAAGAAGATTGTAGGCAGAAAGCTTGCTGCACGTGTTCTTAAAACCTGGACAGAAGATTTCGTTGATGAAGATACTGGTGAAGTTGTATCTATTGAACGTAATGAAGTAGTTATCGACCGTGAAACAGTTATCGAACCGGAGCATATTGATACTATACTTGAATCCGGAGTACAGAACATCCTAGTACATAACGAAAACGCTAACGCTTCTGACT
Organism: Bacteroides cellulolyticus; assembly: GCF_025567135.1. Taxonomy (NCBI): domain Bacteria; kingdom Pseudomonadati; phylum Bacteroidota; class Bacteroidia; order Bacteroidales; family Bacteroidaceae; genus Bacteroides; species Bacteroides cellulolyticus. The sequence goes on from NZ_JAOQJJ010000005.1 coordinate 58,938, forward strand.
ACTCAATTATATATAATACACTGCAGAAAGACCCGTCTAACTCTGAGAAGGAAGCTGTATTGTACATCTACAGACAGTTGAGAAATGCTGACCCTGCTGATGATGCCAGCGCAAGAGAGGTTATTAATAACCTGTTCTTCTCTGAGAAACGTTATGACTTGGGTGATGTAGGTCGTTACAGAATTAACAAGAAGTTGTCACTTGATACATCAATGGATGTTAGAGTGTTGACTAAACAAGATATTATCGAAATCATCAAATACCTTATCGAGCTTATTAACTCTAAGGCTGACGTTGATGATATCGACCACTTGAGTAACCGTCGTGTACGTACCGTGGGAGAACAGCTTTCAAACCAGTTCTCTATCGCTTTGGCACGTATGAGCCGTACTATTCGTGAACGTATGAATGTACGTGACAATGAAGTGTTTACTCCGATAGACTTGATCAACGCCAAGACTATTTCGTCTGTTATCAATTCATTCTTCGGTACAAATGCTTTGTCACAGTTCATGGACCAGACAAACCCATTGGCTGAGATTACACACAAGCGTCGTCTCTCTGCTCTTGGTCCTGGTGGTCTTTCACGTGACCGTGCCGGATTCGAAGTACGTGACGTTCACTATACTCACTACGGACGTTTGTGCCCTATTGAAACTCCTGAAGGTCCGAACATCGGTTTGATTTCTTCTTTGTGTGTATATGCAAAGATCAACGACCTTGGATTTATCGTAACTCCTTACCGTAAAGTTAAGGATGGCGTAGTTGACTTGTCACCAGAAGGTATCGAATACCTTTCAGCTGAAGAGGAAGAAGATGTAGTAATTGCACAGGGTAATGCTCCACTTAATGACGATGGTACATTTATCCGTGAAAAAGTTAAGGCTCGTCGTGACGCTGACTATCCAGTAGTAACACCGGATCAGGTACAGTTGATGGACGTTTCTCCTCAGCAGATTGCATCTATAGCAGCTTCTTTGATTCCGTTCCTTGAACATGATGACGCTAACCGTGCGTTGATGGGATCAAACATGATGCGCCAGGCTGTTCCATTGTTGCGTACTGAAGCACCTATTGTAGGTACTGGTATTGAAAAACAGCTTTGCGAAGATTCAAGAACTCAGATTGCTGCTGAAGGTGATGGTGTTATTGACTTCGTTGATGCTACTACAATACGTATATTGTACGACCGTACAGAGGATGAAGAGTTTGTAAGCTTCGATTCTGCTTTGGTTGAATATAAAATACCTAAGTTCCGCAAAACTAACCAGAGCATGACTATCGACTTGCGTCCTATCTGCTCAAAAGGTCAGCGCGTGAAGAAGGGTGATATCCTGACTGAAGGTTATTCAACAGCAAACGGAGAGTTGGCTTTGGGTAAGAATCTGCTTGTAGCATACATGCCATGGAAGGGATATAACTATGAGGATGCTATCGTATTGAACGAACGTGTAGTAAGAGAAGATATCCTTACTTCTGTACACGTTGATGAATACATCCTTGAAGTGCGTGAAACAAAACGTGGTATGGAAGAGCTTACTGCAGATATTCCTAACGTAAGCGAAGAAGCAACTAAAGACCTTGATGAGACAGGTATCGTACGTATAGGTGCACGTATCGAACCGGGAGATATACTTATCGGTAAGATTACTCCTAAGGGTGAATCTGATCCTTCTCCTGAAGAAAAACTGTTGCGTGCAATCTTCGGTGATAAGGCTGGTGACGTTAAGGATGCTTCTCTGAAGGCTTCACCATCATTGAGAGGTGTGGTAATAGACAAGAAGCTGTATTCACGTGTAGTCAAGACTCGCAGTGAAAAGAATGCAGATAAACTTATCTTGCCTAAACTGAATGAGGAGTTTGAAGAAAAAGTAGCAAAACTTAAAGATATACTTGTTGAAAAATTGATGGTTCTTACTAATAACCTCGTTTCTCAGGGTGTCAAAGATTATCTGGGAACAGAAGTTATTGCTAAGGGCGCTAAATTCAACAAACGTGATCTTGAAATTCTTGACTATACTGTTATCCAGCTCAGCTCATGGACTTCTGATGAACATAAGAATGGCATGATACGCTCATTGATTATGAACTTCATCAAGAAGTATAAGGAATATGATGCTGAATTGAAACGTAAGAAATTCGCTCTTACTATTGGTGATGAGTTGCCATCAGGTATTATGCAAATGGCTAAAGTTTACATTGCCAAGAAGCGTAAGATCGGTGTCGGTGATAAGATGGCCGGTCGTCACGGTAACAAGGGTATTGTATCAAGAGTTGTTAGACAGGAAGATATGCCATTCTTGGCTGACGGTACTCCGGTAGATATAGTATTGAACCCATTGGGTGTGCCTTCACGTATGAACATCGGACAGATATTCGAAGCTGTATTGGGACGTGCAGGAAAAGAACTTGGACTCAAATTTGCAACACCAATCTTCGATGGTGCAACACTTGAGGATCTTGATAAATGGACAGACAAGGCAGGTTTGCCACGTTATTGCAAGACTTATTTGTATGATGGTGGTACTGGTGAACAGTTTGACCAGCCGGCAACAGTTGGTGTAACTTACATGCTTAAACTTGGTCACATGGTTGAAGACAAGATGCATGCTCGTTCAATCGGTCCATATTCGTTGATTACGCAGCAGCCACTTGGTGGTAAAGCTCAGTTCGGTGGTCAGCGTTTCGGAGAAATGGAGGTTTGGGCTATCGAGGCATTCGGTGCAGCTCACATTCTTCAGGAAATTCTGACAATCAAGTCAGACGACGTTGTAGGACGTTCTAAGGCTTATGAAGCTATTGTCAAGGGTGAACCAATGCCTACACCGGGCATACCAGAGTCACTGAACGTATTGCTTCATGAATTGAGAGGTCTGTGCTTGAGCATAACAATGGAATAAACAAAAAAACAAATTTAAGTATGGCTTTTAGAAAAGATACTAAAATAAAAAGTAATTTCTCTAAGATTACTATTGGTTTGGCTTCACCAGAAGAGATTCTTGAAAACTCTTACGGTGAGGTTCTGAAACCAGAAACCATTAACTACCGTACCTATAAGCCTGAACGTGATGGCTTGTTCTGCGAGCGTATATTCGGTCCGGTAAAGGATTACGAATGTCACTGTGGTAAATACAAACGTATTCGATATAAAGGTATTGTCTGCGACCGTTGTGGTGTTGAAGTAACAGAAAAGAAAGTACGCCGTGAACGTAGTGGACATATACAGCTGGTTGTACCGGTTGCTCATATCTGGTACTTCCGTTCATTGCCTAATAAAATCGGTTATCTGCTCGGCTTGCCTACAAAGAAGCTTGATGCAATCATTTATTATGAACGCTATGTCGTTATACAACCGGGTATTAAGGCTGAAGACGGATTGAGCAAGTATGACTTGCTTGAAGAAGGCGAATATCTTGATATCATGGAATCACTTCCTAAGGAAAACCAGTTCCTTGACGATAGTGATCCTAACAAGTTCATCGCTAAGATGGGTGCTGAAGCAATCTACGATCTTCTTGCAGGATTGGATCTTGACGCACTTTCATATGAACTTCGTCATAAGGCTAACAATGATTCATCTCAGCAGCGTAAAAATGAAGCATTGAAACGTTTGCAGGTTGTTGAATCGTTCCGTTCTTCAAAGGGAAGAAACAAGCCTGAATGGATGATTATCAAGAACGTTCCGGTTATACCACCAGAATTGCGTCCTCTTGTACCATTGGATGGTGGACGTTTCGCAACTTCTGACTTGAATGATTTGTATCGTCGAGTTATTATACGTAATAACCGTCTGAAGAGACTTATTGAAATCAAGGCTCCTGATGTAATCTTACGTAATGAAAAGCGTATGCTTCAGGAAGCTGTTGACTCATTGTTCGATAACTCTCGTAAGGCAAGCGCGGTTAAGACAGACGCTAACCGTCCTTTGAAATCTCTTTCTGATAGCTTGAAAGGTAAGCAGGGACGTTTCCGTCAGAACTTGCTGGGTAAGCGTGTTGACTACTCTGCACGTTCGGTAATCGTCGTTGGTCCTGAATTGAAGATGGGTGAGTGCGGTATTCCTAAGTTGATGGCTGCCGAACTTTACAAACCATTTATCATCAGAAAACTTATTGAAAGAGGTATCGTTAAGACTGTAAAATCAGCGAAGAAGATAGTTGACCGCAAGGAAGCTGTTATTTGGGATATCCTTGAACATGTAATGAAAGGACATCCGGTATTGCTGAACCGTGCGCCGACACTTCACCGTTTGGGTATCCAGGCATTCCAGCCTAAGATGATCGAAGGTAAGGCTATCCAGTTGCATCCATTGGCATGTACTGCGTTCAACGCCGACTTCGACGGTGACCAGATGGCCGTACACTTGCCTTTGAGCAATGAAGCTATTCTGGAAGCTCAGATGTTGATGTTGCAGTCACACAACATCCTTAACCCTGCAAACGGTGCGCCTATCACTGTGCCTGCACAGGATATGGTTCTTGGTCTTTACTATATTACTAAGTTGCGTAAGGGTGCAAAAGGTGAAGGACTTATATTCTACGGACCTGAAGAAGCTCTTATCGCATACAATGAAGGTAAAGTAGATATTCATGCAATAGTTAGCGTAGTTGCTAATGACTTGGATGAAAACGGAAATATTGTCAAGAAGATGATTAAGGAAACTTCTGTAGGACGTGTAATCGTAAATGAAATCGTTCCTGACGAATGTGGTTACCTTAATACAATCATATCTAAGAAGTCATTGCGTGACATCATCAGCGATGTAATCAAGGCTGTGGGTGTTGCACGTGCTTGTGAATTCCTTGACGGTATCAAGAACCTTGGTTATAAGATGGCATTCGAAGGTGGTCTGTCGTTCAACCTTGGTGATATCATTATACCGAAGGAAAAAGAAGAACTGGTAAGACGTGGTAACGAAGAAATTGAACAGATTATGATGAACTATAACATGGGATTCATCACTGACAATGAACGTTACAACCAGGTAATTGATACTTGGACACACGTTAACAGTGATTTGTCTGATATTCTGTACAAGACTATCAAGAACGACGACCAGGGATTCAACTCAGTATTTATGATGCTTGATTCAGGTGCCCGTGGTTCTAAGGAACAGATCCGTCAGTTGTCTGGTATGCGTGGTTTGATGGCTAAACCTCAGAAAGCAGGTGCCGAAGGTGCTCAGATCATTGAAAACCCTATCCTTTCTAACTTTAAGGAAGGTCTTTCCGTGTTGGAGTACTTTATTTCAACTCACGGTGCTCGTAAGGGTCTTGCCGATACTGCGTTGAAGACTGCCGATGCCGGATACTTGACTCGTCGTCTTGTTGACGTATCACACGATGTGATTATCAACGAAGAAGACTGTGGTACATTGCGCGGACTTGTTTGTACAGCATTGAAGAATAACGATGAAGTTATTGCTACACTTTATGAACGTATTTTGGGACGTGTTTCTGTACACGACATTATACATCCTACAACTGGTGAGCTTATTGTTGCTGCCGGTGAGGAAATAACAGAAGCAATAGCTGAAGAAATAGAAAAATCACCTATCGAAAGCGTAGAAATCCGTTCTGTGCTTACTTGTGAGTCTAAGAAGGGTGTTTGTGCTAAATGTTACGGACGTAACCTTGCTTCAAGTAAGATGGTTCAGAAAGGTGAGGCTGTGGGTGTCATCGCTGCACAGTCAATCGGTGAACCGGGTACACAGCTTACTCTTCGTACATTCCACGCCGGAGGTATCGCCGGTAACATGGCTGCTAATGCATCTATCGTTGCCAAGAACCCTGCTCGTCTGGAATTTGAAGAATTGCGTACTGTTGATGCTGTTGAAGAAACAGGCGAACCAGTTAAGATTGTTGTAGGACGTTTGGCTGAAGTTCGTTTCGTTGATATCAATACTGGTATCATATTGTCAACTCACAACATACCTTACGGTTCTAAACTTTATGCAGCAGACGGTGAAATTGTTGAACAGGGTAAACTTATTGCAAAATGGGACCCATTCAACGCTGTAATCGTAACTGAAGTTGGTGGTAAGATAGACTTTGAATCAGTAATCGAGAACGTAACTTATAAGGTTGAATCTGATGAAGCAACTGGTTTGCGTGAAATCATCATTATTGAGTCTAAGGATAAGAACAAGATCCCATCATTGCATATACTTGACGAAAACGGTGGTATCCTGCGTACATACAACTTGCCTGTAGGTGGTCACGTAGTAGTAGAGGATAAGGAAAACGTTAAGGCTGGTGACATTCTTGTTAAGATCCCACGTGCGGTAGGTAAGGCTGGTGATATCACCGGTGGTCTTCCACGTGTAACAGAGTTGTTTGAGGCTCGTAACCCATCTAACCCTGCTGTGGTATCAGAAATTGACGGTGAAATCACAATGGGTAAGATCAAACGTGGTAACCGTGAAATCATCGTGACATCCAAGACTGGTGAAGTACGTAAGTATCTGGTAGCGTTGTCTAAGCAGATTCTTGTACAGGAAAACGACTATGTACGTGCCGGTACTCCATTGTCTGATGGTGCTATTACTCCAGCTGATATCCTTGCTATTAAGGGTCCTACAGCTGTACAGGAATATATCGTTAACGAAATCCAGGACGTTTACCGTCTGCAGGGTGTGAAGATCAACGATAAGCACTTCGAAATTATCGTACGTCAGATGATGCGTAAGGTACAGATTGACGAACCGGGTGATACAAGATTCCTTGAACTTCAGGTGGTTGACCGCCAAGAGTTTAACGAAGAAAATGATAGAATCTGGGGTAAGAAAGTTGTAGTGAGTGCGGGAGATTCTCAGAACCTTAAACCGGGTCAGATAGTAACAGCTCGTAAGTTGAGAGATGAAAACAGCTTGTTGAAACGTCGTGACCTCAAACTGGTTGAAGTTCGTGATGCTATTCCTGCTACATCAACTCAGATACTTCAGGGTATCACTAGAGCAGCTCTTCAGACTTCAAGCTTTATGTCTGCAGCTTCCTTCCAGGAAACTACTAAGGTGCTTAATGAAGCTGCAATAAACGGTAAGGTTGACCGTCTGGAAGGTATGAAGGAAAATGTGATCTGTGGTCATTTGATTCCTGCAGGTACCGGACAGCGTGAATTCGAAAAGATTGTGGTAGGTTCTAAAGACGAATACGATAGAATCCTTGCTAATAAAAAGAATATATTGGACTATAATGACGTAGAATAATCTATTCTTAATATATAAAAAGAGAGCAGTAACTTAATGAATAATATAGAGTTACTGCTCTTCTTTTTTTGTTATATCTGATATTTTATCCGAAACAAATTCCCATTCTTCTGCCTTGTTCCACCAGTTCATGATTTTCTGTTACCAAACGTAGTTTTCCTGCAGTTTCGTAAAGAGGTATGGATGATATCTTGCTGCCTTGCAATGCCACCATTCTGCCGTATTGCTTATTTGAGATTAATTCTACAGCATGACCTCCCATCAGTGTTGCCAGATTTCTGTCGAATGCCGTAGGGCTTCCACCACGTTGGATATATCCAAGAACAGTTTCCCTAGTTTCGAAACCTGTTTCGTATTCTATTTCCTCGGCTATATATTGCGCGGCTTTTTTACCTTCAGGGGTGTTTATTCCTTCTGCTACTACTACTATTGAGTAAGGTTTGCCTTTTTTTAATCTGTTGATTATGGTATCACCTATCCTGTGAATATCAAATGGAATTTCAGGCATTAATATAATATCTCCGCCACCTGCCATACCTGAATACAGGGCCAACCATCCGGCTTTATGTCCCATGACCTCTATAACCATTACCCTTTGATGTGAACTGGCTGTAGAATGTAGCCTGTCTATCGCGTCGGCAGCAATTGAAACTGCTGAATCAAAGCCAAATGATATGTCTGTACCCCATACATCATTATCAATGGTTTTAGGTATGCTTACTACATTTATACCTACTTCCATTAATTTGGCAGCAGTCTTTTGGGTGCCGTTTCCTCCAATACAGACAAGACAGTCTATGCCATAATCCTTGATGGTATTTATGATCATTGATGGCTTGTCATTGTTGATCGAGGCTGAGGCTTTTTTGAATGGTTTCTCACGTGATGTTCCGAGTATGGTACCACCTAATGTGAGTAAACCTGATATTGAATCTTCTGTAAGACGGTTTACATGTCCGTCCATTAGGCCACGGAACCCGTTGTGAATGCCGTAAACTTCCATTCCATAATGATTTAGTGCACTTTTGCATACACCGCGTATCGTTGCATTTATACCAGGACAATCGCCTCCTGATGTCAGTATTCCTATTTTCATATGGCAAACAATTAATTTATGATGTAAAGTTATTAAAAAAACAAGATTTACTCGATTTTAATAAAAAATAATCCTGCCAAACATATATATAATAATAAAAAACATACCTTTGCAATAATATCAAAAACAGAAAATTGTAATCAATATGAATCCAACCAAATTGATTGACAGAATATTTGAACCACGTAGAAAGCAGATTGAAAAGTATTCGGAACATGCCGAAGAAATACAGGAAAAGGTCTTGAACAGACTAGTAACTTCTGCTTCGTGTACAGAGTGGGGAAAACGTTATAATTACAAGAATATAAAAGATTATTCCGGATTTAATAAACTTCCAATTCAGACTTATGAGGATGTAAAAGAGTATATTGACCGCATGCGCCATGGCGAAAAAGATATATTGTGGCCTGGGCAGGTTAAATGGTATGCGAAATCATCCGGTACAACTAATGATAAAAGCAAGTTTATTCCTGTCTCAAAAGACGGACTTAAAAACATCCATTACAAAGGAGGCAAAGATGCCGTTGCCTTATATCTCGGTGAAAATCCTGACAGCCATTTCTTCGAAGGTAAGGGACTGATACTAGGTGGAAGTCATGCGCCTAATTATAATCTGAAGGATAGTCTGGTTGGTGATTTGTCTGCTATACTTATACAGAATGTGAGTCCTTTGGTAAATCTTATACGTGTACCAAGCAAGGAGATAGCATTGCTGAGTGAGTTCGAGGAGAAAGTTGAAAGAATAGCTTCTTCTACTGTTAATGAGAATATTACTAATATTTCCGGCGTTCCGTCATGGATGCTTGCTGTAATAAAAAGAATATTGGAAAAGACAGGGGCAAAAACTTTGGATGAAGTATGGCCAGGACTGGAAGTATTCTTCCATGGTGGAGTATGTTTTACTCCTTATAGGGAACAGTATAAGGGCCTTATAAAATCAGACAAGATGCATTATATGGAGACTTATAATGCAAGTGAAGGCTTTTTCGGACTTCAGAATTCTTTGTTGGATCCTTCTATGCTTCTGATGATTGATTATGACGTCTTTTATGAATTTATTCCTTTAGATGAGTTTGAGAATGAAAATCCTACCGTAGTTCCGTTATGGGGAGTAGAAGTAGGCAAAAACTATGCAATGCTTATAAGTACTTCTTGTGGATTGTGGAGATATGTCATAGGTGATACTGTGAAATTTACTCAGAAAAATCCATATAAGTTTGTCATAACAGGACGTACCAAACATTTTATAAATGCTTTTGGAGAGGAACTGATGGTTGATAATGCAGAAAAAGGACTGCAGACAGCTTGTCGTGAAACAGGTGCACAGGTCTTGGAATATTCGGCAGCACCGGTATTTATGGATGCTGAGGCTAAATGCCGTCATCAATGGCTGATTGAATTCAGCTGTATGCCTGATTCTGTTGAACATTTCCGCCATGTGCTTGATAAGGCCCTTCAGAGTATAAATTCTGATTATGAAGCCAAAAGACATAAAGACATTACATTGCAGGAATTGGAGATTATTGTAGCTCGTCCGGGATTGTTTCATGATTGGCTCAAGCAGAAAGGAAAATTAGGCGGTCAGCACAAAATCCCACGTTTAAGTAATAATCGAGAATATATTGAGAGTATGTTAACTCTTAATATGTAAGCAATGTTTGTTTGAATTAATATCATTTACACCATAGTAAAGTTTTACGATGAAATTATCTACACTACATATTTTGCCAATTGCAGTAATAATATTGATGATATATGCATGTGCAAGTACGGGTACTCCGGATGGAGGACCATATGATGAAACTCCTCCAAAATTTGTGCGTGCTACTCCCGAACCTAATGCTATAAACAATAAACGGAAGAAAGTATCATTAGAGTTTGATGAGTTCATCAAAATTGAAAATGCTGCAGAAAAGGTAATAATCTCGCCACCACAGGCAGAAATGCCGGAAGTAAAGGCTAGCGGAAAAAGAGTTTTAGTAGAGTTTTTTGACTCTTTAAAAGCAAATACTACCTATACAATAGATTTTGGCGATGCTATTGTAGATAATAATGAGGGAAATCCTATGGGAAATTTCTCTTATGCTTTTTCAACAGGAGAGACAATAGATACAATGGAAGTCTCGGGTACTGTTCTTAATGCTCAGGATTTGGAACCTATAAAAGGTATCCAGGTTGGATTGCACAAAAATCTGGACGACTCGGCTTTCGTGAAAATACCTTTCGACAGAATTTCGCGTACTGATAGTAGAGGACGATTTTCAATTAAGGGAATAGCTCCTGGAAAGTATAGAATATATGCATTGAAGGATGGAAACCAGAATTATCTGTTCGATTCGAAAACAGAAATAATTGCATACAATGATTCTGTTATAGTTCCTTCTATGGAAGCAGCAGTAAAGAATGATACTGTATGGAACTCTATTGATACCTTAAAAATTGATACTGTTCTGACGGTGCATTATACTCATTTTATGCCTGATGATATTGTCCTAAGGGCTTTCAAAGAAGTAAATACAATGCAATATCTTGCTAAAAGCGAGAGAGAACAGCTAAACAGATTTTCACTCTATTTCAGCGCCAAGGCAGATACTCTGCCTACAATTACAGGAATTGATTTCGATGCTAAAGATGCTTTTATAATTGAATCTTCTGTTAACAACGATACAATAAGATATTGGATAAAAGATACTGTGCTTTGTGAAAGAGATACATTGACTCTTCAAGTAGATTATCTTTATACTGATACCTTGGGTAAACTTGTGCCGAAATGCGATACATTGATCATGATGAACAAGGTGAACAAGGCTAAACGTATGGCTATGGCAAAAGAAGAAATGGAGAAGAAAGAGAAGGAATTGAAGAAAAAAAGGAAGAAAGGAGATACTATAAATGTGGTTGAAACAAAATTCTTCAACATGAATGTTGATGCTCCTTCTTCAATGGATATAAACAGAAATTTATGCTTGAAATTCGATGAACCGGTATTGAGTATTGATACTTCTGCAATTCATGTTGACGTGAAAGTTGATACCTTATGGGAAAATGAACGTTTCATATTGATGGCAGACAGTGTAGTGCCACGTCAATATTATATACTGAGCGATTGGAAGCCCGGAAACGAATACAGGCTCAGAATAGACTCTACTGCAATAAAGAGTATTTATGGACTTCATACCAACAAGGTGGAAAATACTGTCAAGGTGAAAACTCTTGAGGAGTATGGAACTCTTTATTTGAATATAAGCGGAATAGAAGGTAATGATGCCTATGTGCAGTTGTTGAATTCAAGTGATGCTGTAGTAAGAGAACAGAAAGTAAAGAATAACAATACATGTGATTTTTATTTTCTTCAGCCAAATACGAAATATTACATAAGAATGTATATTGACAAGAATGGCAACGGAAAATGGGATACAGGCGAGTATGATAAAAAAATACAGCCTGAGGAAGTTTATTATTTCCCTAAAGTATGGGAAATGAAAGCAAACTTTGAGTTTGAAGAAAATTGGGATGTTAAGGCTGTGCCTTTGGAAAAACAGAAACTTGATGAGATAAAGAAGCAGAAGCCTGAGGAAGCCAAGAAAATAAAAGATAGAAATAAGGAACGTGCAAAAAAATTAGGACTGACATCATGATAAAACGTATATATATATGCATATTATTGTTCCTATTTACTGGAATATGTGCTAAAGCACAATGTGGCGCTGTAAATGACGCAATCAAGCCCGGTGAAGAACTCTCATATGAACTGAAATTCAACTGGAAGTTTATATGGATAAATGCCGGCTGGGCTAAAATGACGGTTGACACTACCACATATAATGGAATGAAATGTCTTAGGACAGATTTGGAGTCGTTTACAAACAAGAGGATTGATATGTTTTTCAGAATGCGTGATACTCTTACTTGTATTACGTCAGATGAACTTGTGCCGTTATATTTCCGTAAAGGAGCAGCAGAAGGCAAAAGATATAGTGTGGATGATGTAAAGTTCAGTTATAGGAATGGAAAGTGTATAGTAGATCAGTATAGGATAGTAAATGGAAACTTGAGAAAGAACTATCAGGAATCATCCGTTTGCGTTTATGATATGCTCAGCATACTTTTGCAGGCACGTTCTTATGATGCCACAAATTATAATATCGGTGATAAAATCCTGTTCTCTATGGCTACAGGAAAAGATGTAGATAAACAGACTCTTATCTACAGAGGAAAGGATGTTTATAAGGCAGAAGACGGATGTAAATATCGTTGCCTTGTATTTTCGCTTGTGGAATATGTAAAAGGAGAAGAAAAGGAAGTTATTACATTCTATGTGACAGACGACCGGAATCATTTGCCTGTGCGTCTGGATATGTATCTTAACTTCGGATCTGCCAAGGCATTCCTGACAAAGATAAAAGGTAATAAGTATCCGTTGGATTCTTTGGTGGAATGACAATTTTTGTATGACGGGTTTCAATAACCTAATAATTAAAATCCATATATTATGATTAACAAATTGAAGAAAGAGCTTTCAGGAATATACAAAGTATTGATTTTGGTATGTGTATTGCCTTTTCTTGTAAGTGCATACTGTATTGGCTCTGATAATAGAGAAGAGCAAACAGATGATGATAGATATACATGTGTTGATGTTCCGAGATATACTGTATTTTGTGGAGATACAATAGATTTGACAAGATATGACAGGCATGAACGTATGGATAGGGAGTTGTTGGCATTCTCGTTTATGCACAGCACATCTATCCAGACTATTAAAAGAGCGAACAGATATTTCCCTGTGATTGTTCCTATCCTTAAAGAAAAGGGAATACCTGAAGATTTCAAGTATCTTATGGCAATAGAAAGTGCTTGCAACCCGTTGGCACGTTCAGGTGCAGGTGCTGCCGGATTATGGCAGTTTATGCCTACAACAGGAAAGGAATATGGGCTTGAGGTCAATTCTCATGTGGATGAAAGATATAATGTAGAGAAAGCCACTTATGCAGCATGTAAATATTTAAAGGATGCATATAATAAATTTGGCGATTGGGTAAGTGTTGCAGCTTCTTATAATGCAGGACAAGAAAGAATTTCACAGCAACAGGAGAAGCAATATACAGATGAAACCTTGGATCTTTATCTCGTGGAAGAAACCGCAAGATATATATATAGGATTTTTGCAGTTAAAATGTTGTTTGAAAATCCTACCGATTTCGGTTTTTACTTGAGATCATCTGATTTATATCCGCAAATTCATTATAGAACTGTAAAAGTGTCTGAAACTATAACAGATTTGGCGCGTTTTGCAAAAAGTCAGGGAACGACTTATGCACTTTTGAAAAATCTGAATCCTTGGCTCAGAAGTACATCTCTCCCATGCAAGAACGGAAAAGAGTATGAAATAAAGCTTCCGGACAAAAACAATATGAATTATAATCCGGATTTTACAATGCCATACAGCAGGAATTGGGTGATTGATAAATAAGTCACTGTATGGTAATTATCTAATATTTGAAAACATAATATCATAAATAAAATAACCATGAGAAACTTTTTATTATTAGGCACAATGTGTGTATGTGCATTATCTGTGTCTGCCCAGTCATTTAAGGAGTGGCAGGATCCGGAGGTAAATGCCATTAATCGTGCTCCTATGCATACAAGCTTTTTTGCTTATGAGAACCTTGAAACAGCAAATAAAGGAGTAAAAGAAGAATCGGATAATTTTATGACGCTTAACGGAAAGTGGAAATTTCTGTGGGTTGAAAGTGCGGATAAAAGACCTGATGACTTTTTCCGTGTAGGATATGATGATAACGGATGGGATGATTTCCGTATTCCGGCAGTATGGGAGCTTAACGGATATGGTGATCCTATTTATGTCAATATAGGTTATGCTTGGCGAAACCAGTATAAAAATAATCCTCCTTACGTTCCTGTTGAAAAGAATCATGTGGGTTCCTATCGTAAGGAAATTGTTGTTCCTGCCAATTGGAAAGGAAAAGACATAATAGCTCATTTCGGCTCTGTTACTTCAAATATGTATTTATGGGTGAATGGTAAGTTCGTGGGATACAGTGAAGACAGTAAACTGGAAGCCGAATTCGATATCACTAAATACCTTGTTCCCGGCAAAAAAAACCTTATAGCATTCCAAGTGTTCAGATGGTGTGACGGTACTTACCTGGAGGATCAGGATTTCTTCAGATATAGCGGTGTGTCACGTGACTGCTATTTATACACACGCAATCGTAATCGTATAGACGATATTCGTGTTACTCCGTCATTGGACGATGAATATAAGAATGGAATTCTTGATGTGGAATTAAGCCTTAAAGGTAACAATAACGTTAGTCTGGAACTTCTTGACGCTGACAACAATGTTGTACAGGTAAAGGAAGTAAAGGGCTCTGGAACAGTTAAAGCAGAATTTAATGTTGAAAATCCTAATAAATGGACAGCAGAAACTCCATATTTATATACACTTCGTGCGAGTCTGGTTAATGGAGGTAATATTACAGAAATTGTTCCGTTGAAAGTTGGTTTTAGAAGAATCGAGATAAAGAATGCCCAGGTTCTTGTAAACGGACAGCCTGTTTTATTCAAAGGCGCCAACCGTCATGAAATGGATCCTGACGGTGGATACGTGGTATCACGCGAACGTATGTTGCAGGATATTCAGATAATGAAAAAGTTCAATATAAATGCAGTTAGAACATGCCATTATCCGGATGATCCATATTGGTATGAGCTTTGTGACAAGTATGGTATTTATATGGTTGCTGAGGCTAATATTGAATCACATGGAATGGGATATGGAGAAACTACGTTGGCGAAAGTTGATTTCTATAAAAAAGCACATATGGAGAGAAACATGCGCAATGTACAACGTAATTTTAATCACCCTAGTATCATATTCTGGTCTTTAGGAAACGAAGCCGGATATGGATCTAATTTTGAGGCTGCATATCATTGGGTGAAGAATGAAGATAATAGCCGTCCGGTACAATATGAACGTGCCGGATATTCCGGATTGACCGATATCTTCTGTCCAATGTATTATGGTTACGATGCTTGCGAGAAATATTCTGAGGATGACAGCAAAAATAAACCTCTTATTCAGTGTGAGTATGCTCATGCTATGGGTAATTCAGAAGGAGGTTTCAAGGAATATTGGGATCTGATACGTAAATATCCGAAATATCAGGGAGGCTTTATTTGGGATTTTGTAGATCAGTCATGCCGTTGGACCGGTAAGAATGGAGAAATGATATATGCTTACGGTGGTGATTTCAACCGTTTTGATGCCAGTGACAATAATTTCTGTGATAATGGATTGATTAGTCCTGATCGTATTCCTAATCCGCACATGTATGAAGTAGGATATTTCTATCAGAACATATGGACAACCCCTGGTGATATTGCTAACGGAGAAATAAAGATATACAATGAGAATTTCTTCAGAGACCTTTCCGCTTACCGCATGCAATGGGAGGTAATAAACAATGGTAAATCTGTTCGTACCGGAATCGTTGAAAATCTTGATGTAGCACCACGTCAGACGGTATCATATAAAATAGATTTTGGTAAGCTTGATGAATCGGGTGAGTGGCTTCTGAACGTGAAATATATACAGAAGACAAGTGAAAATCTTGTTCCTGCAGGACATGTAGTAGCAAAGAATCAGATAGTATTGAAAGGTTATGATGCTTCGGATATGAAATTCGAGAATATAGCAGAGAAGAATATTTCTGTTATAGCGCCTGTAGCTAATGATGAAAATGTTAATTGTCTTGAAGTCAGTGGCGAAACATTCAATATTCAGTTCAATAAGCAAAACGGATTTATGGACAGTTATTGTGTCAATGGTACACAAATGATAAACGAAGATGCTCAGCTGACTCCGAATTTCTGGCGTGCTCCTACTGACAATGATTATGGTGCAGGTTTGCAGAATAAGTATGCAGTATGGAAAAATCCTGAGATTAAACTTGTTTCAATGAAACACGAATCGGTGAATGATATGATTGTAGTATCTGCAGAATATGATATCGCAAGTGTTTCAGCCAAGTTATATCTCACTTATACCATAAACAATCAAGGTGCTGTGAAAGTAACACAGAAGATGGTTGCAGACAAATCGGCAAAAGTATCTGATATGTTCCGTTTCGGAATGCAGATGCCAATGCCAGAATCGTTTGAGAATATTGTATATTATGGTCGTGGTCCTGTTGAGAATTATATAGATAGAAATCACAGTACAGATATAGGTATTTATTCTCAGACAGTCACTGAGCAGTTCTATCCATATATCCGTCCTCAGGAAAATGGAACCAAGACAGATATACGTTGGTGGAAGCTGTTTAATGAAGAAGGTAAGGGATTAATGTTTGTTGCCGAGAAACCATTCTCTGCGTCTGCTTTACATTATACAATGGAGTCTCTTGATGATGGCAGTGAAAAGAATCAGCGCCATTCTAATGAGGTCGTTCCGTCGAAGCTCACAAACTTGTTGATTGATAAAGTACAGCAAGGTTTGGCTTGTGTTGACAGTTGGGGAGCAATTCCGCGTCCTGAATATAGAATCCCATATGATGATTATGAATTTACATTCATAATGACTCCTATATCCAGTATGGTGATTATGAAATAATGGTTAAAGCTGTCTCAAAATCCGGTTGATGATTTTGGGACAGTTTTTTTATATTATCGTATGTTTATATATACCTTACTATAGGATTATTATAGATTTTGGGTATTATGCATTGAAAAAACGAAAGAAGTTTTGAAATAAGCAACTAATAAACTATATTTGATGTCGGTTTATATTAATCATTTAAATTTAACAAAATAAAATATAAGGATGGTTGCTATTACAAAGTAACATAAATGGTGTACCATGTTAATCACAATAAATTAATATATGTTTTTACTTTAATGCAGACTTAAAAGAATATTTGGCTTTTCATGAATTTGTATTTGAGTTTAAACATTGGACTTATAAACTGATATATAAAATATTTAATTCATTCACATATGTATAAATTTGATTATTTGATAGTTGGAAGTGGCTTGTTCGGTGCTACTTTTGCTTACAGAGCAAAGCAAGCAAACAAGAAATGTTTGGTTATAGATAAACGTAATCATATTGGTGGTAATATATATTGTGAGAATAAACATGGAATAAATGTTCATAAATATGGTGCACATATATTTCATACATCAAATAAAAAAGTATGGGATTTTGTAAACCGCATTGTTGAATTTAACAGATATACTAATTCACCGGTTGCAAATTATAAAGGAAAGTTGTTCAACTTGCCTTTTAATATGAATACTTTCTATCAAATGTGGGGAGTAATTACGCCAGCCGAAGCTCTTGATAAAATAAACAGCCAGAGACAGGAAATGTTGGAGAAGATTTCATTATCTGAAACAAAAGAACCTGCAAATCTGGAAGAACAGGCAATATCTCTGATAGGTGTTGACATTTACGAGAAACTTATTAAAGGCTATACAGAAAAACAATGGGGAAGAAAATGTACTGAACTTCCGTCTTTTATTATCAAGAGACTTCCGGTTAGATTCGTTTATGACAATAATTATTTTAGTGATAAATATCAGGGTATTCCAATCGGTGGATATAATAAACTGATAGAAGGCTTGCTGAAAGATATTGAAGTCATAACTGATACCGATTTCTTTGAGAACAGAGAATACTGGGAACAAATGGCTGAAAAGATAGTATTCACAGGTAAAATAGATGAATTCTACGATTATAAGTTTGGAAAGCTTGAATATAGAACAGTCTATTTTGAAGAGGAAGAGTTGGACTGTTCAAATTATCAGGGAAATGCTGTTGTCAACTACACAGATATAGACGTTCCTTATACAAGAGTAATAGAACATAAACATTTTGAAATGTTTGGAGATGAGGTTGATAAGTGTAAAAAAACGGTTATCTCTAAAGAATACTCTATTGAATGGAATGAAAATCTTGAACCATATTATCCTATAAACAATCCTAAGAATAACGAATTATATCAGCAGTATAAATTGCTGGCAGATAAAGAAACAAGGGTAATTTTTGGCGGAAGATTGGCTGAATATAAATATTACGATATGGCTCCAATCATAGAAAAAGTTCTTAATATGGATATATTTTGAAAATTATAAGGGTGGGTAAATATTAGTTATGCCCGTAAAGCAGTAAATATAAATTATCTGCATTTTATATATTGATATTTTGTAACATTTTAATATGATTTAAATATATGAAGTTATTATCATTAGTTGTTCCAACGTATAATATGGAGAAATATATAGCAAGATGTCTGGATACAGTAACAGATGCTATAGTTCCATCTACTTTGGAGGTAATCGTTGTCAATGACGGAAGCAAGGACAAATCGCTTGAAATCATCCGTAGTTATGAAAAGAAGCGTCCGGATATAATTACGGTAATTGATAAGGCAAATGGTCATTATGGCTCTTGCATAAATGCTGCACTTGCAGTAGCTAAAGGTAAATATTTCAGAATGCTTGATGCCGATGACTGGTTCGATACAAAAGCTCTTGTAGAACTGTTGAGAAGATTGGAAACATGTGATACCGATTTGTTTGTTACATTAAGAACAGAGTACAGAGTAAAGAAGAATGGTAGTGTAGATATAAAGAAATTTCCTTTCAACACGGTTGAATATAATAAAGTCTATCAAATGCAGGAATTCGAAATAGAGCCTCATGTGGTGGGTAGAGAATTCAATATGCATAGTATGGCATACAAAACCGAAATCTTGAGAAAGGTTGGATTAAAGCATATAGAAGGTATATGTTATACTGATATCCAGTACTGTTTTCTTCCTATAGACAGGATAAAGGACTTTATTGTATTTGATTTGTATTTGTACTATTATTTTATTGGACGTGATGATCAGTCAACAAGCGCTGTCTCTTTGTTAAGAAACTATCAACACGTAGTTAAGGTAATAAGCTTTGTGCTTGACTATATGGATAAGTCATATAGTAATAATAGTGAGATTACAGTATCAAATCAGAGATATTTTCTATCGGAGATTTATAATATGTTCATTAATAGTCTTAGGTGGCATAAACCGCTTACTGATGATGAATATTCTGTAGTTGAAAATATTATAGTCAGGGCAGAGAAGTATAAGGCGGAAAGTAAAATCATGAGTAAGTTCTATTTTAAACTATATAAAATAGTTAAAAGTAGAATAGTCTTGAATATGATTATCTTTTTATATCAAAACGTTCATTACCAAAAGAAAAGACGTTTTAAAGTTTAATATTTCTTTAGAATATTATTATCTCTATAGTTGTTAATTGATGGTTTCTGGAAGTAATTCAGATTGTTAAAAAGTTTAGAAACGTTATAAAGGACATTTTATGGTATATTCTCTGTTGTTTTTTTTAGTGAGACTTTTGTCTTATATCCCTTTCAAAGTTTTATATATAATATCAGATTGTCTTTTTTACATAGTATATTATATAGTTAGATACAGAAGGAGGATAGTACGTAAGAATATGATAGAATCATTCCCTGAGAAAAATAAACAAGAGATAATAGCTTTAGAGAAAAAATTCTATCGTTTCTTTACGGATAATATTCTTGAAAGTTGCAAAATGGCCACAATCTCAAAGCAGGAAATAGGTAATCGCATGAAATTTAAAAACTTTGAGGACCTGAACGCTATACTTAGGGATGGCAAATCCGTATCACTTTATTTGGGACATTATGGAAATTGGGAATGGGTATCATCTATACCTTTGTACATTGAAAAAAAAGGAATAGTAGCTGCTCAGATATATCATAAATTACGGAATAAGTATATGGATAAGTTGATTCTTAAGAATCGCGGTCGAATGGGTGCTATAAATGTAGAGATGCATAAGACAGCACGGTATATAAATGAGTTAGCTATGGGAAATAAAGTATCTGTAATAGGGTTTATAGCTGATCAGTCACCTAGAAAGATAGAATCGCGCTATTTTATACCATTTTTAAATCATAACGTGCCTGTATTGACTGGAACGGAAAAAATAACCAAACACTATGGCTTTGAAGCTTTATTCATTAAAATGAAACGTGTAAAGAGAGGTTATTATGAAGTTGAATTTGTAAGAATGCATGATGATCCGAAATCACTTCCAGATTTTGAATTAACTACTATATATTTCAACATGTTGGAAAAAATGATTAAAGAAAGTCCGGAACTTTATTTGTGGACGCATAATCGTTTTAAACATGCTAAATAGTCATAGAAGAAATATTGATTAAGAACCAAATGAAAAACCATATAAAAATGGATATAGATTTTGTAGTCACATGGGTTGATATGAATGACCCAAAATGGCAAGCTGAATTTGCTAAATATTCTGGTAATAAGGAAAACACAAAGAATGGAGTATCTAAAGCTAGATTCCGAGACTATGGCTTTCTTAAATATTGGTTTCGTGGGGTTGAGAAATTCACCCCTTGGGTTCGTAAAATACATTTTATCACTAGTGGACAGAAACCTAATTGGCTAGATGCCAATAATCCAAAGATAAATTTGGTAAATCATAAAGATTATATACCTGAACAGTTTTTGCCTACATATAATTCGGTTGTTATAGAAAGGTATATACACAGGATACCTGATTTGGCTGAACATTTCGTATATTTTAATGACGATTTTTATATAATAAGTCCAACTGGAGAGGAACGTTTTTTTCGTAATGGTTTACCATGTGATATTGCCACCTTTCTATACAATCCTTCATGGTCGCAATGGTATATAAGAATTAAAAATAATATGAGGATTATAAACCGTTATTTTGATAAGAAAGAAGTGATGGCTCGTGATCATGATAAGTGGTTTAACTCAAGTTATGGGTCACGTGCCTGTTGGAATTATATACTTAAGCCATACGGGAAATTTATCACCTTGCGTACACCGCATAATGCACAGCCATATTTAAAGAGTACATTTAATGACGTATGGGCTGTGGCTGAGAAAGAACTTACAGAAACCTCAGTCAATAGGTTTCGTTCATTAAGTGATTATACGCCGGAGTTGTTTAGAACTTGGCAGATATGTAGCGGGAACTTTGAGCCATATAACACATATAGTGATACAAAAATGTTTCCTTTGATGGTAAAGCCTAAGCAGGCTGTCAGAGCGATATATAATCAGTCATATAAATTAATATGTCTTAATGATAATGTGCATATTCGTAATTATGAACAGGTCATGAAGAATATAAAGAATGCTTTTGAGTCAATTCTTCCAGAAAAGTCAAGTTTTGAGCTTTAATATTAAAAAGTAAACATATTTACGATGAATAAAGTATTGGCAGAAATTATAGCAGGAGTGATTCCTAATAAGATGGAGCGCAATAGATGGCGTGGAATCCTTCGCTATGGGCTTTTCAATGCAATAAGATTAAAATATAGGATGATGCATGATAAAACTGTTCCTAAGTATTATCTGACAGTTTGTGCAATAGCTAAAAATGAGGGGCCTTATTTCAAGGAATGGATAGAATGGCATAGTAAGCAAGGTGTAGAGAAGTTTTATATCTATGATAATGAAAGTGATGATTGTACAAAAGAAGTGCTTGCTCCTTTTATTGAATCTGGTTTGGTTGAGTATAATTATTGGCCAGGTCATAAGCAACAACTTGCTGCCTATGATAATTGTTTTGAGAAGCATCGCACGGAGGCACGGTGGATTGCAGTTATAGATTTGGATGAATTTATAGTCCCTGTAAAAGATAAAAATATTCGGGAATTTCTTCAGCGTCTGGAGAGTTTTTCATCTGTTGAGATAAATTGGTTAGTGTATGGTAGTGGGGGAGCTAAGAAACATGAGCCTGGAGGTGTTATGGAGAGGTTTAGAAAGCATTCAGTTCCAAACCATAAGCTTAATACTCATGTGAAAAGTATAGTTGATCCGAGACGTGTCTGTACAATGGTGGGCTGTCATGAAGCTGCACGAATATCCGGACGCGCTGCTGATTCACATGGAGTGTCATTGAAGAAAGGATTTCGTGATCGTGAGCCTCAACAAGATGTTATTCGTATTAATCATTATGCTGTAAAATCTTATGAGGAATTCTTGGCTAAACGTGCTCGTGGACGTGCCCGTATTAATACTTTGCGTGATTTTGGCTACTTTGATTTATACGATTTAAATGATATTGAGGAATAGAGTCATGACTGTTTATGATCGTTTTTCTAATAAGATAAGATTGAAAAGTAGTTTAATTTTTATAATGCAAGCTCTAAAAATATAGTATTGAGAGCTTGCATATTTATTATCTATTGCTTTTTGGTGGGGGCTAAAGTTCTTTTAGTCGTGAGCTAGCTTCAGAAATAGCTGTTTTGCAATACCAGCCTTCTGATAATCTATAACTTATTCTTAGTACGTTATCACACATTTTCACATATTCATCCTTTGTTATATTTTTATATATGTTATTGATGTCTTTTAATGAATCTACACATATTCCAATTTCATTTTCTTCGACAAATTGTGCCATTGCAGCTTTTCGCCATATTATAATCGGTAAGCCACAGCGTATATATAATGAAACTTTATGTGGCGTATTTATTTTGAGGTATTCCCCCCAATTACCATCGCAGCTGTTAATATCTCCTCCGTCCCAAACGAGTCCAAAATCACCTTCTGCGCAGCTGATTAATTTGTCTGGTAGCATAAATCCTTTTATGTCAAACTTCTCAGGACATGTCGCTATGGATTTATCAAATCCTTTTCCGTAAACATTCATAGTATAGTTTTCTATATAGCTTCCTATTTCATATAAGAATTTGTTTTTTATAGGTGCAAGTTGTCCGGCGTATGTAATACTGTGTGAAGGCCATCTTTTTTGTTTGTCTGTGCATTGAGAATCTGATAGGAAATCGAATACATTAAGTGTAACTAAAATACCTTTTCCGTTGTATCCTTTGAAACCATTATCGCATAGCCATTTGTTCATTGTCGGATTATGGCATATTATGGCATCAGACATGTTCATTAATTCTATTTCTTTTCTTACAGAATTCCTTTTTTTACGGAAACATTCTAGATCATGTATTATTGTAATTACTTCTGCTTTTCTTAAATGAACTAGAAAACATAGTAAACGATAGTATTTTACTGGATATTGTAAGATCAGTATGTCTCCTTTTTTAATGTACATTGGCATTTGTACAACCGTAATTAATGTTTGTATGAAATGTATTAGACGGTTTTTACTTATAGCTTTATGTTTACCAGTTGGAATATAACCTAATAAATCCATTGTCCTTTCTATATCAATTCTGGCTTTACTGCCTGCGTCATTAATACGTTTGAATTTGTAGTTTTTTGGTAAATAGTATATCATGATATCAAATAATTAATATTATTTTGTCTCAAAACCAATTCTCTTTCCTACGTTAGGAAATTCTTTAAGAATAGCAGCCAAGGCTGCGGCATTTCTATCAATGCCAGATTTAAAATTTGTAGTTTTCAATGATAAATTTCGTGGCTTATTTAGACTTTTGGGCTTGTTATAACCAAATGGTACAGGTATGACTGGCACATTGTTAGCAACTGCTGCAGCCCAAAACCATATATCGTCTGTTGTAGGTGCTATTTTGGTAAATAAATTAACATCAAGCATTTCGGCCTTTAATGAATGTGGGGGATATAATACTCCACCTACTCCGGTTTGTATATTCCTGAAATCGGAGTGTATTTTCTTGAATAAGAAATTATACCATCTGTACTTCTTCCATTTACGATATGGTTTTCCCGGATACATAAGTTTTGCTCTATGAGCGAATATAGCTTTAGGATATTGCATGTGAAATTGCAATAAGTCACGTAGCATATTTTTGTTATATGCCACATCGTCATCCACAGTTACTATAATAGCGTCAGGAAAATCTGCTAATGCAGGAATTAATTTTCTATATGAACGTATGTCTTTGTCATAATTTCGAATCTCAAACTTAGGATTAACCTGCGATAGGTTCAATAACTGTTGAGGTATACCTTTCTCTCCAAATTGAGAGAAAGTTAGATAGAGTATAACTTTATCAGGAAGTACAGAACCATTTAGGATTGATTCAACAGCCTTTTGTGCGTATGGTATTGCTGCGGGAAATGAAGTCATTGAAACTATGACTTGCTGTTTTGATGTATTATGATTCATATTTCAGAACTTATCGTTTGTTTTTCATTTTAAGTATATAGCAAAGATAGGCATGTTTTTAATAATATGTAATAATACAATTATCTTTTATGACACATACTTACTGTATTCTCACCAAAACATATTTGCCATCCAGTATCTCAACCTGCTCTTTGCCGTCGATATATGATTTTATATTTTCCTCTTCCTTATATCTTCCATCTAGAATAAGAAGGCTATTATTGATGTTCTTCAGTGAGTCTGCTTCATGACGTGAATAAACGGTAAGTCTGTCCGGGAAATATACATCCATGTTTTGGGCTCTCCATACTCCGAGCGTTGTAACTCCTGAAACATTCCATTCCTTTTCTTTTTCCTGAGCCTTACGGCATAATTCGCCATATCCTATTTGCGGATTGAACTTAGGCATGGCAAAACCTGCTAAAAAGGCTGTTATCAGGAATCCGGAGCAGAATGTCACTATGGTCATTCTGATGTTTCTGTCTTTCCATGCCATGACTATTGATATCGCTCCTGTAACTGTAAGCAGTATTGAGCATATCATAAGCAGTGGAGATGTAATTTCAGGTATAAACCTTGTTGCTACTATATAGGCCGGCAGTGCCAACAGAATTACAAAACCGGGGAAACTGGCTGCAAAAGCTTGCCATTTGTTCCATTGTAGCTTTTCCATACACATCAGACTCAGATAAGTCATAAATGGGAAAATAGGAACCAGATATATTGCCAGTTTGCTTCCGAAGCATGAAAGCATTACGAAGGTTGACAATATTTCTATGACAAACAGTTTTTGCAAATCGCTTTTGAACATCCTGTTTTTCATGCCCCATATTATGTTTCCGACATAAAGGAATGTCCATGGCGCTACTCCATAACTCAAATATATGATATAGAAATAGAATGGATGTTTGTGTACTGATACTTTTACGGAACGGCTTACAGTCTGTCCAACAGTAAGATTATAGAGATATTCGCTTCCTGCTTCCACCCATACCATCACGAACCATAAAGCGATACCTCCGATTACTATGCTCCATACCTTCCAGTTCCAATAGCGGAAAAATGTTTTTCCTTCCTTTTTTGTGATAAGGAAAACCAGAGAAGTCATCAGTGGTATCAATACGCCCATGAATGCTTTTGAATAGAATCCCAAAAGAATGTATATGCCGAAAAGTATCTGATGACGTTCGAATTTTCCTTCTCCGGTGTACATACGGTAGAACTCTCTTATGGCAAGTATGATAAACCATACCATAAGCATGTCCATACGCAGTACCATAGCTGTACCTACAAAATATCCTGTAGTTATAAGCAGGAGAGGTGCTATATTCCTATATCCTTTACCAAGTTCCTTGTCACACCATTTATCCATGGTGTACATACATCCCAAGGCAGGAATTATTGAGAACATCATAAGCAGCCATATATGATATTCGCCTGTTATCATCTTGCTTATCATAAGCAGCCAGAAATAAAATGGCGGTTTGTCACTGTATGGCTCACCGTTGTTTGTCAGCATGAACCAGTGCCCGTTTCTGATTGCTTCGTCTGCAATGCTGATGTATCTCAGTTCGTTAGCCGGAGTAAAATCGCGTAAGGCACTTATAGGTATCAGACAGATGAAAATAAACAACATCCATTTCAGAAAGCTTATGCTGTCTATTTTGTCCGTAAAGTTCTTGGCATTGTACATCTTTATTTGTGTTCTAAGTTTGCTGATTTGTTTTTTCTTACTCCCAGGATTATATTCCTTATATATGCTATAAATCCTACTGACTGTCCTAAAATGAGTACAGGGTCAAGTCGGAAAATACCGTAGCTTACTATAATACTGCTGCCTATCAGGCTTATTATCCAGAAGCCTATCGGCAGTTTCGACTCATGCTTATGGTATGAATATATCAACTGATATATGAATCTCAGAGTGAATATCACCTGTCCTGCCGAGCCGAAAACGAGCAGCCATATTGGAATGTCCTCGTTTTTGAAGAACTGGCTTATAAACTGTTCAGGCGATTCCAGAAGGAAAGCACAGGCCACTACAGGTGTTATGAAGAGTATTATTCTCAATATGATATTTATGTTTCTCCATATCCCTTTGGCATTCAGATTCCAGATATAAATATAATAGGAAATGATTTGTCCAAGTATTATCGAGAAATCATCCCTGCACCATCCGTATATAAACAAAAGGTATGATCCGGCAATACTAAGTACCCAGAAGATAGATGGGGATACAATTTCTTTTGCTTTTTCCGACAATATCCATTGTACAAGAATTCTTGCCGAAAAAAATATCTGTGCCAAAAAGCCTATTATATATACAATTGTCATTAGGAGCGGTTTAGTTAGATATTGTTTTCTTTAATATGGTAGTTTATGTATCTGTGTTTCATCCATCTGTAGGCAAAACAGTCCTTAAATGGTGATATAAGTCTGTTCCATAGGTTAAATTTTGATTTTCCTGCAACTCTTGGGAAGTGTCTTACTGGAATTTCCTTAAAGCATCCTCCATCCTGAAGCAATATAAGTGCAGGAAGGAATCTGTGCATTCCTGTGAAGAAAGGAATACGCTTTGCGTAGTCTGTATGGAGAATCTTTAGCGGACAGCCTGTGTCTGTGGCACCGTCGTGTGTCATCATGCGTCGGAAGCTGTTGGCTATTTTGGATTGCAGACGTTTGAAACCAGAATCCTTTCTGTTTGCACGGATACCCATTACCAGTTTAAAGTCATTGATATATTCAAGCAGCAGGTTGAAATCGTCCGGAGCAGTCTGCAAATCGGCATCAATATATCCTACATATTTTGATTGTGCTGTGTCAAAGCCTGCTTTTATAGCTGCGCTAAGTCCTGCATTTTTTAGAAAACTGATATAGAAGAAGTCATTGTGTCTGCTGCAGATATCCTGTATCCCTGCCAGACTGTTATCTTTTGAACCATCGTTTACGAATAGGATACATGCCGGACACTTGGCAATGGCTGTAAATGCCGACAGCTTTTCTTCCAGCATTTTCATGTTCTCTTCTTCGTTATATACAGGCACTATGACAGTCAGGTCATAATCAGCTGTTTTGTTGATAGCAAGTAACTCTTGCGCAAATTCTTTCATAATGTTGTTTGATTAGTGGTGATTTTGCAAAGTTATCCAAAACTTTCAGAAAACAATTATCTTTACTATTCTTTTAAAGGGTTGCTCTCTGATTTATACCATTCAATGAACTTTGTGATGCCTTCGTGAAGGCTGATTTGCGGTTTGTATCCGGTTTCATTTTCCAGTTTAGTGGTGTCTGCATATGTCTGGAATACGTCTCCCTGTTGCATCGGAAGATATTCTTTGATAGCTTCTTTACCCAAAGCCTGTTCCATCTCTCTGATGAAGTCCATAAGTCTTACCGGTTCCGAGCAGCCTATGTTGTATATCTTGTATGCAACACCGTTTTCGCATTCTTCTGCTTTCGGGGTGTTGTTTATCACACGTATCGTACCCTCTACAATATCGTCAATGTATGTAAAGTCTCTGCTTAGATTTCCGTTGTTGAATATTTTGATAGGTTCGTTTCTGGAAATGGCTTTTGCAAAAAGCATGGGAGCCATGTCCGGACGTCCCCACGGACCATAAACAGTGAAGTATCTTAATCCAGTAACGGCAAAACCATATAGCTTGCTGTAGGCGTGTGCCATCAGTTCGTTCGATTTCTTGCTGGCTGCATAAAGACTTACCGGGCTGTCCACCTTGTCGTCTTCAGAATAAGGAGTTTTTGAGTTCAGTCCGTAAACCGAGCTTGATGATGCGAATATAAGATGTTTTACTTCATAGTTTCTGCATGCCTCAAGTATATTAAGGAAACCTACTATATTGCTGTTAAGATAAGAATACGGATTGGTTATCGAGTATCTTACACCGGCCTGTGCTGCAAGATTCATAACCTTGTCGAATTTCTCCTTTTCAAACAGTTTGTCTATTGAATCCTTGTCGTCTATTGACATCTTTATGAACGAGCAATTATTGAAAACAGTGCTTTGCACTCTTTCATTATAGATGTAAGAGTTGTCAGGAACAGCTATTCCGAATTCTTTTAACCTTGCAAATTTAAGACGCACGTCGTAGTAATCATTAATTTCGTCAACTCCTACTACTGTATCACCTTTTTTTGCCAATTGGTACATTAATTTTGATCCAATGAAACCTGCTGCACCTGTAACCAATATTTTCATAATTGCTTTGTTTTTAGATGTGAATCCTTAATGATAGGATATGATTGTTTTCCAGATATAAAATTCAAGGATTGTCAATAATAACAATTCCATTGGACTTTTGATTTGTCCAATGGAATTTGTTTTATGTTCTTTATTGTTTATCAGTTCTTGTTTGCACGCTTGCGTTCTGTTTCGTCAAGTATTATCTTACGCATACGCATACTCTTAGGAGTAACTTCTACGTATTCGTCTTCCTTGATGTATTCCAACGCTTCTTCAAGTGAGAATATTACCGGAGGAATGATACGTGCCTTGTCGTCTGAACCGGAAGCACGCATGTTTGTAAGTTTCTTCGATTTTGTTACGTTGATTACCAGGTCATTCTCATGTACGTGTTCACCTACTACTTGTCCTGCATAAACCTCATCTTGCGGATAGATAAAGAACTTACCTCTATCCTGAAGCTTATCTATTGCATATGCAAATGCTGTACCTGATTCCATGGCTATCATTGAACCGTTTGTACGGCGGTCGATCTCACCCTTATATGGTTGGTATTCCTTGAAGCGGTGTGCCATGATAGCTTCTCCCTGAGATGCGGTAAGTACGTTTGTACGTAAACCGATGATACCGCGCGAAGGCATATTGAACTCAATGTTTACACGGTCGCCCTGAGTTTCCATTGATGTAAGTTCACCTTTGCGGCGAGTCACCATATCAATCATCTTGCTTGAGAATTCTTCAGGCACGCTGATTGTAAGTTCTTCGATAGGTTCGCATTTCACTCCGTCTATTTCTTTGAAGATAACCTGTGGCTGACCTACCTGAAGCTCATAACCTTCGCGGCGCATTGTTTCGATAAGTACAGACAAGTGGAGCACACCACGTCCTGAGACAATCCACTTACCGTCTTCATTTTCAGTCTTTCTCACGCGGAGGGCAAGGTTCTTGTCAAGTTCCTTCATCAGACGGTCGTGTATGTGACGTGATGTCACAAACTTACCTTCCTTGCCAAAGAAAGGCGAGTCGTTTATTGTGAAAAGCATACTCATTGTAGGCTCGTCGATAGCAATTGGTGGAAGTGGTTCCGGATTTTCGAAATCGCATATAGTATCACCGATTTCAAAACCTTCTATACCCACTATTGCGCAGATATCACCAGAAGAAACCGATTCTACTTTTTTACGTCCTAGACCTTCGAATGTATGTACTTCTTTTATTTTTGATTTGACCAATGTTCCGTCACGTTTGGCCAATGTTATATTCATTCCTTCTTTGATTGTACCTCTGTGTACACGTCCTACAGCTATACGTCCTGTGTAAGAAGAATAGTCCAATGATGTGATAAGCATCTGTGGGGTACCTTCAAGAATCTGTGGAGCAGGAATATATTTTACGATTGCATCAAGCAGCGGAGTGATACTGTCTGTAGGAGTTTTCCAGTCTTCACCCATCCAGTTGTTTTTTGCCGAACCGTACAGTACTGGGAAATCGAGCTGGTCTTCAGTTGCGTTAAGGCTGAACATCAGGTCGAATACCATTTCGTGTACTTCTTCAGGACGGCAGTTTGGCTTATCTACCTTGTTTACTACTACTATTGGTTTCAGTCCTATCTGGAGAGCTTTCTGCAGTACGAAACGTGTCTGTGGCATAGGACCTTCGAAAGCGTCCACCAAAAGAATACAACCGTCTGCCATGTTCAGCACACGTTCCACTTCACCACCGAAATCGGCGTGTCCCGGAGTGTCTATGATGTTGATTTTAGTACCCTTGTAATTGATTGATACGTTCTTTGAAAGGATTGTTATACCTCTTTCACGTTCCAAATCGTTGTTATCCAATACCAGTTCACCGTTTGTCTGGTCTCCGCGGAACAGGTGTCCCGCCAGCATCATCTTGTCCACTAACGTTGTTTTACCGTGGTCAACGTGGGCAATGATGGCAATGTTTCTAATGTCTTGCATACTATATACCTATATATTATTGGCTGCAAATTTACTATTTTTCATTGAAAGACAGGTATAATGCTCTATGGTTTTTATATTTTTTAGATATGAGTACTTATGTATTGTTGGTTGCGTCAATACCAATTGAAAATAAACTTCTTATAATGTTATCGGTATCTTTGCGGCTTAATCCGTTGCATTGATGTTTATGGTAGAAATAATCTGAATCAATGATTTCTATGTATTTTATGCTACGTTTGCCGGTATAGAATATATAAATGTTTACTTTCAGGATTGATTTTATTGGGTAGGTATATGTTTTGAATTTGTTTGCGATGACCAAGTCTCCGCCATTGATTGATATTTGGCAGTTTATTGCATACGCCGTATGTACTATTGCATATCCTAGGATAATAAATACTACCCCTGATATGGCTGTAAAAATTGGTTCGTTGTTTTTTGTATTCAATATAAAGAGACCGCCAATAAAAGAATATATGCCTAATATAGATAACACTTCAACTTCAGAGAAGCGTCTTTTATATTTTTTGTCAGATAATTCTTTCAGACAGTTTTCGGTGGTGTACGGCTTGTTGTAGTTGGAAAATTCGATTCCTTTTGAGACAAGATACCTTAATAAAGCGGAAGCCCTCTTGCTGCAATTGTAATAAATACGGATATAGGCAAATGTGCCTGATTTCATTTTAATGCGGAACAGAGATCTGCCCCAAAATTTGTCGTGTGCTTCCGGATATTCATCGTATTTTATGAACTGGAAACTCTCTATATCGTCGATACTGATATTTTTCTTTAACAGAATTTTTTCGGCTGTCATTTTCTCTTTTCCCGTAAGCGGTTTCATACAATATTTTCTATATAATGTGTAAATATACATATAGTTTCCATAATTTATTGTGTAGAAATGGGAAATGGTGAAAAAATATAACAAAATATTTGTAATGTATAAGATTATCAGTATCTTTGCACCCGCAAATCAAATTTATACATTTTAAAAACAGTCAAAATTATGTATTTAGACGCAGCTAAAAAACAAGAAATCTTTGAAAAGTACGGAAAGTCTAACACTGATACTGGATCAGCTGAATCGCAGATAGCATTGTTTTCATACCGTATTTCTCGCCTGACTGAGCACATGAAGCTCAACAGAAAAGATTATAGTACTGAAAGAGCTCTTACAACTTTGGTAGGTAAGCGTCGTGCTTTACTTAACTACCTGAAGGATCGCGACATCGAAAGATATCGTGCTATCGTTAAAGAGCTTGGCTTGCGTAAGTAATTATTACTTGCTGCACGGAAATTTAGAAATGAGTTATCTCCCGAATTAAAATGGGTGATAACTCATTTTTTTTAAACGCCCTGTCGTTTTGATTAAAACGCTTTGTTATTTTAATTAAAACGACGAGGCGTTTTTCTTATTAATATTATCTTTGCTAATAGCATGTTCTCTGTTATTGGGATAATATATGGAAATCTGTAGTATCATTTTAAATTAAAGCCGTTCAGCGAACATTCACTAAACGTTCACTGAACGGCTTGTTTCCTTTATGCAGGATAATTCAAATTCTCCTCTGTGGCTTTTTCCAGTACTTCTTCCAGATATTTCTTAGCTTCCCATTTTGCCATAGGAAGATTCATCATCAGATAGTTACCGCAGTCTTTGGCTGTAGCTCCCGGAACATCACCCTCATAATCGGCAATGAAACGGAAAGTTTCTATCATCAGCGGAAGTATATCTGCCGATTTCAAGTCACCTTTTACTACAAGATAGTTACCTGTGAGGCAGCCCATAGGTCCCCAGTATATAATCTTGTCTGCCCATACAGGATGGTTGCGAAGGAATGTTGCAGCCAGATGCTCAATTGTGTGGATAGCCGAAGGACTTAATGCAGGTTCACGGTTAGGCTCTTTCATGCGTACATCGAATGTAGTTACAGTTTCTGTTCCTACCTGGTCTTTTCTTGATACATATATTCCGCGTAGCAGACGGATATGGTCTATTGTAAAGCTTGGTATCTTTTCCATGAGTGAAGAATTAAAAAATTAATAATTAAAAATTATCCAATTCTGTTAGGCAATGCCTTAAGGAATGTTTCTGTTACCTTGAACGAACGGTTAGCCATTTCTCCCCAGAAGTTCAGATACTGGTCGAAGTGGTTTTCTGCTCCCGGAGTGTCGCTTATTATTCTGAAGCTGATGAACGGAACTTTATACAGATAGCAAATCTGAGCTATTGAAGCAGATTCCATATCTACAGCCAGACCTTCGTGGAAGTTTGATTTTATTTCGTCCAGTTCCTTGCGGTCGGTGATGAATTTGTCGCCGGTACAGATGAGGCCTCCGTGGATAGCTGTTTCAGTATCAAGAGACATTGCTGTATTGTAGAGGGTTTCGTTACCTTCGAAGAATGTAGGCAGTCCCTGAATCTGTCCGTAGGCATTACCTTCGCCGCACCATACATCGTGATATACAATATTGCGGCTTACAACTACGTCCATTATCTTCAGACAAGTGTCTATACCTCCTGCAACTCCTGTACTGATGATACAGTCAGGCTGGAAGTTGTTTATCATTTCCACTGTTCCGGCAGCTGCGTTTACTTTTCCTATACCGCACTGCATCAGTACTATTTCGTTGCTGTTGATTTTTCCTTCTATGTAGCTGAAAGGACCTTTACTTGATTCTTTTATCTCTGTGAGTTGGTTTGCCAGTTGCTTCTGTTCGGAAGACATGGCTGTGATAATTCCTATTTTCATTCGGTAAATTTGTTCTGATTTTGATTTTAGTCAGCAAAAGTACGAATAAAAAGTGATAAACAGAAAAATGTATCAAAGTTATTGGCAGATAGGCATTTTAGGAGGATGGCTTGAAAAAATAAAAGACTGAAAAAGCAATGAAATAGCCATTTAGTGTTTTGATAAGAATTAAATAGATATATTAGGTTTTACGAATGAAGTCAGTCTATATTTCTCAGTCATCAAGCAATAAACTAAATCACATAAAAAATATTTATCAATCATCCATTATATTGGTATAAAAAATATACTTGGTAATTAAAGTATATTATCTATCTTTGTACACTGAAATTTATTAAATATAGACAGTATTATTTATAATTCATGAAAAGATCAACAATACAAGATGCTATGTTTCCGACTTGTCCGGTAAGGAACATACTGGCAAGATTATGTGATAAATGGACATTGCTTGTTATTTATATCCTGGACAGATCAGGCAAGGATAGCATGCGTTTTACAGAATTGAAACAAAAAATGCCGGATATATCACAAAGAATGCTATCAATGACACTCCGTACACTGGAAGAAGACGGATATGTTACAAGAACAATATTCTCGGAGATACCGCCAAGAGTGGAATACGCTCTGACGGAAAGAGCAAAATCACTAAAGCCTATCCTTGATTCACTACTCCAATGGTCTGTTGATAATATGGATGATATTATGAATGACCGCAAAAAAACAGTTTCTGTTAATGATTGATAGTTTTATTTTAATAATAACATAAAAATGAAAGCAGCACAAATCAAGAAATACACAAAGGGAATCAAAGTTTCCGTAAATGAAGTTTTTATTCCAGAACCAAATGAAAATGAAGTTATTATAAAGGTTATGGCTGCCGCTGTAAATCCTTTGGATATTCTTCAACTGACAGGAAGTGTCAGACTGATACAGGATTACAGAATGCCTCTGACATTGGGGAACGAGTGTTCTGGTATAGTGGAAAAGACGGGTAATAACGTAAAAGACTTTAGCGCAGGTGACCGTGTATATACACGACTTCCAATAAACAGGATAGGTGCCTTTGCTGAATATGTTACTGTTTACCATCAAGCTCTGGCTAAAATGCCGTCAGACTATGACTTTGTTACCGCTGCCGCTATACCATTAGCCGGACTGACAGCCTATCAGGGACTTATTGAAGAACTTGAAGTCCAGGCGGGAAAAACACAGCTGATAACAGGTGCGTCCGGCAGTTTCGGACAAGTTGCCGTATCCATAGCACCAGAATACTTATTATATTACCTCTTGGTATGCAGAGTAAAAATAGAAAATAAAAAAGGAGATAGAATATATGAAGATATATGAAATAATTTTCAGTCCGACTGGTGGAACAAAGAAAGTTGCTGATTTTCTGGCAAACGAATTGGGTCTAGACATAACAGGCATTGACCTGTCAGATAGTAATGAAGATTTACATAAATTCTCATTGAAAAATGAGGATATAGCCATAATCGCCGTTCCATCCTATAGTGGTAGAGTACCTTCTACAGCCGCAGAGCGTATTTCAAGGATTCAAGCTAATGGTGCAAAAGCAATCATAGTTTGCGTATATGGTAACCGGGCCTATGAAGACACATTAGTAGAACTTCAGGATATTGTGCAGCAAGCCGGATTTACAGTCATATCGGCAATAGTAGCTATTGCCGAACATTCCATCGCTCATCGATATGCCACGAACAGGCCGGACAAGGATGATTACGAACATTTAAGAGTGTTTGCAGAACAGATTGGAAATAAGCTGAAGAGAAATGATTTTTCAACTCCTGCAATACCGGGTAACAGGCCTTACCGCAAAGCAGCCAATGCAGGTATAGTGCCTAAAACTACAAAGGCATGTATCCAATGCGGTATCTGTGCTTTCAGATGCCCTGTAGGTGCCATCGACAAGAACAATCCGGCAAAAGTAAACAAGAAAATCTGTATCTCGTGCATGCGATGCGTCACAGTATGTCCACATCATGCAAGAAAGGTGAACGGATTGCTTCTTGCTATCGTAAATATGATGCTCAAGAAGTCATGCAGTACACGAAAGGAATGTGAACAGTATATCTGACACATTCCTTTAGGTATCTCTTTGAGAATAATGGATATAATACTTAGGATAACAGAAAATCTCTGGCAATGATGCAATATATAATATACCGTCATTGTCAGAGATTCCAGTTTATCTGATAATCATGAATAAAGCTTTTTACAACAGGCTTTCGCGCTCGGTTATTTCAGCATCCGTCATTGTATAGTCTTCCAGACTTCCGTCCTTTGCCTGAATGCAAATATAAATCATAGGCTCGGCAGAAGTACATTTCAAGTTTCGGTCACATCTCGGTGATACCCGAATGATTGACCCTTCACCGATTTCAAAAACTTCATCGTTCACCTGAAACTTTCCAGCTCCTGATAGAATAATGTAGTTTTCTTCATTCGTCTTATGGCTATGAAAAAACGGAACAGATGCTCCAGTCGGTAATGAACCGAAAGAGACCTCGCATGAAGTAGCCTCTGTAGCTTCTTTTACAAACTGCTTACCTTCAAAGCTTTTGATGCAACCTATTGTTGCGTGAGCGTATTTTTCGCCCTTGTTCATTGTTTTAATGTTGCCCATATTTTTTGTTTTTTATAAAGTTGATTAACTTTGCATTCTAAACTTACTATCGTTCAGATAGTGCAAAATTAATGTTTTTTATATTGATATACAAGAGGTTACATGAATGTAACCCACTTACTTTAAGGTAATTATTATTGAAAATGAACAGTTTGCAATTACAAGAAAATCTGAAAAAATATACTCGCATAGAAGATTGTCCTATCAGGAATGTTCTGTCGCGGTTTTCCAGTAAATGGGCCATGCTCATATTATGTGTGCTTTCTGAAAATGAAGCAACACGCTTCAATACGATAGGTAAAGCAATTCCGGATATTTCTCCTAAAGTACTTACCGAGACATTAAAGAATCTCGAAACTGACGGATTGGTAAGAAGAAAACTATATGCAGAAATACCACCAAGAGTAGAATATTCTCTGACTGAGCTCGGTCAAAGCCTGATTCCAATACTAAACAATCTTATATCGTGGGCAATGGATAATTCGGCTTACATATCAAAGCGTAAGAAAAAAAAGTCTGATATACATTAGTATATTGTATATATGCGATGCTAATTCAAGTTTTAGAACTATAAACATTATACCTTTTCCCAAAAATAGCCAGGCAATTCCTTCATTTTCCTGTATTGTTATCTTCATCCGAACCGACTGTGTGGGTATTAGCAAGAGTACTGTCGGACTCCTCCCATGATTGGACAGCTTTCATTATCCTTAACAGATGTATCTATTTCGTCTCAAGCAGTACCTGTAACCCATGCAATAACTGATAAGCCAATATAAGACTGTATATAATTCATGTTATCTACTTCACTACTGACATGATAAGTTCCCAAGAAACTTGAAGGTGCGCGCAATGCGCAGAAGAATACAACAGCTTATAACTAATAAATCCGTAACCTAAATTGGTAGCTATGACTCATTTTCAATTATTTAGATATTTATCGTAATTTCCACGGGCAAATTTACAACATTTCAAGCAGTATTATGTTATCTTTGCCGACTGAATACTAATAGTTTATTTAATTTTTCAATTCTTTGATATAGTATGAATTTATTCAAGAAACTTATTCCGGACATTGTGGCTGTGGTATTGTTTGCGGTAATATCGTTCGCATACTTCTTCCCGGCAGTCACCGAAGGACGAATATTGGCCCAGCATGATGCCGTAGCAGGTATCGGCTCTGGTCAGGAACAAAAGGAGTATCTGGAAAAAACAGGTGAGCGTACCCGTTGGACAAACTCTATTTTCGGGGGTATGCCTACCTATCAGATGGCACCTAGTTATGACTCTACCGAAGCTTTGGGATTCATCCAGAAGGTTTATCATCTGTTCCTGCCTACATACGTGTGGTATGTGTTTGTGATGCTCCTAGGTTTTTATATCCTGCTTCGTGCATTCAACTTCAAGGTATGGCTTTCTGCTCTTGGCGCAATAATATGGGCTTTCTCATCCTATTTCTTTATTATCATTGCGGCTGGACATATATGGAAATTTGTTACTCTGGCTTACATTCCGCCTACAATAGCCGGTATGGTACTGGTTTATCGTGGAAAATATCTTGCCGGAGGATTGCTCACTGCATTGTTTGTTGCTCTGCAGATAGTGTCAAACCATCCTCAGATGAGTTATTACTTCCTGTTCGTTATGCTGTTTATGGCTGTAGCCTATGGCGTGATGGCTTATAAGGAAAATAAGCTGAAGGATTTCTTCAAGGCGACCGGAGTGCTTGTAGTGGCAGGTGTGATAGGTGTTTGTATCAATCTTTCCAATCTTTATCACACATATCAGTACAGCAAGGAGAGTATGCGAGGCAAGAGTGAACTTGTGAAGAAGAACTCTGCCAATCAGACAGGAAGCGGACTTGAACGCGATTATATCACTCAGTGGAGCTATGGAATAGGCGAAACATTCTCGCTGCTTGTACCTAATGTGAAGGGTGGAGCGTCTGTGCCTTTGGCTGCAAATGAGGATGCGATGAAGAAGGCTAATCCTATGTATCGTGGGCTGTACTCGCAGTTGGGACAGTACTGGGGCGAACAGCCGGGTACCTCAGGTCCGGTTTATGTGGGTGCATTTGTGATGTTCCTTTTCATCCTTGGATGTTTCATAGTGAAAGGCCCAATGAAATGGGCTCTTGTAGTGGGAACAGTCTTCTCTATTGTGTTGTCGTGGGGAAAGAATTTCATGGGAGTGACAGACTTCTTTATCGATTATGTTCCTATGTACAATAAGTTCCGTGCCGTTTCGTCTATTCTTGTAATTGCGGAATTTACTATTCCTCTGCTTGCCATCATGGCATTGAAAGAGATAATGGAACGTCCTTCCGTAATTAAGGAGAATGCGAAAGGATTTTATACCAGTCTGGCACTGACAGGAGGTTTGTCGCTTCTGTTTGCTTTGGCTCCTCAGGTGTTCTTCCCTTCGTATATTTCCACAATGGAGATGTCAGCTCTTCAGAATGCTATCCCTCAGGACCAGCTTGTTCCTATATTGACAAATCTTGAAGAGGTTCGTGTTTCAATATTTACTTCCGATGCATGGCGCAACCTTGTAATTATTCTGATAGGTGTGGCTTTGGTATATGCTTATTCGATTGGAAAACTGAAACCGAAGGTTACGGTAGCTCTTATAGCTCTGTTGTGTCTTGTGGATATGTGGAGTGTGAACAAACGCTATCTGTACGACGAACAGTTCGTGGCAAAAGGTACTGAGATGAAACCATATCTGGAACCTTCGGAAACAGACAAGGAAATCCTGAAGGACAAATCGTTAGATTACAGAGTATTGAACCTGGCTGTAAATACATTTAATGAGAACAATACAGCTTACTGGCATAAGAGTATCGGAGGATATCACGCAGCTAAACTTCGCCGTTATCAGGAGATAATTGAGGAACATATCCATGGTGAAATGAACGCTATATTCTCTAAACTATCAGAGGCAGGTGGTGATATGAGTAAGGTTGAACGGAATGCTTTCCCTGTTCTGAACATGCTTAACACAAGATATTTCATTCTTCCGCTTCAGGACGGAAAGACTGCTCCGGTGTTTAATCCTTATGCTTGTGGAAACGCTTGGTTTGTAGGCGATGTGAAATATGTTGACAATGCAAATGAGGAGATAGATGCATTGCATGATATTAATCCGCTTCATACAGCTGTTGTTGACAAGAAATTTGCTGAACAGGTTAAGATGACTGCCGCTCCAGACTCACTCAGCTCAATTGTTCTGAAAGAGTATCAGCCTAACGCATTGAAATATGAGGTTGATTCCAAGAACGGTGGGGTAGTGGTATTCTCGGAAATATATTATCCGGGTTGGATTTCAACTATAGATGGCGAGGAGGTGGAACACGGACGTGCCGACTATATCCTCCGTGCGATGAATGTTCCTGCAGGAAAACATGTGATAGAGTTCAAGTTCGATCCAAAATCGCTTCATACTACTGAAACCATTGCTTATATAGCATTGGCTTTACTCGCCCTTGGGGTAGTGGCGGTGTTGATTTCGGAATATAAAAAGCGCAAAGAATAATCATATTTAGCGGAACACGAACGTGTTGCGCGTGGAACACGGCCGTGCAA
The DNA here is from genome assembly GCF_025567135.1 of Bacteroides cellulolyticus. NCBI lineage: Bacteria > Pseudomonadati > Bacteroidota > Bacteroidia > Bacteroidales > Bacteroidaceae > Bacteroides > Bacteroides cellulolyticus. The sequence continues at coordinate 98,587 of NZ_JAOQJJ010000005.1, forward strand.
CGCGCGTTACACGAACGTGTAACGGTAAATAAACACAGGCGTTTCAAGGATTGTTTTGGTAATAATCATTGAAACGCCTTCTTTTGTATCATTTATGTGTGTGGACTGTATTTATCAGTTCCCTCTATAGGTTGAATATCCGTAAGGTGAGAGGGTTATAGGTACGTGGTAATGGCTGTCGTCCTTTATTTCGAACACTACCTCAATAAACGGATAGAAGGAGCTCTTGTCCTGCGACTTGAAATAAGGTTCAGTGTGGAATGTCAGTTTGTATATACCTTTGTTTTCCGATTTGCCGTCTTGTGGGAGGAAGTCTTTCACCCTACCGTTCGTATCGGTAATTTTCTCGTCTATTACAGTCCATTGGCCGGCATTGTTCATCTTTGAGAGACTTATCTTTACATCTTTTGCAGGGTAGCCTGTATTGATATCGAGGATATGGCTTGACAGCTGATATTGTTTCTCCTGTGAGAAAACTTGTATGGTTGAAAATAATACGAAAAGTGTGAATAGTGTTAAGATCTTTCTCATAAGTTTTTGGTTTTAAATGGTTAATGAATAGCTTATGAGACAAAAGTATATAAAATTGTAATTATTACAAATTTATATACTCAATCTTATTTGTTTTTCCGATTTATTAAGATGTATTTTCAACTTTCGGCTGAAATGCCAGTCTATTTCTTCAACACGGCTCTTATTACGAACCACAGATGATGAGCAATGGTAGATATAAATCCGTAGTGATGGCACATGATATTGAAACGTTCCATCAGCGAAGCCTTATGGTTTTGTGTGGTCATACCTTCGTTCAGATAGTCTATTATGGTTAGCCTTGAATTATGAATGCTGCTGCTTTTCTTCATTATGCGTATGCACCAGTCAAAATCGGCGGAGAAACGGTATTTCAGATTATATGGTTCGTTTACAGCCAGTTCGCGGCGTGCGAAGAAAGCCTGATGGCATACAAGCATACCTTTCTTGAAACTTTTCCACGTGAGTACTTCCGGAGCCGATAGACGTCGCATCCTGATGAAATGTCCGTTCTCGTCAACTATCTGTGTCTCGCCATAAATAACATCCGGCAGTGTATCTCCTTTTATACTGTGTACCATATAGAACAAAGTATCATCCTCATGCAATTCGTCACCGGCATTGAGGAAACACAGATAGTCGCCGGTAGCAAGTCTGATTCCCTTGTTCATCGCGTCATACAGTCCTTTGTCAGGTTCGCTTACCAGGTGTGCTATGTGCTGTCTGTATTTTTCTATTATACCTAGTGTTCCGTCTTTCGAACCGCCGTCAACAATGATGTACTCCACATTCTTGTACGACTGTGTGATGACACTCTGTATAGTGTCCTCCAATACCTTTTCGGCATTATACGTCACTGTGATAATGCTGAATTTAGGATGCTGGTGCTGTATGTGGTAATTTGGAGCGGTGTTATGCATTTTTGCCTGTCAGCTTGTTATAGATTTGCAGATACTGGTGTGCGACAACAGATTCGGAATAAGTGTTTACTGCCTTACGGTGAGCTTCCTCGCTTAAGGTCTGATAGTCACCGTCGGTAAGCACCCATTTTATGCCGTTGGCGAGGTCGGATGCCGACTTATATTCTGCTACATATCCGTTGTGCAGATGGTCTATCATCTGCGGGATACCTCCTGTTTCGAATCCTACGCAAGGGATACCGCACGACATGGCTTCCACTATGGTATTGGGCAGATTGTCCTGCAGTGACGGCGTAACGTATATATCAACTGCATTGTATATATCTACCAGATCTTTTTCACTTTTCACATAATTCATTGTATATATAGGGAACGGGAACAGTGAAGAATGTTGTTCCGGATGCGAGCCCAATATCACAACTCCGAGTTCTTTGCTTAGTTCCGGATTGCTTTGTGTCAGTATCTTGCATGCCTCTATCAGATAGTCTATACCTTTGCGCTTGTCAGTAATCTTGACCGATCCGAAAAGCAGAAGTTTTTTGTCCTGAGGTAAGTTAAGTTTCTCTCTTGACTGACGTTTGTTGCGTGGCATGAACAGGTTGGTGTTAATGGCATTAGGAATGCTTGTGATGTTCTGTCTTCCTATAAGTGCACTGCTCTTTGCCATTTCCTCCAGCCAGTGACTGCATGCTACGAAGGTTATTTTCGAGTTTGAGAAAATCCTTTGTTTCTTTTTGAATGTTTTATATGAAAGATCTTTCTTGTGAGGTCTCAGAAGAAGCTCACAGTTGTGGCAAGTCTCTTCATACTTCTTGCATGAGCCTGCATAGTGGCATATTCCGGTGAATGGCCACATGTCGTGCATTGTCCATACCACAGGCTTTCCTGATTTAAGAATTTTTTCGATGTCGTTAAGCGAAAGCATTCCCTGGTTGACCCAGTGCAGATGTATCACGTCGGCCTGTACGAATTCGTGCAGTTTTGTGATGTCTGTACCTGTATTTGCTATATCAACGGCAAAGAGGTTACGGCGTGTAAATCCGTTTGCTATCCATATTACGATACGTTCCCAGGCGAATTGCCATATTCTCCTCCATGAGTTTTTCAGAGGGATGACGGTTAACTGCTCTGTCTGTTTGTGGCGGACAAGCATTTTTGTTTTTATTCCATTATTTTTTAGTGCGTCCATCAGTCGGCTCGCTGCAATAGCCGCACCTCCTATACGTTCTGCCGTGTTTATGATTAGTATTCTCATGGTCGGGAATTTTTTTTTGCAAAGATAGTGCAAACCGTCCTTTTTTATCCCAATTGATGTATGAATAATTAATGATAATATAGTTAAAAACGACGTCTGAGGCCATTTTATCTGCCAAAATCACCTTTCAGAGTGCGTTTTATCCTTCTGATGGCTTTAGCCATGAATGAATTGGTGCGGGCATAGTATCTCACGTATGCCTGTCTTGCTTCTTTGTTTTCCACTGCCGGAGTGATTCTTTTCACCTCAATCCTGTCCATGAACAGATTTGAGGAATACAGTCTGCCACCGCCGCAGTTGGTACCGCTACCGTCGAAACCTTCGTTCTGTACAAGTGATTTTCCTACATTAAGCGAAAGTATGTTATTAAGGAATAGAGAGGCATTCCATCGTATAGCCCAGGAATTGTTCTTCCCCTCAATCTGACGGCGGAGCATACGTGTGTAACCGTATTTACCGTCGAAGTCGAAGGTATATGTCAGCTTTCTGTCTTCAAGTTCTTTCAGAAGAGCCATTCCGTCGGGGTTGAAATACTTCCATGCGCGTTCCCATGTAGCCCATCCCCAGCTTCCTGTCCATTTTATCAGGAAAGTATCGGGCAGGGAAGAATCCTGAGTGAAATCACATCCCTGTATGTGACCCACTCTCTCTTCATCTTTATAAGTCTCCAGAGCATCATTCATGAACTGAAGGAAATACGGTGCGGTGATAAGGTCATCTTCAAGCACTATTACTCTTCCGTACTCTTTCACACGTGTTGTAACGCCGTCGATAATGCTTCTGGCAAGTCCCCAGTTCTCCTCTCTCTCAATGATGTTTATTTCCTTGAATCCTCCGATGGTGTGTATGTATCTTCTCACTTCGCCCACTGCGTCTTGTTGCTCCGGAGTGCGTGCGGCATCGGAATAAATATACAGTATGCTTTCCGCAGCAAGAGTGTTGCGTTGCAGAGCTTCTACAGTCCGACGTACATGATCAGGACGGTTGAATACGAAGAGTAGTATAGGGGCATTCATGTTAGTATTGTCTTTTATTTAATGAAACAGAGTCTGTCTGCTATTTTGTTATACCATTTATAAGGTTTTGCCTTCCCGGCTTTTCTTTTTTCTTCAAGACAGTTGGCGAGTGACTGTACCGGTGCATCGAAGAATAATTCTTTCAACACTTTACGCTGTTTGGCCAATAGTTCCTGATACAAATCCGGATTGTTTTCCAACTTGTTTATCAGGCTAACCATCTGGTCCATAGTCTTCACGTCACATTCGTCTATAATCAGTTCATGGTGTGTCACTTCGTTCTTGTCCATTATAGCCAGTGTCCCTAAAGAGACTGCTTCTGCCACAGAGTTTCCGCGTATATGTCGTCCACCCATCTTTACGAAATACTTGGCATCGTATATGCTTTTCAGATTGTCGAATATACGCTGCTTGTGGAGAATTATTTCGTATCCTGCATCTATGAGAGGCTGGAAATGTGCTGGTGCCTTTGTTACGGGGCGTTCTGTAGTGGAATTTATTTCCATAAAGATTCCTTTATTCTCCGATTCTCTTCCCAGATGATTCTGCATGATTTTCTGCAGAGTGTCCGAACTGAGGAATGTATATGGAAAATCCATAATGCCGCATTTCCTGGAGATTATTCCTCTTGCCATCTGGTTCATGGTGACATCGTATCCGAAGTGTACGCTTCCCGTAGCCATGTTGGCTTCGCCTATCATATATGCGAAGAGTGTCTGCGGGTACCTTCTTACGACAGACGTAGGAAGGCTGACGTTAATGGAAATCACAACATCGTATTTGCTCCAGTCTATGTCGTGGCTGTCAATTGCGAATTTGCCGTTCGGATACGGACTGCCCGGCTGTTTGAATTCCTGTCCTGGAATCTTGTCGAGTGTCTCAGTCTTGAGCAGATACAGATGTTTGGAGATATGTGGTATCACTTTGCGGTAAATCTGTGTTTCGTACTCCGGTTCTTCCTTCACTATATAAAAGTCTGCATCAAGTTCTGCCATAAGGCCGATAGGGCCCACTCTTCCCATTGACGAAAAGAGAATGTTTGCCGCGTTTTTCTCTGTTACCGGGCAAACGTAAAGATCCTGATATACTTCTTGTTTGACTAATGCTATTTTCATAATTGAATGTTTATTCTCCAAAGACTTTGTTTATTGCTTTCATCAGAGCCTCAAGGTATCCTCTTCCGAATTTTAAATCGGGTTCCATATAATTACCTTCAGCCCATTCGTTCCATGATTTCAGGAAAACGATTCTTTCTTCTTCAGGCTTGTCCTTCACATTATTAAACGTCTGCTCCGCATGCTTCTCAAATTTATCCGGAGTTGAGTTTATCAGTATGTGTCCTGCTCTTCCCGAACGGGGCGAGTGATCCCAGTTTGGTATTAGAGTAGGATAACAGTCTGTATTCTTGTCTTCAGGTCCGCAGAAATATTTTGCGGCTTTTGAATAGTCTATCCTTCGTCCCTGTTTGAAAGCAATACGCTGGAATTTGGCATTTATGCGTTCCAATAGGGAAAAGTCGTGCTTGAAAACATCGAACAGTCTGACCATTATTGTAGCTTTAAATCCCCATTTCTTATACTGTTCCATTTCTTCGGGTTTTGATGTATGTGCCACAAAATGTATCTGAAAACCATGTGGTTTTGCCAATTCCTGCCATAAACTGATGAAATGAGCCGCATCAGGTACATTCATAGGTGAATATATTACGAAAACAGGATTACCGTTCACACGGATGTATCTATGATCCTTAAATGCAGGAAGAACAGCATTGAAGTGTGCTATATAGTCTTCGTCTCCAGGATAAAGCTGTTCCATGAGCATCTTATGTCCTCCGTCCTTACTGAACTGCTTGTCTTCCCAACTGTGATTTGCCCATGCCAGACAGAAAGGAAAATCCGGCTCACCACTGTTCAATACTTCGTTGAAAGGTCTTTCAAGAAGACGTCTTCCGTTGCCGAACCAATAATGCCAGTAGCAGAAACCTTCTATACCATATTCCTTGGCCATATCAGCCTGAGCTTTTCTTGTCTCCGGTACTCTAAGGTCATAATATCCTAGGTCTGCCGGAACCTTAGGCTGATAGTGTCCCTTGAACAAAGGCTTGGCTTTGCCTACATTTGTCCATTCTGTAAAACCTTTACCCCACCATTTGTCGTTTTCCGGTGTAGGATGAAACTGTGGAAGATAAAATGCTATAACTCGTACTTTATTTTGTCTGTTGCTCATGTTCCGCTTGTTAAATATTGAAGTGTTTACGGATAAATCTTCTTAAACTGTATTTTTTTATTTTTTGCGCAAAGAATTTAGGCTGGCTATAGATATATTCCCATAAACATCCGGCCTTGATCATTGCTTTGAACCATTCCATTTGTTTTGTCACCATTATACTGTTCCATGGTTTGTCGGGGCCGGCGTAATGTATTTGTACTGGGTTGTCCAATGCTGATTTGAAATGTTCTACAGCTTCTCTGTGCGGGCAGTCGAAATCCGGAGTCCCTTCATAGAAATGAAATTTGTCTATGTCTATTTTATAAAATGAGTTTATAACAACAAACTTGGTTGGTATGTATCTCACTAAAGGCCAGCATGTAAGAATCATACAATCCTGTTCGGGCAGTAAAAGTCTTTCGTAGTTGTTGATGTAGAAGTCTGTCATCTCTTTCTGCTTGTCATGGCGACGTATCGCCTTTAGATTCAGCAGGAGAAAACCTGCTCCAATCTCATGTTCCAATATTGCCAGCTCGTCTTTTGAAAATTTATCCATATATTTAGGCATACGTCCCGAATTGTTTGTAGGCCCAACTCCTGCATAGATGAAATCTTCATTGGGGAACACGAAAAAGGCTTCTGATATGTCTCCTGTGAATATAACATCTACATCAGTACATAAAATTCTGTCATATTCCGGAAAAATGTCGGCGGCAATCAGTTTGTAGAATATTTCTTTTGAATAGTGTGCCTTGCCATGCAGTCCTTCTATCTTCTTTTCGTATTCAGAAACATTGATGAAATGAATTCCGGCGTTGAAATCTTCTGTTACGGATCGGATGTTTCTATAGTCGTTGTCATCAAGAGAAGTATGCAGAATATATAATTCATACTTATAATCTTTTGATGCATGAACCAGCATGGAGTGGATAGCCACTTTTGCTGCCAGAACATAGTTCTTGTCGAAAGTGAAAAATACCGGTATTGTTTTCATTTCCTATTTCCTTAAAATATATTGTCCGTAATCCCGTACAAAAAACAATGGAACAAAGAAAGCCCTTAAACTTTGTTTTATTCCGCTACACTCTGTTATGAGTTCGTATCTATGTTTATAGCAAAGGTAGCATATACCGATAAAATTTACAATGTTTATTCTGCTCATTTTATCAGCCAATTTTCTTGCTGTTTTGTCTGCCACAGGAATTGAACTGTATAACTTGAAGTAGCTTCGCGTAGTATTCATGTTCGACGTTCTGAATAATGCTTTTGCAGCATTTATGTATCCATGGATTTTTCCTTCGTCTTTCTTTTCTGAATATGTTGATGCACTCTCGTGTCTTCTCCACCTGACGAGCGATGTATCAATGTATCTGATTTTTCCAGTAACCCCGCTCAGACTGTATATGAAATAGTCATACGAGAGGTTTAGTGTTGCGAACGGTATGAGTAATTCCTGTATATCTTTTCTGAACATAATCTGGTGTCCGTAACTACGGGGAATCATCAGGGCGTTTATGCTTGATGGAAATTCGCACAACGGTCTGTTGTGAAGTTTTCCTATAACTGAGTTGGAATTGAAAAGAACGGAGTTGTGGAATATAAGTGATGCGTCTCCTATATTCTTTATCATCATTTCCAGCTTGCAGGCTTCCCATATGTCGTCTTGGTCGCAACATGCTATGTAGTCTCCTTTTGCTTTCAGTATTGCGCTGAAAAAGTTTCTGTTAAACCCCAGATTTATGGAATTCCTGTATAACCTGATATTCAACTCCGGATGACGTTCTTTATATCCGTTTATGATTTCTATTGTTTCATCATTCGAACCGTCATCCTGGATAATCAGCTCCATCACAGGATACGATTGTCCGGCAAGAGAATCAAGCTGCTCGCGCAGATATTTTTCTCCATTATATGTACACATTACTACAGAAACAGTTTTCATCTTTTCTTTTTTATTAGATATTCAAAACTTTCTTTCAGAGTGACAGAGCCGCACAACCACACAGACGAGATGTATAATATACACGCTATGATGATTTTTGATATTAATGCCAGATAAATGTTTGAGATACTGTTTTCAACTATATATGTAGTAACAAACATTGTTATTGCCGCTATTGACAGGTATGGCATAATATCGCGCAATGCTTCCATAATGCTCAGTCTGATTTCTTTCCATACGAAATACTGCCATACGGCAAGCCATGCAATGTTTATGCAGACATAAAGTTTTATCATTACAGGTATTCCGTATGGATGGCTGATTACCATTATTATGGTCTGTGTAATTCCCTGGAATATGGTATTCCACATGAAAATCCTTGATTTGCCTTTACTGATTATCAGATTGGAGTAAAGATAGGATATGCTTGTGAATGCGCTACCTATACATAATATATGTAGGATATATGCACTTTCTGACCATTTGGAAGTGATGGCTATTGTTATAAGCTCATTTGCTGTGATGGACAGTCCGAACATGACAGGAAATGTGACGAGAGATGTGAAACGCAGCATTTTTCTGAAAATCCTTTTTTGTCTTTCTTTCTCGTCGTCAACCCTTGACAGTACCGGCTGCGCTACACCATATATAGTTCCTGTAATTACAGAGTAGCCCATATAGTTCCATTTGTTAGCCTGATTGAAATCGCCGACTTCCTGACCAGAATAGAATTTACCAAGAATAACAGACAGTATATTATAGTTTATATGACCGAATATATTTGTAAGAAGCAGACGCCCGCTGAATGAGATCATATTTTTCAACGGATTGAAATCTATCTTAAGGCTTGGGCGCCATGGAGAAAAATACCAGTAGAAACATGTTACAGATGACACGTAAACCAAATTCTGTGTGGCTATACCCCAATATGCATATCCGTTAAGTGCCATTATCACACCGGTAATGCCTGATATTGCCAGACTTATGTTCAATGCTATGGTACGTTGTCTGATCATCAGATTACGATACATGTATGCGCTTTGTGCCGTGCCAAGACTGGATATGAATATACAGAGGAATGAATATCTTGACAATGATTCCAGTTCGGGCGTATCGTAAAAACGCGAAATAAGTGGGGCGCACATTGACAGTACAAGATAAAGGAACAGTCCCATTAAAGAACTGAACCAGAATACGGCATTATAATCTTTATGCTGTATATCTTTTTTGTTTGTCAGTGCTGCAGTAAATCCGCTCTCTTGTATGGATGATGCAATGAGTGAGAAAATGCTTAACATCCCAATCATTCCATAATCTGTACGAGACAGTATTCGTGATAAGAATATCCCGAAAAAGAGGTTGAGCAGTTGTTGCATACTGTTGCTGAGCCCACCCCATAGAAGTCCTTTCGCTGTTTTTTCCTTTAGAGAATTGTTTGACACGTTTCTGTCTTTTATGAAAAAGGCGGGACATCCATATCCCGCCCTTTTATTGTTGATTTGTGTTGATTAATCTGTTAGCAAACTTGGCTTCCCGGTTTTACTTCTTTAAGCAGTGAAGTAACAGCCAAAGAGCCGTCGAAGTTTTCTGCACTCAGAATCATACCTTCGCTCACCAGACCGTTCTTGAACTGACGTGGAGCAAGGTTGGCTATGAACAATACCTGTTTTCCTACCAGATCTTCCGGTTTGTAGTGCTGTGCTATACCGCTTACGATAGTACGGTTTTCAAGTCCGTCGGCAATCTTGAATTTCAGCAGTTTCTTCATCTTAGGCACTACTTCGCATTCCAGAACTGTACCCACACGGATATCAAGCTTTTCGAAATCTTCGAATGCTATTGTAGGCTTGATAGGGGTAGCCTTGTAAGCTGCAGCTTCGTTGGCTTTCTTTGTGTCCAGAAGTTTCTGTACCTGTGCTTCGATGGCGCTGTCCTCAATCTTTTCGAACAGAAGTTCTGCTTTACCAAGCTGGTGACCTGTAGCAAGAAGGTCTGTACGTCCCAGATTATCCCATTCGAATGAATCCATGTTAAGCATTGTACGCAATTTTGCTGAGCTGAACGGCAGGAACGGTTCGAATGCTATTGCAAGGTTGGCAACAAGCTGAAGAGCTATGTTCAGGATAGTAGCCACACGGTCCATATCTGTCTTGGCAAGTTTCCAAGGTTCTGTATCTGCAAGATACTTATTACCGATACGTGCAAGGTTCATTGCTTCCTTCTGTGCATCGCGGAACTTGAACACGTCAAGAAGTTTTTCCACTTCAGCCTTAACGTCCGCAAATTCTTTCAGAGTTTCACGGTCGTAGTCTGTCAGTTCGCCTGCAGCAGGAACTTTACCGTCGAAATATTTGCCTGTAAGAACGAGTGCGCGGTTTACGAAGTTACCATAAACGGCAACAAGTTCGTTGTTATTGCGTGCCTGGAAATCTTTCCAAGTGAAGTCATTATCCTTAGTCTCAGGAGCGTTAGCTGTGAGGACATAACGCAGAACATCCTGCTTGCCAGGGAAGTCTTTCAAGTATTCGTGCAACCATACAGCCCAGTTGCGTGAAGTTGAAATCTTGTCGCCTTCAAGGTTCAGGAACTCGTTTGAAGGAACATTGTCCGGCAGGATATAGCTGCCTTCAGCTTTCAGCATGGCAGGGAAGACGATACAGTGGAACACGATGTTGTCCTTACCGATGAAGTGTACAAGACGTGTTTCCGGATCTTTCCACCATTTTTCCCATGAATCAGGAAGCAGTTCCTTAGTGTTTGAGATATATCCGATAGGAGCGTCGAACCATACGTAAAGCACTTTTCCTTCTGCTCCTTCTACAGGAACAGGAATACCCCAGTCAAGGTCACGGCTTACGGCGCGTGGCTGAAGTCCCATGTCAAGCCAGCTCTTGCACTGACCATATACGTTAGGACGCCATTCTTTATGGTCTTCAAGAATCCATTTGCGCAACCATCCTTCGTGTTTGTCGAGTGGCAGATACCAGTGTTTTGTTTCCTTCATTACAGGCTGGCTACCGCTGATGGCACTCTTAGGATTGATAAGCTCAGTAGGAGAGAGTGTACTACCACACTTCTCACACTGGTCGCCGTATGCACCTTCTGCATGACAGCGAGGACATTCACCGGTGATATATCTGTCGGCAAGGAATGTCTTTGCCTCTTCGTCGTAGTACTGTTCAGAAGTCTTTTCTATGAACTCGCCTTTATCGTAAAGCTTGCGGAAGAAATCTGAAGCTGTCTGATGATGTATTTCTGATGAAGTACGTCCGTAAACATCGAATGAAATACCGAATTCCTTGAATGAGTCGCGTATAAGTGTATGATAACGATCTACTACATCTTGTGGAGTAACGCCTTCTTTCTTTGCGCGGATAGTGATAGGCACACCATGTTCGTCTGATCCTCCGATGAAGATTACATCTTCCTTCTTGAGGCGAAGATAGCGGACGTAAATATCGGCAGGAACATAAACTCCGGCCAGGTGTCCTATGTGTACAGGACCGTTGGCGTATGGAAGTGCCGATGTTACGGTTGTTCTTTTGAATTTCTTTTCCATTTGCTATATAGTTATATTTTGTTGTAACTGGTTTAAGATGAGTGCAAAGATATACATTATTTATCAGCTGTGCAATTTGAATAGCTCAAAGATGCAGTTCTTTTAAATACTGTTTATGTACCATTTAAACACCATTTGGAAAAGCTAATATAAATTATTATTCCTGTTAAATCTAATATTTATAACTTTGCCGAAGATTAATGTATTGACTTATGAATGAAGAACAGATAAAACTGAAGGTCCAGAAACGTATAGTTATTGTTTCAGGACTAATACTTATAGGTAAATTTATCGCTTATTTCGTTACTAACTCTGTGGGAGTACTGACAGACGCTATGGAGAGTATAGTAAATGTCGTGGCTGGACTTATAAGTCTGTATTGTCTCAGATGGGGAGCCAAGCCTGGCGATAAGGAACATCCTTTCGGACATGGAAAAATAGAGCTTATATCAGCATCGGTAGAAGGAATCTTGATCAGTGTGGCTGGAGCCATGATTATATACGAGGCTATAAAGAGGCTTCTGATCCCTGCAGAAGTTGATAAACTGGACATCGGTATAGTGATAGTTGCTGTATCTGGCGCATTGAACTATCTGATGGGATATTATAGTATTAAGACGGGCAAGAAGTATGGTTCTATGGCATTAGTGGCTGGAGGAAAGCATTTGCAGTCGGATACTTATTCTACTATCGGACTGGTTGCCGGACTGCTGGTGTTGTATTTTACAGGTCTGGCTTGGATAGACAGTGCATTGGCACTTGTATTCGGGTCGATAATTATAATAACCGGTATATCTATCTTGAAAAATACTATTGCCGGATTGCTTGACACGGCAGATGACAAGTTGCTGGAAGAGTTGGCTGAACTGCTGAATGACAACAGACAGCCGGAGTGGGTGGATATACATAATACCAAGGTTATAAAATCCGGTAACTGTATATACATAGACTGTGATCTTACTGTTCCATGGTATTATACAGTATCTGAAGGACATAAGGCAGGCGAAAAACTCAAGAGTGTACTGACGAGTAGATATAATGAGAAAGTACAGCTGACATTACATCTTGATCCGTGCGATATTTTTGAGAGACCTAAATGCAGTACATGTATATTTGAATCATGCAAACATAGAAAAGCTCCTATGGTTAAACCGGAGAAAATAACATTGTCTAGTTTTATTCTCAATGAAGACGAGATGAAGGCTGAGTGAAAAATACTGGCATGATATATCATCCAGCCCAGTTTTCTCTATCCAGATTTCTGTAGCTGATGGCTTCTGCTATATGCGATGACAGTATGTTCGGACTGCCTTCAAGGTCTGCGATTGTTCTTGATACCTTGAGAATACGGTCGTAGGCACGTGCTGACAGATTCAATCTTGTCATTGCATTTTTCAACAGATTCAGACCTTGTACGTCAGGTTGTGCGTGTATGTGCAGGAGTGATGAGGTCATCTGTGCATTGCAGTGTATGCCTTTTTCTTTTTCAAATCTTTTTTCCTGGATTTTACGTGCCTTAATAACTCTTTCTCTTATGGCGGCGCTGCTTTCACCCTTTTCACGTTCGGAGATCTTTTCGAATGGTACGGGAACTATTTCTACCTGTATGTCTATCCTGTCAAGAAGAGGGCCGGATATCTTGTTCAGATATCTCTGTACCTGTCCTGGCGAGCACACGCAGTTGCGTGTAGGATGATTATAGTAGCCGCACGGGCATGGATTCATTGAGGCAACTAGCATGAAACTTGCAGGATAGTCCAACACGTATTTGGCCCTTGATATTGTGATATGTCTGTCCTCCAACGGTTGTCTTAGAACTTCCAATACGCTTCTGTTGAATTCAGGCAGTTCGTCCAGAAAAAGAACTCCGTTATGTGCAAGGCTTATTTCTCCCGGATGAGGGTTAGTGCCTCCACCTACCATTGCCACCTGCGATATGGTGTGATGTGGACTTCTGAAAGGTCTTGTAGCAATCAGTGATATGTCTTTGCCTAATTTCCCTGCAACGGAATGTATTTTAGTGGTTTCAAGACTTTCTGATAAAGTTAGTGGCGGTAATATACTTGGGAGCCTTTTTGCCATCATTGACTTTCCGCTACCGGGAGCACCTATCATTATGATGTTGTGTCCTCCGGCGGCTGCTACTTCTAGGGCACGTTTTACGTTCTCCTGTCCTTTGACATCTGCAAAATCGAATGGAAAATCTTTCTGGTTCTGATAAAACTCTTCTCTGGTATGTACTATAGTCGGTTCTAGAACACGTGTACCATTGAAAAACTCAACTACTTCCTTTATATTATCTACGCCGTAAACATCCAGATTGTTCACTACAGCGGCTTCGCGTGCATTCTGTTTTGGAAGTATGAAGCCTTTGAATCCTTGGGCTCTTGCCGCTATAGCTACAGGCAAGGCTCCTTTTATAGGTTGAAGGCTTCCGTCCAGACTGAGTTCTCCTATAATTAGATACTGTCCAAGCTTTTCAGATGATACGATACCGGTTGCGGCCATTATTCCAATGGCTAATGGAAGATCGTATGATGAACCTTCTTTACGGATGTCTGCAGGTGCCATGTTGACAACTATCTGGCATCCGGGAATCTTATATCCGTTTACATTCAATGCCGACATGATTCTTTCGTGACTCTCTTTTACGGCAGAGTCAGGAAGTCCTACAAGAAAGAATTTTATTCCCCTTGAACTGTTGACTTCTATTGTTACTATAGTTGCGTCAATGCCTTGAACTGCGGCTCCGTATAGCTTTACAAGCATAATTGATTATTTCTTTTTCTTGTTTTCCTGTATCAGATCCTTAACTTTTTGAACAAGTTCATCACCATATATGCATGACGTGATGATCTTTCTGTTCTTTGTAACCAGTATATTGTATGGCAGTTTGGATATGTTCATTTGTTTCACTATAACATTTTGCCATCCTTCAAAGTCGCATGTTTCAATCCATTGTTCGTTTTCCTTCTTACAATGTTTTTCCCATTCTGATTTGTCAAAGTCGATTGATATATTCAATACTCTGAATTCTTCTTTAGGCAGTGATTTTATTTTTATGTATAGTGAATCTCTTATAGATTTGCTTTGTTCGTCCCAAGAAGCCCATATATTTACCAGTGTGTAAAGTTCTTCTTTGCTGCTCCATGATACATATTTGCCGCTCCTGTCTTTGCAGGAAAAGTAATTCAAGTATTCTGATTTTTTATCCCTGTTCTCGGACAATGTCTTTTGGATTATATCTACTATTCTGCAGTCTTTTATATGTCCGTCCATCTGAGATATAATTTCATCAAGTTTCTGCAGGTCAGGGTTAGGATTTTGTATGAAATACTGATTGAATATATATGCCGAAGCATATGATTCCCTGTTTGATAAGATGAAATCTTGAGCTTTGGATATTATGTCAGTCGTATCTTTGCTGATGAGATTTCTGAAGTTCTGAAGTTCGTTGTTCGGACCGTTGCCTGTGATTTGTGGATTGGAAAAATTTCCTTTAAAGTTTACCTTCCATTTTTTATCTGCAAAAACTGGCACTGACAGTCCTGAGTCGTTTACAAGCCTGATTAGTGTTATTGTATCTGGCAAAAATGTATATTCGTATTTTCCTTCCTTTAATTTTATTGTATCTATTTTAGCTATAGGATCATCGTATATGGCATATATGTTTTTTTCTTTTTTATTGTTTAATTCAATATTTAATGTAAACATGTCGCTACCCCCGCATGATGTTAATACGATAGAAGTGTATAGTAATATAGCTTTGTAGAGTATTTTCATAAAATTATAGTTTGTTTTCTGCGAAAATACATAAAAATGATGTAAAGTCGGAATTATACAGTATTTAATTTGCAAAAAAAGGCTGGAACAGTTCGTTCCAGCCTTAATATAGTAGATTTTATAATTATCTAATTATTTGATTTCGTTTGCATATTTAGCAAATTCGCGGTCGTTTGCAGCTTTAGCAGCAAGAGCAGGATCTTTCTGAGCAACCTTAGCCATGCTAGTCTTAACCAAGTCAGCATTGTTAGTTCTAGCACCAACGATAGCCATCAAATAGTCAGTGTAAGCATCTGGGTTCTTAACTGCAGTCAAAGTATTCTTAGCTTTGTTGTAGTCTTTAGCCAAGATCTGAGCCAAAGCAGCTGAGTTAGTTTTAGTATCACCGAATGCAGCTACAGCCTTGTCATACTGACCCTGTTTGATATACAAGTTACCAAGAGCTTCGTTAGCTGTGTTGGCACCTGTAGCCTTAGCAAGATAAGTTTCAGCGTTAGCAACATTACCCTTAGACAATTCGATCAAACCGAGGTTAGTGTTAACTTCAGGAGCGTTAGCGTTTTTGCTAGCAGCCTGTTTGAAGTATTTTTCAGCAGTAGCCTTGTCAGATACATATGCCATTTCACCAAGGTTGTTGTATGCACGATAGTCGTTAGGATACAATTCGATAGTCTTCTTGTAGATAGCTTCTTTGCGAGCGTTGTCGTTAGTCAAAGTAGCA
This sequence comes from Bacteroides cellulolyticus, assembly GCF_025567135.1. Taxonomy (NCBI): domain Bacteria; kingdom Pseudomonadati; phylum Bacteroidota; class Bacteroidia; order Bacteroidales; family Bacteroidaceae; genus Bacteroides; species Bacteroides cellulolyticus. The sequence continues at coordinate 114,522 of NZ_JAOQJJ010000005.1, forward strand.
GCATACAAAAGTTCTTCTACGCTCAATACAGATGCATCTGAATCGAATGCAGCATTGATTTCTTCGTCGCTACGTCCGATAACATCATAGTTAGCAGTCAAGCGAGCACGACGCAACTGAGGAAGGATTTCGTCAGCCAATGTCTTGTAAACTGAAGAAATGTTCTTGATTTCAGTTTCACGCTGTTCTGGATCCTGATACATTGAAAGAACACGCAAGATAAGATCTTTGTCTTGGATATCTGATTTAGAAACCAATTCCTGGAAACCTTCCCAGTCCTGAGCTGTGTATTCAGTATCAACTGTAGTTTCAATCTTACCTTTCTTCAACTGCTGTTTCATGTATTTTTCAGTGTTGTCCTGACGTTTTTCAGCCAATCCTGTGTTCAGTTTAACACCACCATCAGGTGAAGCGTAAGCAGAAATTTCGATATTGTTAAGTTTGTAGTTCTTAGTGTCGCCAGCGACGATTGCAACCTGTTTGTGGAAATCTTTAATACCTTCTGCTTTCAATTCGCTAGAGCGAAGGTTAGCCTGCTGGATCAAGAACATAATCTGAGCTTCTTTAGCTTCTTTGATTATACGCTGGAATGCATCTGTAGAGTTTGCAGCGTTAGCAGAAGCTACAGTTGGTAGTTCTGAAGTAGCTATTACACCATCAGCAATTTTAACTGAAGGAATTGTGTATTCTTTGCTTCCTTTCTTTATCTTGAAATCAAGATAAAGTTCAGATTTAGCCATTTCTGGAACATAGTCGAAAGAAGCTTTCATAGTGTAAGTACCACCAGCTTTGTAAGAGATAGTCTGGTTGTTGCCTTGTACTTTTTCTCCCTGGAACATAGCTGGCTGACCTTTAGCCTCGCCACCTTCCCATCTTAAAACTGGAGTAACTTCAACAGTTGCACTTTTCTTGAAATACTTTTCAGGGAACTTACCTGTGATAGTTACAGGAACTTTACCTCCAACAGCTTCCAAAACTTCAGGATTTGTAGTGAAGTAGTCAGAAGACAATTCTCCCATCTTGCTACATGAAGAGAAAGCAAGAACTAATAATGCCACGATAGGCAAATACAACTTCTTAATCATGATCTTTAAAAATTAGGTTTGTATAATTATATAAATTTGTCTTTTTAATATGTTCAGTCGCCACAAAGATACGAAAAAAGATATAGTGTCGTCCATATTTGTCCTTTTTTTTACTCTATCATGACTGAAAAATGCTTAAAAATGATAGTTTCTACCCCGTTTATAGTAATTTTTTGTTATTCCTGGGATGATGATTTATTATTTCATCCCTAAGTTTTCGTCTGTCAATGTGGGTGTAAATTTCGGTTGTGCCAATACTTTCATGTCCTAACATACTCTGAATAGCTCTTAAATTTGCCCCACCTTCCAGCAGGTGTGTGGCGAATGAATGTCTGAAAGTATGCGGACTTATGCTTTTCTTTAATCCGATTTTATCAGCCAGTTCTTTTATTATATGAAACACCATTATTCTTGAAATGTTTTTGCCGAATTTGCTGATAAACAAAAAATCCTCATATCCCGGTTTTATCAGTCCCTCGTTTCTCGTGATAAAATAATTCTTTATTTCTTCGATGGCTCTTGGGGATATTGGAACAAGTCTTTGCTTACTTCCTTTTCCTTCTACTCTTATAAATCCGTCGTTAAGATACAAATCGGAAATCTTCAGGTTGCATAATTCTGAAACACGAAGTCCGCAACTGTACAGTGTTTCAAGTATTGCACAGTTCCTCTGGCCTTCTCTTGTACTTCTGTCGATGGCGCTTATAAGGTTGTCGATTTCTTCTACACTCAGAATGTCGGGCAGATGTTTTCCGATTTGCGGTGATTCTAGCAGCTCCGACGGATCTTGACGGATATAGTCTTCAATCAGTAGAAAATGAAAGAATGTACGAATACCTGACAGAATTCTTGCTTGTGAACGCGGGCTGATGCCTATGTCTCTCAGACCGGCGCTGAAGTGTTCGAGGTCTTCAAGAGAAACGTCAAGGATGTTTATTTTTTCTTCTTCAAGATAATGTAAAAGTTTGTCCAGGTCGTTGGTGTAGGCCATGACCGTATTGTCTGACAGTGACTTTTCCAGTCTTAGATATTGTCTATACTTTATTATAATTTGTCCGTTAACTTCCTGTTTATTCATTCTTTTTTATTATCTTTGCACCATATTATTACAAAGGTACAAAAAGTTTATATCAAATAAACGATGCGAATACAAATTATCAATGGCCCGAATATAAATTTATTGGGAAAACGTGAGCCTTCCATTTATGGGGCTGTTTCTTTTGAAGAGTACTATAAGAAACTGTCTCAGCTGTATCCGAATGTAGAATTTGACTATTTCCAATCGAATGTGGAAGGTGAAATGATCAATAAAATCCATGAAGTGGGATTTTCTTATGATGGCATAATCTTGAATGCCGGAGCTTATACGCACACATCAATAGCGCTTCAGGATGCTTTGCGGGCTGTCACTACTCCTGCCATTGAGGTACATATTTCCAATGTCCATACCAGGGAAGAATTCAGACATAAGTCTATGATATCATGTGCTTGCCGTGGAGTAATATGTGGTTTCGGGCTTGACTCATACAGGTTGGCTGTCGAAGCTTTTTTAAATTCGAAATAATGTAAAACAGGTATAATAGTTTTTTTATTATGATGCTTAAACAAACAAAAATCGTTGCTTCCATTTCAGATTTGCGCTGTGAAGTGGATTTTATCAGAGATCTTTTTAATGCGGGTATGAATGTTGTTCGTATGAACACAGCGCATGCCAGCCGTGAAGGTTTCGAAAAATTGATATCCAATGTGCGCCAAGTTTCTAACCGTATAGCTATTCTGATGGATACAAAAGGTCCTGAAGTGCGTACAACTGCAAGCGCAGAAGGTCCTATCGATTTTAAAATAGGTGATAAAGTACAGATTGTAGGAAATCCGGATCAGGAAACTACAAGAGAATGTATTTCTGTTACATATAAGAATTTTGTTCACGATTTGTCAGTGGGCGCTTCTGTTCTTATTGATGATGGTGATTTGGCATTGACAGTTGTCGATAAGAATGAAACTACCCTGTTCTGTGAAGTTCAGAACGATGCTACATTGGGAAGCCGTAAGAGTGTGAACGTTCCGGGTGTACGTATCAACCTTCCTTCATTGACTGAAAAAGACCGTAACAATATTCTTTATGCTATAGAAAAAGATATTGACTTTATTGCACATTCATTTGTACGTAATCGTCAGGATGTACTTGATATTCGTGAAATTCTTGATGCTCACAACAGTGATATAAAGATTATTGCAAAAATCGAAAATCAGGAAGGTGTTGACAATATTGATGAAATCCTTGAAGTAGCAGACGGTGTGATGGTTGCCCGTGGTGACCTTGGTATTGAAGTGGCACAGGAACGCATTCCTGGTATTCAGCGTCAGTTGATCAAGAAGTGTATTCTTGCACGTAAACCGGTAATCGTTGCAACTCAGATGCTTCACACTATGATTAATAATCCACGTCCTACACGTGCTGAAGTTACCGATATTGCAAATGCCATTTATTATCGTACAGATGCTTTGATGTTAAGTGGTGAAACTGCATATGGTAAGTATCCTGTTGAAGCAGTTAAGACTATGGCTAAGATTGCTGCTCAGGCAGAAAAGGATAAAATGGAAGAAAACGATATTCAGATTCGTCTTACTCCTGAAAATGCAGATGTAACAGGATTCCTTGCAAAATCGGCAGTACGTGCTACTAACCTAATGCCTATACACGCTATCATTACAGATAGTTTCAGCGGTTTGACAGCTCGCAGCCTTGCTGCATATCGTGGAAAGCATCCTGTATTGGCTATCTGTTATAAGGAAAAGACAATGCGTCATCTTGCTCTCTCGTATGGTGTAGAAGCTATCTATATGCCAGAGAAGGCAAACGGACAGGAATATTATTTTACTGCTCTTCGTAAGCTGATAAACGATGGAGTATTGTCCGGCAATGATATGGTGGCATATTTGAGTAGTGGTAAGGCAGGTACAAAGACTTCATTCCTTGAAATCAATCAGGTGAACGATGTTCTTGAACATGCAGAAGATTATGTTCTTCCTAACAAGAACCGTTATTTATAATCAATATAATGAAAGAAACGGACGCTCTGGACGATTATATACTTCAGCATATTGATGAAGAAGGAGATTATCTGAAAGCATTATATCGGGCGACGCATGTAAAACTACTGCGTCCCCGTATGGCTTCAGGGCATCTTCAGGGTAGAATGTTGAAGATGTTTGTCCAAATGATTCGCCCAAGACAGGTTCTTGAGATAGGAACATACAGTGGATATTCCGCCCTTTGTCTGGCTGAAGGACTAGAGGATGGAGCTATGCTTCACACTTTCGAGATTAATGATGAACAAGAGGACTTTACACGTCCATGGTTGGAAAATTCGCCATATTCCGACAAGATAAAGTTCTACATAGGTGATGCAATGCAGATAGTACCTACACTGGATATAACATTCGATCTGGCATTTATGGATGGCAACAAACGTTTCTATGTGGAATACTACGAAATGATATTGAAACAGCTTCGAAGTGGTGGGTATATTCTGGCAGATAATACTTTATGGGATGGTCATGTTCTTGAGGAAAATCCGCATCACACAGATTTGCAGACTATAGGAATAAAGAAATTTAATGACTTGGTTGCGGCAGACGACAGGGTGGAAAAGGTGATATTGCCAATGCGTGACGGTCTTACAATAATAAGAAAAAAATAGAAATAATTTTATGGAAACAACCAGACAAAATAAAATTGCCAGACTGATTCAGAAAGAATTGAGCGAAATATTTTTGGCACAGACAAAATCAATGCCTGGCGTATTGGTATCTGTCAGCGTAGTGAGAATCAGTCCAGATATGAGCTATGCTCGTGCTTATCTAAGTATTTTCCCGTCGGAAAGGGCAGAAGAGATAGTAAAGAATATTAATGCAAATGCCAAAGCAATACGATTTGAACTCGGAGGACGCGTGCGTCATCAGCTGCGTATAATTCCGGAGCTGAAGTTCTTTATCGACGATTCTTTGGATTATGCTGAAAAGATAGATCAGCTTCTTAAATAATAGAGGCTTGTCGTATTACTGATAAAATTTAATTGCCGTGAATTTCCCTTTTTACATCGCGAAAAGGTATTTGTTTTCGAAGAAATCGCATAATGCAATAAATGTAATTTCAGGTATTTCTGTGTGCGGAGTTGCTTTGGCTACATTAGCAATGGTCTGCACACTTTCTGTTTTTAATGGCTTCCAGGATATGGTGGCAACATTCTTCACTGCGTTTGATCCTCAGGTGAAGATAACTTCAGTCAAAGGAAAAGTGTTTGACGGTAGTATGCCTGTTCTGTCGCAGATTAAAAATATGCCTGAGGTAGCCGTCTATTCAGAGTCTGTTGAAGATAATGCAATGGTGCAATATAAAGGGAGACAGGTAATGGCAGTTATAAAAGGAGTAGAGGACAACTTTGATAAGCTTACTCCAATAGACAGTATATTGTTTGGTCGTGGCGAACTTATTCTTCACGACGAAGTTGCGGATTATGCTATTCCTGGCTTGCAGTTGCTTTCCACATTAGGTACTGGTATCCGTTTCCTTGATCCTCTTGAAGTTTATGCTCCAAAGCGTGGAGCAAAAATAAACATGGCTAATCCAATGAGCAGTTTTGTGAGTGATGACCTTTTCTCTTCAGGACTGACTTTTACTGTAAATCAGGAGAAATATGATGGCTCATATATTCTGACATCAATTGACTTTGCACGCAATTTGTTTCAGTATGATAAAGAGGTTTCGGCTGTCAACTTACGTCTTCATCCAACAGCTAACGAGAAGGATGTAATCTCAAAGATAAAAAGAATTCTGGGTGAAGACTTCTATGTGCAGGACAGATACGAGCAGCAGGCTGATACATTCAGAATAATGGAGATAGAAAAGCTTATTTCGTATATATTCCTGACCTTTATACTCATGATAGCATGTTTCAATGTTATAGGTTCATTGTCCATGCTTATAATTGACAAGAAAAACGATGTTCAGACACTCAGAAACCTTGGAGCTTCCGACAATCAGATAGTAAGGATATTTCTATTTGAAGGAAGGATGATATCATTTATTGGTGCTGTTGCAGGAGTAATCTTGGGATTGATTCTCTGTCTTGTGCAGCAGGAGTATGGAATAATATCATTGGGAAATTCCGGCAGTTTTGTTGTCGATTCTTATCCTGTAAGTGTTCATGCTTGGGATGTAGTACTTATATTTATTACGGTACTTGTGATTGGCTTTATCTCAGTGTGGTATCCGGTAAGATATCTTAGCAAGAGGTTACTGTAAAACCAATCTGTTTACCCCAGTGTAATACTCCTCACTGAAACATCCTCATGTAGGAAGATTGATGCTGATTCTTTGAATTTCTCTACAGATTCTGTAGTGAGAAACTGACAGTCTCCTCCTTTTGTGCATCTGGAGTTTATTTCCTTATGTCTTTTCAGGTAGTCTTTTAAACTGTCTGCCACGTATTCTCCTTGAGTAATTATTCTTATTCCGTCAGGAGTAAATTCCCTTATTTTGTCTATAAGCAACGGATAGTGGGTACATCCCAGTACTATTGTATCTATTTGATTGTCTTTTTCCAAAAGTTCGTTTATGTACTTCTTTACGAAAAAGTCAGCTCCATCCGAGTCGAATTCGTTGTTCTCTACCAGTGGTACCCACATAGGGCATGCTACACCCGTAACCTTTATATCCGGATACAGTTTCTTTATTTCCATCGGATAAGATTCAGATTTTATTGTCCCTGATGTAGCCAATATACCTACATGTCTGCTTACGGTTGCTTCACCGATACTTTCGGCTGTAGGCCTTATTACTCCAAGCACTCTTCTGGAATTATCAAGATAAGGTAGGTCGTTTTGCTGTATGCTTCTAAGAGCTTTTGCTGATGCTGTGTTACATGCCAGAATAACTAACGGACACCCTAGTTCAAAAAGTCTTATGACAGCTTGTAGAGTAAACTCATACACGACTTCGAATGAACGTGTTCCATAAGGAGTGCGTGCATTGTCACCCAAGTACATAAAGTCATATTTGGGCAACAGCTTTCTTATTTCTTTCAGTATGGTTAGTCCGCCGTATCCGGAGTCAAAAACTCCTATAGGTCCTTTTATCTGATTAATTAAATATGGCATGCAAATAAAATTAAAAGGTGAAGAACCTGTAAACACGGCATTTGTGTGAACAGGTTCCTCACCGGTATGTTTAATTTATAAATTCTTTAATTATTTGTTAGTATTGGGAGCTGCTGGAAGTGTAGCAGGAGCCTGTGGCACGTATGGAGTAGCAGTCAAGCTGATTCCAAGGTTAGTCTTGATATCGTTTGTGATATCCTTAGCCTGAGTTTCGTCAACATAAGGAATATCTGTACGGTTCAAGTCGAATACGAATACATAACCACCTGCCTTACCTACAGCCTGAACAGCTTTTTCCATCTTTTCGTAGATAGGGTTCATCATGTCAGCGTAAGCTTTCTGCAGCTGCTGCTGAGCATCCTGCTGGAACTGCATTCCTTTTTCAGAAAGTTCCTGAAGCTCTTTCTGGCGGCGTTCAAGGATGTTCTGAGGAAGGTTCTTCTGTTCCTGCTGGAATTCTGCGAATTTCTTGTTGAACTCGTCAGAAGCACGTTTGATTTCATCTTCGTATTGTTTCTGCAAGGCCTGGATATCAGTCTGAGCTTTTGCGTATTCAGGCATTACCAAGATAATTGATTCTGATTTGAAGTATCCGAACTTCTGTGCAAATATGCTCATTGGTGCAACGAGCATAAGCAATAATGCTAATTTTTTCAACATAATCTTTGTTTTCTATTTTATTGTTATATTCTTAGTTTATTACGTGTGTTTTTCTTTCGGTTGCAAATGTATAAAATTATTTTGAATATCCTAATTTCAAAAGAACTTCATTACTAATATCAATGTGCGGAGATGCAAAAATCATACTTTGTGCCGAAGCTCTGTCGATTACAGCATCATATCCTTTCTGTGTAGCTATTTCTTTTACAGCATTGTAGATTGCATCCTGTATTGGAGAAATTAGCTCCTGTCTTTTCTTCATTGCTTCGCCTTGAGGACCGAAGTATGTCTGTCTCAATTCAGCAGCTTCCTTTTCCTTGGCAATTATTTCCTCTTCTTTGGCTGTCCTTTGTTCAGTGCTTAAGCCTGATGCTGATTTCTGATATGCTTCGTACAGTGCTTTTGCTTCTTTTGACTTGGCTTCAACTTCTGCTTGCCATTGTTTTGACAGGGTTTCCATTTGCTTGTTGGCCTGTTCGTATGAAGGGATTTGCTTCAGAATGAATTCCATGTCTATGAGTGCAAATTTCTGTGCATGTGCTGCTACTATGCCTGACATAATTATCAGCAGTGATAGAAACAATTTCTTCATAATATTTGAGTTTTTGAGTTTGTTAGTTCTTAAGTTAGTTGACAAGTTGACAAGGTTGCCATCCGGATGGAGAACCTTTCTATCAACTTGTAACTGAGACCTTGTTCTCTTAATATTAGAACTCCTGTCCGATTATAAAATGGAACTGGCTGCCGCTATACTGCATTGAGCCGTTTATCTTGTCGAAACCATATGCCCAGTCAATACCCATCATACCGATCATTGGAAGGAAGATACGAACACCGACACCGGCTGAACGTTTCAACTGGAATGGGTTGAAGTCAGCCACATCTGTCCAGGCGTTACCTGCTTCCACAAATCCCAAAGCATAGATACTTGTTGAATTTTCAAGCATAAGCGGGTATCTCAACTCAGCACCAAGTCTGATGTATGCATAACCTTCGCTACCGTATGGAGTTAATGAACCGTTTTCATAACCACGGAGTGCGATAGTTTCAGATGCGTAGTTGTAGCTATATCCTGTCATACCGTCACCACCCACATAGAATGTTTCGAACGGAGAACGTTTGTATTTGTTGTAATGACCTAAGATACCGAACTCAGTACGTGTCATCAATACAGGACATTTCTGTATAGGCAGCAATGCTGTATAAGTTTTTGCTTTGAATTTCCATTTGTGGTATTCAATCCACTTGTACATGCTTGCAGCTTCTTCGTAGTTATCTTTTCCGTAAGTAGAATAATCCTTTTTACTGAACAGTGAGTATGGCGGAGTGAACGATACCGATGCCGAGAATTCAGAACCGTATCTTGGGAAGATAGGGTTGTCTGTAGAGTTTCTGGCAAGTGTCAGGTTCAGGTTGATGTTGTTACAGTTACCTGTGTTCATATACTGTCCGTTGTTCAGCTTGATGTAAAGGTAGCTCCAGTCTTTCAACATGAATCTCTGGTAAGACAGTTCTGCCGAGATTGTGAAATAGTCGTCAGGCCATCTCAGACGCTTACCCCAACCGATTGAAGCACCGAACATCTTTATTGACTTGTCAGGGTCATAATAAGACTCGTAGTTATTATAGTAGTTGCCATAATAGTTGTTGTAATAGCTACCGTAACCGTAAAGCATGTTATAGTAGTTGTTCATATATGCCGAGTTGTAGTAGTTGCTGCTCACGTCTGTCTGTACGGAATAGAATGCCGATACAGAGAACGATGTCGGACGTTTTCCTCCGAACCATGGGTCGAAGAATGAAACGCTGTACGACTGATAGTATCTACCGTTTGTCTGACCGCTGATGGTAAGTGTCTGGCCGTCTCCCTGAGGAAGAATACCGCGGTAGTTGTCATTCTTTCTGAACAGGTTGGCAAACGAGAAGTTTGTGAACTTCAAACTCAGTTTACCGATAACACCTGTCTGTCCCCAACCTGCAGAGAATTCCACCTGGTCGTTGGCCTTTGATTCCAGACCCCAGTTGATGTCAACCGTACCGTCCTGTGGATTAGGCTGTACGTCAGGCTGGATGTTTTCAGGGTTGAAGTGTCCCATCTGCGCGATTTCACGATATGAACGTTCCAGAGCTTCTTTACTGAAAAGGTCACCCGGACGGGTTCTCAACTCACGACGGACAATGTTCTCATACAGACGGTCGTTACCGTTTATGCGTACGTGGCTGATAGTAGCCTGCGGACCTTCGGTGATACGCATTTCCAGGTCGATAGAGTCACCGTCTATGTTTACTTCCACTGGATCAAGGTTATAGAATACATATCCTCTGTTATAGTAATTGTTACCGATGGCGTCTTCGTCTCCACTGATACGTTCGTTAAGCAGTTTCTGGTTATATACGTCACCTTTCTTCATTCTAAGCTGTTCGCTCAACAAATCCGAAGGATAAACTGTATTACCCACCCATGTAATGTCTCTCAGGTAATATTTATCACCTTCGTATATCTTCATGTAGATGTTTACAGTTTTGTCGTCATATTGGCTTACGCTGTCCATTTCGATAAGGGCATCACGGTAACCGAGTTCGTTATACTTGTCTATGATGAGCTGCTTGTCAGCCTCGAAGTTGCTTTCGATGAATTTCTTTGTACGGAAAAGGTTTACTAGTTTACCTTTTTCGTTTGTCTTCTTCATTACCCTTTTAAGCTTCTTGTCTGTCAGGACAGTGTTACCGTCTATTGTAATCTGGTGAACTTTGATTTTTTCCTTCTTGTCAATGTTCACATCTACATATACCTGTTCTACATTGGCTGTGTCTTCTCTTTCTACGATGTTTACCTCAGCATTTTTGAAACCTTTCTCGTCGAAGTGCTTCTTGATCAGGATTTTTGCGCGGTCTATCAGGTTCGGTGTAATCTGACTACCTTTTACCAATCCAAGTTTTGCCTGCAAATCTTCACGCTCGCTCTTCTTTACCCCATAGAAACGGATGTCAGTTATACGCGGGCGTTGTTTAAGCTCGATATGCAGATATATTTTGTTGTCTTCAATCTTGTCAGCCGAGATTTTTACGTCCGAAAACAATCCGTGCCTCCAGTACTTCTTTACCGCTCCGGTGATGTCGTCGCCCGGCACAGTTATGGTCTGTCCCACAGCAAGACCTGAAATTCCTACAAGCACATAATCTTCATAGTTTTTCACGCCTGTAACCTTAATATCCGCTATCTCGTATTTCTTAGGCGAACCATTGTAGAGTATTACAGGTTTATCGTTTTCGGTAGTATTATCCTGGGCATATCCTTTGTCATATACGAAAGACAAGCCCATGGTCATCATAGATATGAGTAAAAGACGGTATCTCATTGCTTAATATTATAATTGTTCACTAGTTTTTCCAAATCGGCGTTCTCTGCTTTGATAATCGCAGATGGCTTTACATAACTCTTCTTCCTTGAAATCCGGCCAGTAGGTGTTACAGAAATAAAGCTCAGAGTAGGCACATTGCCACAAAAGGTAGTTGCTCAGTCTTATTTCTCCTCCTGTTCTGATCAGCAGTTCAGGGTCAGGCATATAATTAGTTGCCAGATGGCTGTCGATGGTCTTGTCTGTTATTTCATCTACAGACAATTCTCCTCGTTTTACCTTTCCTGCAATCTGTTTCATTGCATCTGTTATTTCCCATTTTGAAGAATAGCTTAAAGCCAGAGTCAGACACATGCCGGTATTGCGTGATGTATTTTCAATACATTTTTTCAGACGGTCGAGTACATCTTTCGGAAGTCTTGATGTATCACCTATAATTCTGAAGCTGATATTGTTCTTCATGAAAGTCTCTTCCTCTATCGAATCCATGAGCAGACTCATAAGGGAGGCCACTTCGTCAACAGGTCTGTTCCAGTTCTCTGTCGAGAAAGTGTATAGGGTAAGAAATTTCACACCAAGTCTGGCTGATTCTTCTGCTATTATATGTACAGTCTCCGCACCAGCCTGATGACCGAACGTACGGGCATGACCTCTTTCCTTAGCCCATCTGCCGTTACCGTCCATTATTATTGCTATGTGTGCGGGTATTCTGGTTTTATCTATTTTTTCTCTATATAGCATCTTGTTCTTTGTTTTAATGATTATTCCTTAGGCGTAAGTCTGTTTAGGAGTGCTCTGGTAGCACTTCCGTCCTCCCATATGAACCAGATAAACGAGCCTTTGTTACCATTTTCCTCTACTACAGCAGAGTAACTTCCGTTTCCGCGGTAAGTTGTAAGCTTGTCTATTCCGTTTTTGTTTTCAGATGGGAACACCATGTATCCGGTTTCCTGATTCCAGTTCAGTCCGTTATCGTTTGAAGTATAGAAATAATCGAAATCTTCACCGAATGCATATATTTTGCCGTCGTAAGTAATCATAGAGATATTTCCCTGATTAGGGCATGTAGTCGGGTTGTTTGGCTGATATTTCACCCATTCTGTGTCATTTGAAATATAGCTGAATACTGTAGCTGTAGAATCCGCTTCAGATGTCCCGATATTGTTTGTCATTACGATGGTTCTCCATAAATCCTTATTGTGAGATGAAGGCATTGATATGGCAGACATACGTCCCTTCAGGTCATTGCCGTTCACAAAATTACTTTCTGTCAGTTCATTTCCTTCAGAATCGATAGTAACTACTTTATTCTCATTACCTTTGTATGCTAAAAGCTTACCGTTGCTGACAGTAATCAGATTAGTCAGTCCAGTGGAATTGCCGACTTTTGTTATTTGATTTTCCAGGAAATATAATTCTCCGTTTGCTACGAAATAGACATTATTGTTGAAAGCTGTAGCAGAATAAATGTTTGTACCTGCAGGAAGAGTAATTTCGTTCCAGCTGGATATATTACCTCTTTCTACTGATGTCTTATTTGCCTTTACACTTCCGTCTGCAGTTTCACCGAATACATATAAAGTTTCGTTAGTGTAAACGGCCTTTTGTCTGGCATAAGTAGTACCGTTTGCAAATTTATTGTTTTCGAAATGTTTCCAAACCAGAGAATCCGGATTCAGTTTATGTACATTAACGCTTACTACGTATGGAGCTCCAAAATCAAACTGGTTAAGTGTAGGATTGAAAGTCATTACCTTGAATGTCACCGGTTTGCTGAAATCCAGTGAGTCGGCGGTTGTCCATATTGTGTCTTTATCATTCTTTACGTAATATACAGCCGCATAATCTGCAGAAATACTTGCCACAACTCTCGTTATGTCAACATCTTTAGGCAAAGAGTCCTTATTATATATTTTTCTGTTGATTTGGTCTATGGTAAAAGGGACATCAGCATAGCTCACTGTATCTGTATATACACTGTCTTCCCCTTTCGAACTTTTCACATAGAATGTCTGGTGCAGTGTACCGATAGAAAATGATGTGATACTAGATGTAGAAGGATACTCTATTTCTTCGTAATCATTTCCCAGACACGAAGATAAAAAAAATGTAGCCGTCATTATGCCGGCAACTAAAGATGGTAATATTCTTATTTTCATTTGCAAATGATTTCTATGTTACAAGTTGCAAAAGTAGAAAGTTTTTTTGTCTAAACAGAACATTTCCGTCAGTTTTATATAAAATTATGGATAAACTCTCCGTTTTTATCGCCCAACAGTGGAATGTATAGTATTTTAAAATGTATTTAAACGCTGTTTAATAGGTTTTTAAATCTGTATATGAGCATTTCGGAGAATATATGCTTTTATTTTGCTGTCTTTGTTTTTAATAGTTCTCTAGGATTATTATTGTAAATAATAAATTAAAATAGTATATTTGCATATATGAGTTTTTTTAAAACGTTGCTGATATTGGAAATGAATTGAAAAGCACAGAGCCCTGAAAATAATAGTCACTGAAATACTTATTATTTTGTCTTTTTTATGTACAATGGTTTTTTGCTATTATTTTTAATGTAAAAATAACAAGAACAATAATATCTTAAAACCATTTGATTAGTTAACCCTTTATAAATCAAATCTTTTTATTATGAATAAAATAACATTACTTGCCGTTTTGTCTTTTTTTATTTATGCTTGTTCCGGAGGAAAAACAGAAGTGTCTTCACCGGATAAAACAATTAATGTGATTTTTACTGTAAATAATGAAAATAAGCCTACATATCAGATAAAAGTGAAAGACAGTGTTCTGATTCTTCCTTCAGTAATGGGGTTTAGGGACTTGTATGGTGCTTCTTTATCATCTCATCTTAAGATAAACGGTGTAGAACATACTTCTGCTGATGAAACATGGACGCAACCGTGGGGAGAAAATAAAACCATACGGAATAAATATAATGAGATGGCAGTCAGACTTTCAGATTGTAAACAAGTAGATCTGACCATACGTTTCAGGGCTTTTGATGATGGTGTTGGCTTCAGATACGAATACGATGTCCGTGATGTTGACAGCCTGTTTATTATTGATGAACTTACAGAATTCAATATTGCAAAAGATGGCAAATCCTGGTCAATACCTGCCAATTTTGAAACTTATGAATTATTATATAGAAACAAATCGTTAAGCGAGATAAAGAACGCCAATACTCCGATTACCTTTAAGTCCGGAAGTGTTTATACAAGTATTCATGAAGCAGCTCTTACGGATTTTCCTGAGATGACATTGAAACGTATTGAAGGTACAACTTTCAAATCGGAACTTGCACCATGGCCTGATGGGATAAAGGTTAAGATTGCAGGAGGAAAATTTGTAACTCCGTGGAGGACTGTTCAGATTGGTTCGAAAGCCGTGGATTTGATAAACTCTTCATTGATTTTGAATCTTAACGAGCCTTGTAAATTGGAAAGCACGGATTGGATTCGGCCAATGAAATATATCGGTATCTGGTGGGGTATGCATTTAGGGGTGGAAACGTGGTATGAAGGTAAAAGACATGGTGCAACAACTGCCAACGCAAAACGTTATATAGATTTTGCAGCTGAGAATAACATTGATGCTGTTATGTATGAGGGGTGGAACAAAGGTTGGGAAAACTGGGGAGGTACACAACATTTTGATTATACAGCTCCATATGATGATTTCAATATAGAAGAACTTGTGGATTATGCTAATAAAAAAGGAGTTAGGATAATAGGACATCATGAAACAGGTGGAAATATATTGAATTATGAGCGCCAGCTTGACAATGCCTATAAATGGTATTATGACATGGGTATAAACGCTGTAAAGACAGGCTATGCCGGCGGACTTCCTAATGGTCATAATCATCATGGACAGTTTAATGTACGTCATTACCGTAAAGTTGTGGAAACAGCAGCCAAGTATCATACCACACTTGACGTGCATGAACCGATAAAAGATACCGGTATTCGCAGGACATATCCTAATATGATGACTCGTGAAGGTGCCAGAGGTATGGAATGGAACGCATGGAGTGATGGTAATCCTCCTTCACATCATGTTATATTGCCATTTACCAGACTACTTGCAGGACCTATGGACTATACTCCGGGAATATTTGATATTACTTATGAGCGTATAAAAAACTCTCCTGACAGGAAAAAGTGGAATATGAAAGACAGTAAAGACTGTCGTGTAAATACTACATTGGCAAAACAGATAGCCAATTGGGTTATATTGTATTCGCCACTTCAGATGGCTTCGGATATGATAGAGAATTATGAAGGTCATCCAGCATTCCAGTTTTTCCGTGATTTTGACCCGGACTGTGAATGGTCTAAGGCTTTAGACGGTGAGCCAGGTGAATATGTAGTAATAGTAAGGAAAGCTAAGGATAAGTTTTTCCTTGGTGCTTCTACAAATGAACAGGCACGTGATATAGATATAAAACTAGACTTTCTGGAAGATGGATATTATTATGATGCTGTGATATATGCAGACGGCGATGATGCCGATTGGGAAACAAATCCGTCTTCCTACAAAATAACTCATTGTAAAGTGAGTAATAAAGACTCCTTGCATATAAAGATGGCGCGTGGAGGTGGACAGGCTGTTTATTTTAAATTGCTAGACTAGATTATGTTTTATAATGGCATTTGACTTCTTTTCAATGACCGTTTAAAACGTAATTATATGTAATTGTTATTAATGTGATAACTGTAACTTTATTTATATGAAATATTTGACTATTATATGTGTGGGTCTGGCTTTGACGGCTGTAACAGTTTCGTCATGTAATGAAAAAGAGAGTAATCAGATTTTAGATTATACTCAGTTTGTGAATCCTTTTATAGGGACGGATTTTACAGGTAATACTTATCCGGGGGCACAGGTACCCTTCGGAATGGTACAGCTTAGTCCCGACAACGGTTTGCCTGGATGGGACAGAATAGCCGGATATTTCTATCCGGACAGTACTATTGCAGGTTTCAGTCATACACATCTTTCTGGCACGGGAGCCGGAGATCTTTATGACATATCGTTTATGCCTGTAACTCTGCCATACAATGAAGCCGAACAGCCTTTGGGAATTCATTCCAAATTCTCACATGAAAAAGAAAGTGCATATGCAGGATATTATCAAGTGTTCTTACAAGATTACAAAATTAATGTGGAATTGACTGCAACAGAGAGGTGTGGCATACAGAGATATACATTTCCTAAGGCAGAATCTGCTATATTCCTTAACCTGAAAAAAGCTATGAATTGGGATGAAACACAGGATTCATATATAGAACAGGTCGATTCGGTAACACTTAAAGGTTACAGATATTCCAATGGTTGGGCAAGAAACCAGAAAATATATTTCTATACCAAGTTCTCAAGACCGTTTGACAGTTTGCAACTCGATAAGTCTCCGATAATTAAAGATGGTAAGGAGAACGGTCATGGATATGTTGCCAGAATAAATTATAATACTTCCGAAAATGAGCAGATTGTGATAAGAACAGCTATTTCCGGTGTAAGTATGGAAGGTGCTGAAAGAAACTTTATGGCCGAAGCACAGGAAAGTGATTTTGACTCATATTTGTATAAAGCCAAAAAGCTGTGGAATGATGCTTTGGGTAAAATAGAAGTTGAAAACAGCGATATGGATGAAACTGTAACATTCTATACAGCTCTTTATCATAGCATGCTGGCACCTACAATTTATGGGGATGTGGATGGTAGCTATTACGGGCCTGATAAAAAGATACATAAGGCAGACGGATGGACCAATTATAGTACATTCTCTCTTTGGGACACTTATAGAGCGGCACATCCGTTATTTACTATCATACAGCCAGAAAGGGTAAATGATATGGTAAAATCCCTTATTGCATTTTCTGAGCAGAATGGAAGGTTGCCGGTGTGGAACATGTTTGGAAGTGAGACTGATATGATGATAGGTTACCATTCTGTTCCGGTAATAGTTGATGCATACCTTAAAGGTATAGGTGATTTTGATGCAGAATCGGCATTGAAAGAGTGTGTGAAAACTGCAAATCTTGATGATTACAGACAGATAGGGCTTTATAAAAATATGGGGTATATACCTTATGATGTTGTAGATAAATACAATATCGAAAATTGGTCGTTGTCAAAGACTTTAGAGTATGCATTCGATGATTATTGTATAGCCATAATGGCAGAAAAGATGGGCAAGGAAGATCTTGCAGATAATTTCTATAAAAGAGCCTCAAATTATAGGAATGTATTCAATGAAAATTCTTCGTTCATGCAACCAAAGGACAGTAAGGGTAATTTTATAGCAGGGTTCAAACCGGAGGAATATACACCGCACATTACGGAAAGCAACGGATGGCAGTATTTGTGGTCAGTGCAGCATGATGTAGATGGACTGATAGAGTTGATAGGTGGTAAAAAACGTTTTGAGGAGAAATTGGATAGTATGTTTACACTTATTCCTAAAGAAAATGAACAGCTTCCTATATTCAGTACAGGTATGATAGGTCAGTATGTTCACGGAAATGAGCCTAGTCATCATGTGGCTTATCTATATAATTATACTGACAGCCCGTGGAAAACGCAGAAGTATGTTTCTGAAATAATGCATGAATTATATAAGAATTCGCCTGACGGATTATGTGGAAATGAGGACTGCGGACAGATGTCGGCTTGGTATGTAATGAGTGCAATGGGAATTTATCCTGTCAATCCAGTATCAGGGGAATATCAGATAGGTACTCCTATGTTCCCGGAAATGCAAATAAGGTTTGCTGAAAGTAAGGTTTTTAAGATATTAGCAAAGAATGTAAGTCGTGAAAACTGCTATGTGAAATCTGTAAAATTGAATGGTGTCGCTTTAGAGAAACCGTTCATCAACCATAAAGATATTATGAAAGGTGGTGTCATAGAGTTTACTATGACCGACAAACCTACAAAATGGGGCGTGATTGCAGAAAAATAATTATAAACTTAATATATCAATAACCATGAAAAAACTTTTGCTGCCTATATTTCTATTATGCATAGCATTTGCAGCATATGCAAGTAATTATGCGGACTATGTAAATCCATTGGTAGGAACCCAGTCGTCTTTCGAATTGTCAACAGGTAATACTTATCCGGCTATAGCCAGACCTTGGGGTATGAATTTCTGGACACCTCAGACAGGAAAAATGGGTGACGGATGGCAATATACCTATAATGCGTATAAAATCAAGGGCTTTAAACAGACACATCAGCCAAGTCCTTGGATAAATGACTATGGACAATTCTCTATAATGCCGGTTGTAGGCAAACCTGAGTTTGATGAGGAAAAACGTTCCAGCTGGTTCTCTCATAAGGGTGAAGTGGCTAAAGCTTATTATTATAAAGTGTATTTGGCGGAACATGATGTAGTGACGGAGTTGACTCCTACTGAGAGAGCTGCAATGTTCAGATTTACATACCCAGAGAATGAAAAATCATACATCGTGGTTGATGCATTCCATAAAGGCGAATTTAAGGAATGCCCATATATAAAAGTTGATGCCGATAAGAACAGGATTATAGGATACACTACAAGAAACAGCGGTGGAGTGCCTGATAATTTCAAGAACTATTTTGTTATAGAGTTCGACAAACCTTTTACCTATACTGCTACAGTGGCAGATGGAAAGCTGGACGAAAAGGCTAAAGAACAACATGCTGACCATGTGTATGCCGTTATTGGATTCAGTACTAAAAAAGGCGAAAAAGTTCATGCCCGTGTGGCTTCATCGTTTATAAGCCACGAACAGGCAGAAATAAATCTGAAGGAATTGGGTAATGACAGTTTCGATACTATCGTAGCCAAGGGAAAAGACGCATGGAATGATGTTCTAGGGAGGATAGAGGTAGAAGGTGGAAACCTTGACCAGTACAGGACTTTCTATTCATGCCTTTACAGATCATTGCTTTTCCCTAGAAAGTTCTATGAGATAGATAAAGACGGACAAGTGGTTCATTATAGTCCTTATAACGGTAAGGTTCTTGCAGGATATATGTACACAGATACTGGCTTTTGGGATACATTCAGATGTCTGTTCCCTTTGCTTAACATGATGTATCCGTCTGTCAATAAAGAAATTCAGGAAGGATTGATCAATACTTATAAGGAAAGCGGATTCTTCCCTGAATGGGCAAGTCCGGGACATAGAGGATGTATGATAGGAAACAACTCGGCTTCTGTATTGGTAGATGCATATATGAAAGGTGTGAAAGTGGAAGATCTGGAAACACTCTATAAAGGATTAATTCATGGTACAAATAATGTACATCCTGAAATCTCTTCTACAGGACGTCTGGGATATGAATATTACAACAAACTGGGATATGTACCTTACGATGTAAAAATAAATGAGAACGCTGCACGTACTTTGGAATATGCTTATAATGACTGGTGTATCTATAAACTGGCAAAAGAATTGAAACGTCCTAAGAAAGAGGTAAATCTTTATGCCAAACGTGCAATGAACTACAAAAACCTTTTTGATAAGGAGTCTTGCCTGATGAGAGGACGTAATGAGAATGGAGAATTCATGAAACCTTTCTCTCCGCTGAAATGGGGTGATGCCTTCACTGAAGGTAACAGCTGGCACTATTCATGGTCGGTATTCCACGATCCTCAAGGATTGATTGATCTGATGGGAGGCAAGGAACAGTTTGTTGTTATGCTTGACTCTGTCTTCTCTGTACCACCATTGTTCGACGAAAGCTATTACGGTCAGGTGATACACGAAATTCGTGAGATGACTGTAATGAATATGGGTAACTATGCACATGGAAACCAGCCGATACAACACATGATATACCTGTATAACTATGCAGGTCAGCCATGGAAGGCACAGTATTGGTTGAGGGAAGTGATGAACAGAATGTATTCTGCCACTCCTGACGGCTATTGTGGGGATGAAGATAACGGACAGACTTCTGCATGGTATGTGTTTACTGCACTTGGATTCTATCCTGTATGCCCTGGAACAGATGAGTACGTATTGGGAGCTCCATTGTTTAAGAAAGCAGTGCTGCATCTTGAAAACGGCAATGAAGTTGTTATCAATGCGAACGGAAATAACGATGATAATAAGTATATCCGGAATATGAAATGGAACGGCACTGATTATTCGAAGAACTATATTAATCATTCGGAACTTATGAAGGGCTGTACCATTGATATTCAGATGGATAGTAAACCTAATCTGAAACGTGGTATAGAATTGACAGATGCTCCATATTCATTCTCAAACGAAAAGAAATGATTGTTATGGATAATAGTAACACTAAACGTAGAAGTCCTATAACGTGGGTTCCGTCGGCGTATTTTGCTATGGGACTGCCTTTTGTAGTCCTGAATATGGTGACGGTACTCATGTTCAAGGGATTGGAAGTAGATGATAAGCTTATAACATTCTGGACATCATTGATACTTCTCCCGTGGACATTGAAACCTTTGTGGAGTCCTTTCCTGGAACTTTTCAAGACCAAGAAGTTTTTTGTAGTGGCAACCCAGCTGACAACGGGTATCGCATTCGGTCTTGTAGCCTTGTCGCTGAATCTGAGCAGCTTCTTTGCAATATCCATAGCATTGCTTGCTGTGATAGCTTTCAGTGGGGCTACACATGATATTGCGTGCGATGGCGTTTATATGAGCGAACTATCCAATTCAGAACAGGCTAAATATATAGGATGGCAGGGCGCGTTCTATAATATCGCTAAGATTGTGGCTACAGGAGGACTGGTCTATCTTGCCGGATATTTTATAGAGAGTTATTCGGAAGCAGGTTCGGTGCTTGAGGCAAACAAGAAATCATGGATGACAATCATGCTTATACTGTCTGCCGTTATGATATTGCTGGCCTTGTATCATATATTTGCATTGCCATCGACAAAGGTGGTAAAGAATGAAGGTAAGAGAAGCGGAAAAGAAATTTTATCCGAGTTGTATAATGTATTGTCGGATTTTTTCCGTAAGACTCATATAATATATTATATTTGTTTCATTATTCTATACCGATTTGCGGAAGGCTTTGTGATGAAGATTGTACCATTGTTCCTGAAAGCTGCCAGAGAAGCCGGAGGATTAGGACTGTCTGAAAAAGAGATAGGACTCTATTATGGTACATATGGTGCTGCAGCCTTTGTATTAGGGTCATTGCTTGCCGGATATTACATTTCTGCAAAAGGGTTGAAAAATACTTTATTCACTTTATGCTGTATATTTAACTTACCGTTTGTGGTATATGCCTTTCTGGCTTTCTTCCAACCGGAAAGCGGTTTGATAATATGCAGTGGAATAGTATTCGAGTATTTCGGATATGGCTTCGGTTTCGTTGGCCTGACCTTGTTTATGATGCAGCAGGTAGCTCCTGGCAAACACCAGATGGCACATTATGCTTTTGCCTCAGGAATAATGAATCTTGGAGTGATGATACCGGGAATGATGAGCGGATGGGTTTGTGAGACATTGGGTGAATGGTTCAACAGACCTGGAGGTTACGAACCATTCTTCATATTCGTTCTGATTGCCACTATACCGGCATTTTTGATAACTTACTTTATACCGTTCAAATATAATCAGGATGGTACACTTATTGAAGAACAGAGAGAGTAAACTTATTATATGACATTTAAATCTAGTAATTATGACAGAAAAATTTATTATGCCTTGGGAAGAACGCCCGGCAGGTTGCAACGATGTAATGTGGAGATATTCAAAGAATCCTGTTATCGGAAGATATCATATTCCGACTTCTAACAGTATATTCAATAGTGCTGTTGTTCCTTTTGGGGATGGATTTGCAGGAGTTTTCCGTTGTGATAACAAAGCTGTCCAGATGAATATTTTTGCAGGTTTCAGTAAGGATGGTATAAACTGGGAAATTAATCATGAACCTATTAAGTTCAAGGCGGGAAATACTGATATGATAGAGTCGGAATACAAGTACGACCCTCGTGTCACTTGGATTGAAGACCGCTACTGGATTACATGGTGTAACGGTTATCACGGACCAACTATCGGCATAGCCTATACTTTCGATTTCAAGGAATTCTTCCAGTGTGAGAATGCTTTCCTTCCGTTCAACAGAAACGGTGTGCTGTTCCCACAGAAGATTAACGGCAAGTATGCCATGCTGAGTCGTCCTAGTGATAATGGACATACTCCATTTGGTGATATATATATCAGCTACAGTCCTGATATGAAATACTGGGGAGAACACAGATGTGTGATGAAAGTGACTCCTTTCCCTGAAAGTGCATGGCAGTGCACAAAGATAGGTGCAGGTTCTGTTCCGTTCCTTACAGATGAAGGCTGGCTTATGTTCTATCACGGAGTTATTACTACGTGCAACGGTTTCAGATATTCAATGGGGGCTGTGATACTCGACAAGGATAATCCGGAAAAGGTATTGTATCGTACTCGCCCTTATCTGCTCGCTCCTGCCGCTCCTTATGAACTCCAGGGAGATGTGCCTAACGTAGTGTTCCCATGTGCCGCACTCCAGGATGGCGAAAGGGTAGCCGTTTATTACGGTGCTGCCGATACAGTGGTAGGTATGGCATTCGGGTATATCTCAGAGATAATAGATTTTGTAAAAAACAATTCTATAGTATAAGGAAATACTGACTTGTACTGTAGTAGTTATATATAATTATGAAAAAACTACTATTATACACCTTATTCTTTTTCTCTGCCGGAACTGCAATGTCGCAGCAGCCGGCAGATTATGTTGATCCGTTTATAGGTACTACCAATTTCGGAACATGTAATCCCGGTGCCGTTTGTCCAAATGGGATGATGTCCGTAGTTCCGTTTAATGTTATGGGTTCCGCCGATAATGTGTATGACAAGGATGCGCGTTGGTGGTCAACTCCGTATGATTATACGAACAGTTACTTTACCGGATTTTCTCATGTAAACCTCAGTGGAGTGGGATGTCCGGAGTTGGGATCTTTGCTTTTGATGCCTACAACCGGCGAACTGGATGTCGATTATAAGAACTACGGCAGTAAATATGAAAAGGAAACGGCCAATCCGGGATATTACAGCATCTATCTGAAAAAGTACAATATACTGGCAGAGGCGACTGTTACCATGAGAAGCGGACTGACACGTTTCACTTTTCCTGAAGGAAAAAGCAATATACTGCTTAATCTGGGCGAAGGTCTGACCAATGAGACAGGTGCTTTCGTAAGAAAAGTCAGTGAAACCGAGATTGAGGGAATGAAGCTTCTTGGTACTTTCTGCTATAATCCACAGGCTGTCTTTCCGATATATTTCGTGATGAGAGTCAGCAAGACTCCTGCCGAGTCCGGATATTGGAAAAAACAGAGAAAAATGTATGGCGTTGAGGCAGAATGGGACAAAGACAACGGGAAATACAAGATTTACGATAAATATGGAAAAGACATTGCAGGCGACGATATAGGAGTGTGGTACACATTCAATACCTCCGAAGGTGAAGAAATAGAAGTATCCATAGGCGTTTCGTTTGTAAGTATTGCAAATGCCAGAGAAAATCTTGATAAGGAACAAGCCGGAAGACATTTTGCTGAAATACATCAGGAAGCCAGAAACAGATGGAATGACGACCTGGGCAGAATAATGGTGGAAGGAGGAACAAAAGAACAGAAGACAGTGTTCTATACAGCCCTTTATCATACACTTATTCATCCGAACATCCTGCAGGACGTAAACGGACAGTATCCATCAATGGAAGGTGATGAGATACTTTCTACTAAGGGCGACAGATATACGGTATTCTCTTTATGGGATACTTACAGAAATCTACATCAGCTGATGACACTCGTTTATCCTGAACGCCAGATTGAGATGGTGAAAACTATGCTGGATATGTACAGAGAACATGGCTGGCTTCCAAAATGGGAACTTTATGGAAGGGAAACGCTCACTATGGAGGGCGACCCTAGTTTGCCGGTCATAGTCGATACATGGATGAAAGGACTCAGAGATTTCGACATCAATCTGGCATACGAGGCAATGTATAAGTCAGCCACCATGCCGGGAAAAGATAATCTGATGCGTCCTGATAATGACGATTATATCTCAAAAGGTTATGTTCCGTTGATGGAACAGTTTGATAATTCCGTGTCTCATGCACTGGAATATTACATTGCTGATTATGCTTTGTCAACTCTAGCTAAAGAACTGGGAAAGAATGATGACGCAAAGATGTTCTATAAGCGTTCTATGGGATATAAGAATTACTACTGCAAGGAGTTCGGCACCTTACGTCCTATCTTGCCAAACGGAGAGTTCTACAGCCCTTTCGATCCTAAACAGGGCGAAAACTTCGAGCCTAGTCCTGGATTCCACGAAGGAAACGCATGGAACTATACATACTATGTGCCTCACGACGTAAAAGGACTGGCAAAACTTATGGGAGGAAAGAAAAAGTTTGTAGATAAGCTACAGATGATATTCGACAAGGGGTATTACGACCCTGCCAACGAGCCGGACATAGCCTATCCTTATCTTTTCAGTTACTTTAAAGGTGAAGAATGGAGAACGCAGAAGACTGTCAAAATGTTGCTTGAAAAATATTTCAAACCAACTCCCGACGGTATTCCTGGAAATGATGACGCAGGAACAATGTCGGCATGGGCGATATTCAGTATGATGGGATTCTATCCTGATTGTCCTGGAGTGCCGGAATATACTCTGACTGCTCCTACTTTCGACAAGATAACCATAACTCTGAATCCAAAGTTCTATAAACAGAAACAGCTTGTAATAGAGGTCGTGGATGATGAAAAGAATACCGACGGGTATATAAAACGTATCGAAATGGGAAAATCATCATGCGGATATAGAGTGAAGCATAATTCGCTGGTAGAATCTGGAACTTTAAGGTTCTACAAGTAATACGAACTAAACTTTATTGGACAGTATTTTCAGGAAAAATACTCATAAGGAGGAGGGCATGTCGCAGCAGATATGCCCTCTTCTCGTATCCTGTCTAATTATCAGTTTACTCTTCCTTAGTTTCGAAACTCTCCGGCGTCGGAATATACAGAGGATGGTTCTCGAAACCTACATTGACCAGTTTCCCGCTTTCGGTCAGACGCTTGATCTGCCGCATGGCCATATATCTCGTCGTCGAGCAGATGTCTTGCAGCTTTGGGCGAGTGATAGCTTTATTTGTGCTGAAATAATTTGTCAGTATTCTATCGACTTTCTCGTCTGTGATAGCGTCTGAATGTATTGCCGTAACCTTTTCCATTCCGTTCTTTGCAGCCAATTCCTTTACCCTTTCCGTAAATTCCTTTTCCGGATTGATATTGACAGATTTCACCTCAATAGCCTTTCCTGTCTCTTTACCTGTACACGTCCCGTTGGCGGATTTAAGACTGATATTGAAACTGCATAGCCCTTCCAGTTTCACAATGTTTCCTTTTGCCAGCTGATTGGCTATCTCTTCCTGAAAAGCGAAGATTACAGCATTAATGTCCGCCGGTGTAAGAGTGCAGGCATTGTGTATCAATTCTACAATCCTCTTAGTGCTGATGGTTTGCTGTTCGCAGACTCTTATGTGGTATTCCGATTTGCTGTTTTCACTATTTACGTTCGGATTAGTGTAGAAATCATATTTTATTCTTCCCATATAGTATTTGTTTTATGTTTAAATGTTTTGGTGCTGACTGTAGTCGACAGCACTGCTCACTGTAGTCGGCAGAGGTGTCCACTATAGTCGGCAGCATTGCCCACTGTAGTCGGCACCAAACGATGTCAGGCTTCTTCTCTATTAGCTTTCTGAACACAAAAGTACGTAATTGGTTTTTTATAATGTCCGCTTTTATCAGTCTATTTTGATATTCCTTCATCGTTTTAGTGAAAACTCGGATTGTTTTATTACCTTTGCACAGTCCCGCGCCGCCGGACGCTTTATCATGGAGCGTAGGAAGGGAGGGACAAGACATATTGAAAGGCGTTTACTACGCTTTGGTTTTGACGTTCTGAAATCCTGGAAAAATTTCAAATATCCTGTCAGAAACAAGGCAGCGTGAATGCCCCGTGGGTGTGCTATATACATACCTGAACTATGCCGTACAGCCAATGGTGTATCCATATGCCATTAGCTGAATAGCGGTATATAGGTGTGTTATACATATCGGCGTGGGGCTTCGGCGTTGCTCGTTTCGACAGGATGGGCAATTTCCAGGAGCCTCAGAACGTGGAGCGAGCGACAATGCAGGGCTTCACGCTTTTTTTATGTCTTTGCGCGAAGGGTATTAATGAAAAACATGGGTTGCCGGAGTCCTGAACCCTGAAACTTTGACAGACGTAGTGAGTACAAAGTTTTTCAACAACGGACAGGGCAATACGCTTTTCGAAAAACTCAAAGGTATAGCCTCGGAGATGACGGCATTCGACAGGTTTCTTGCCGTGGCAGGCTTTTTCCGCTCATCCGGTTATTTCAGGCTCCGGAAAGAGCTGGGCGACATATCGGAAATAAAAATCCTCGTAGGAATAAACATAGACGACATATTTCGCAGTCACAACAAGGCTTTGCTTATGCTTGCCGATGAAAACAAGGCTAAGGAAGTATATCAGACAGGTTTTAAGGAGGATATTGTCAGTGCGTCGTATTCTCCTGAAGTGGAGGAAGGCATACTCCGGATGTGCGACGACCTGCTGTGCGGAAGATTACAGATGCGAATACATGCCACAAAGAACCTTCATGCCAAGTTCTACCTTTGTCTGCCGGAGAAACACAGCCCTAACAGCGACGGATGGGTGATAATGGGTTCATCCAATATTTCAGAGTCAGGCATGGGCATATCCTCGGCGCCACGTTACGAACTGAATGTAGCAATGAAGGATTACGACGATGTAAGCTATTGTTACGATGAATTCTGTAAGTTGTGGGAAGAAGCCGTACCGCTGACTGCCGATGATATAGAGTCTTATAAGAAACATACATACCTTGGCTGTCAGCCTACACCATACGAACTTTATATAAAGGTACTGATTGATACATTCGGCGACCAGGTGGAAGACGATTTCTCCCTGCAGCTTCCCGACGGTGTGAAAGAACTGAAGTATCAGAAAGATGCCGTAATACAAGGCTTCCAGATGTTGATGAAGCATAACGGGCTGTTCCTTGCCGATGTCGTAGGTTTGGGAAAGACCATGATTGCCACAATGATAGCAAAACGTTTTGTCGAGGCAAACGGCAGGAACACCAATATACTTGTGGTCTATCCTCCGGCGTTGGAAGACAACTGGAAGAATACGTTCAGGCTTTTCGGGATATACAGGAAGGCGCAGTTCATCACAAATGGCAGTCTTTCAAAAATCCTTGAAGGACGCGACCAGTATAAAGACAAAGAAGAGTTTGACCTCATCATTGTAGATGAGGCTCACGGATTCCGTAGCGATACCTCCGGCAAATACGACGAATTGCAAAAGATTTGCAAAGCACCTTGCGCTAATACCGGACTTCTGAAATCCATGCAGAAGAAAGTTATGCTTCTTTCTGCCACCCCTTTGAACAACCGTCCGAATGATTTGCAGAATCTTCTGCTTTTGTTCCAGAACAGCCGTCATTGTACCATCGACGGAATACCAAATCTCAAATCCTTCTTTTCGCCGCTCATTCAGGATTATAACAAACTGATGCGTGAGCGCGACCATAGAGATGTTACTACAGATGTAGATGGCATTTATGAAAAAATACGAAGCAATGTCATAGACAAGATTACTATACGCCGTACAAGAAACAATATTCTGAACGACCCGGACTATAGGGCAGACATACGTTCGCAAGGAATAGTATTTCCGGATATACTTCCTCCAAATGAACTGGAATACCGTATGAGTACGGCGACAAATAACCGCTTTTATGAAACATTAAAGCAACTGACCGACGGAAAATCGGAAAGAAATCCAGGCGGTACAGGTCTTGACTATGCCCGCTATCGCGCGGTGGAGTTTCTGAAACCTGAACACCGAAACAAATACCGTAATGCCGAGCATATAGGTCAGACCTTGGCAGGCATTTATCGTGTTCACATGGTGAAACGCCTCGAAAGCAGTTTCTATGCTTTCAGAAAATCGCTTCGCACACTTCTGCGTATCACTACAGATATGATAAAGATGTTCGGCGAGGATAAAGTCATCATCGCTCCCGACCTAAAGGTTAAAGACCTTCAGGCAAAGGATATGGAACTGGACCAGATTATCGAATATGCAGTGTCAAAAGGTTACGTGGTTGAGGATATAGTATTCCCTGCAAATGCCTTCAAGCCGGAATTCCTTCAGATGCTTTACCATGACGCACAGATACTGGAACGACTGAATGCGGACTGGGAAAACGAGACAGCCGACCCTAAATTCGACCTTTTCGCTGCAAAGCTGAAGAACGAGTTTATGAATAAGTCAATCAATCCGTCCGGCAAACTTGTATTGTTCTCCGAGAGTGTTGACACGCTGACATATCTCTACAGCCGTATAACAACGGAATTAGGCCGTAACGACGTTCTTATGGTAACGGCTGCCAACCGCAGTCGTCTGGGGCAGACCATTAAGGAAAACTTCGATGCCAACTATCCTGCGGATGCTGGCAAATATAATATCATACTGACTTCTGATGTACTTGCAGAAGGTGTAAACCTTCATCGCTCCAATGTCATAGTAAATTATGATTCCCCTTGGAATGCCACAAGACTTATGCAGCGCATAGGACGTGTAAACCGTATCGGTTCTTCCGCACCGCATATCTATAACTATATATTTTATCCTTCTCGTCAGGGAGATAAGGAAATACAGCTCTATAAGAATGCTCTTGTAAAATTGCAGGGTTTCCATTCCGCGTTCGGTGAAGATGCGCAGATTTATTCGCGAGAGGAAATTGTAAAGCAGTTCACACTGTTCGACAGCAACATAAAAGACAGTATAGACCGAAAGATAGCATTGTTGCGTGAGGTACGTGAAATCTATACCAATGACAGAAAACTGTATCACAAAATCAAGTCCTTGCCGATGAAAAGTCGTGTGATGCGAAACACCGGAAAGCACAGTGGCGAGTCGGTAATCTTCGTCTCTTCCGATGTAAAGACCGAATTCTATTTGGCTACAAAATCCGGAGTCAGGGTAATAGATTTCCTTGATGCAGTGAAATACCTGAAAGCGAAGCCAGAAGAACAGGTAGCACCATTCACGGACGATACGCTTCATTACCATCATGTAAACAAAGCTCTGCGGCAATATGCGCAAGAGTATATACAGGCTGCAGATACATCTACAGTCAACCGTCAGGACCTGGACCGTACATCCCTCGAAGCGATAAACTTCTTGCGTACCCTGAAACAGCAGCTCGCGGACAATGAACTCCGTACGAACTGTGATATCCTTACAGGCTATATCAACGAAGGAATCTATTCACAACTACCACGTTATCTGAAAACATTGGCACGCGAATATAGAAATGACCGTGCGGGCATTCGCAGGGATGAATACAAGTTACAGAATGAGATCAGCAGTCTGCTTGACCGGTATCGTACCAACGGAAGAGAACAGCAAAAAGATAACTGTGAAATCTCAGATCCGCAAATCATAATATCCGAAACATTCATTTAAAAATCATTATCATGGCAAGCACTTATACCAAAGATACATTGAGAGAGATGTTCCGTTCGGCATTCGACATGACCGGATGGTATTCTTTTGTCCGTTACTTTTTTCACGCTACCGAACTGAAACTTACTCCTGAAAGATTTTCCACTGCTCATTCCACAGAGGAAGGCTATTACATTGGCAGTATTGATACATCGGATTACTTCCGCATCGGACTGTTCTGCTACAGCATAAATCAAGGCTCTGTGGCCAACAGGCGTGTTGGACTCCGTAATCTGGTCAGATCATTCATAAATCCCCGTTGGGGAGCGTTTGATGCTGCTTTGGTGGTGTTCTACAGCCATGATCACTGGCGACTCTCATTTATATGTGACATCAAGGAAGAATCAACATCGCCCAAACGATACACCTACGTTTTCGGTAGCAGAGAACTACTGTATAGAACACCTATCGAACGTCTTCTTAATCTTCAGAAAAAAGGTATATCATTCGAAAATCTGAAGACCGCTTTCTCTGTTGAGGCTCTCTCCGATGAGTTCTTCGACCGTTATCGTGAGCAGTATGCCGATTTCATTCAGTATGTCACCGGCAAGCGTTTCGTAAAATCCGGCAGTAAATGGGTGGAAAAGGATATGGGAAATCCCAGTCCTGCTCTGATGCGTGCATTCGGCAATGATGAGAAGAAAATACGCGATTATATAAAGAAGATGATGGGGCGTATCACCTTCCTGCATTTCCTACAGCGCAAAGGATGGATGAATGGCGACCTCAACTATATGCAGAACCTCTTTGAACGTTCACGTTATAAGGATGATTATCTGGATTCCGTGCTTGAACCATTGTTTTTCGGCATACTGAATACTAAGCCTTCGGAGCGTGAAAGCCTTTTCGATTATTATAGTTGGGACAAGACTCTGCTGATGGAGTGGAAAGACATACCGTATCTGAATGGAGGACTTTTTGAACGTGATGAAGATGATGAGCCGGAGAGTGTGTTTCCTGCGGAATATTTCAGACGTCTGTTTCAGTTCTTCAGCGAATATAATTTTACCATCGACGAGAACGACCCTAACGATGCCGAAGTAGGTGTGGACCCGGAAATGCTCGGTAAGATATTCGAAAATCTTTTGGAAGACAATAAGGATAAAGGCGCATTCTATACTCCGAAAGAGATAGTGAGATATATGTGTCAGGAATCGCTGATAGCCTATCTTGAAACAAATACCAAAGTGGCAAAGGATAAGATACGTGCTTTTGTACTTTCGCCCGAAGAAGCCGTTTCGGATATCCCTGAAAGCAAGAAGTCCAAACTGCTGACAGCACTGGAGGAAGTAAAGATTTGCGATCCTGCCATTGGCTCCGGTGCTTTCCCTATGGGATTGCTAAACGCCTTGTTGCGCTGTCGTGAAGCATTGAGTGGAGATTGTTATGACCGTTCCGAATTGAAAAAGAGTATCATACAGAACAATATCTATGGTGTGGACATAGAGAAAGGAGCAGTCGATATAGCCCGTCTCCGTTTCTGGCTGTCAATAGTAGTGGATGAGGAAACACCGTCACCGCTCCCAAACTTAGACTATAAAATCATGCAGGGAAACTCTCTGATAGAAAGTTTCATGGGTATTGATTTGAGCAAACTGACTTATGAGAAGGAACATAAAAAGGACAAAGGTGAAATATCACTTTTCGACAATGAGAAAAACCGACTTCAGAAAACAGTTTCAAACCTCTTGAAAGTATATTATTCATGTTTCGACCATAACCGAAAAGTCAAGTTGCAACGTGAAATATCGGAAACTATAAACAGGCAGTTGGAAGTTTGTTTTGTGGATAGTGCAATCCTTGAAAAGCTGAAAGGTATAAACCTCGCAGAGAATAATCAGTTTTTCCTCTGGCATACTTGGTTTAGCGATGTGTTTAGCCGTGAGGATGGAAGGAGTGGATTTGATATTGTGATTGGGAATCCGCCGTATATTGGAGAGAAGGGTCATAAAGAGATTTTTCAGCCAGTAAAAAAAGATGTCCATATGGGAAAATATTATTTAGGTAAGATGGATTATTTTTACTTCTTCTTTCATCTTTCTTTTAATATGCTATCTACAAATGGTGTTGGCATTTTTATTACAACTAACTATTACATAACAGCTTTAGGAGCCAAAAAATTAAGAACAGATATTAAGGAGAGGATGAGTATAATGACTTTGTTTAATCTTGGTGAATTGCGTCTATTTGAGAATGCTCCTGGGCAACATAATATGATTAGTTTATTTTCAAAAGTTAATGATTATGGGAAATGTAATATAGTAGATGTTCATAAAAAAGGAACTTTAAATCCTTTAATGTTTGCACAAATAACCAATCATAAAGATAATGATACTATATATTCAGAAATATCACAAGCAGATATGTTTGATGGGGAGGAAAAATATATTAGATTACAGAATAATAGTACTGATATTTTTATTTCTTCTTTGTTGAATAAAATTAAATTGGATAATCTAACATTGGGGGAAATAGCAGAAGTTAATGCCGGAATAATGGGAGGTTGTGATAGTATTACTAATCATAATATAAAATATGCAAGTGTAAAGTATATACAGGATAATGATATTCAAAAAGGAGATGGAGTTTTTGTTTTGGATTCCAATTATTCTCGTGATAGAGATAAAATTCAAAGAGTAGAGGATTCTCTTTTCTTAAAAGCATTTTATAAAAATTCAGATATAAATCGTTATAGCACAAATGAAGAAACTACAAAGAAAATAATATTCTCTTCACTTCAAACTCAATTAAAAGAACAACAGATTATTAAATCATGCTTATCATTGTATAAGCCCATTTTGATTAAAATACGAGAAATTAATAATGAAAAGAAAGATTGTTGGTTTCAATTGAGACGTGGAACAGCACATCCTAATATCTTTTTAGGACCTAAGATAGTTTGTCCTCAAAGAAGTAAAAGTAATACTTTTGGATATAACGAATGTGATTGGTTCGCAAGTGCTGATGTATATTATATAACTAATCCCAATAAGGAATATCATATTAAATATATATTAGGACTCCTTAATTCTAAATTATATTATGTGTGGCTTTATTATAAAGGAAAACGTAAAGGAGAAACATTGGAATTATATCAGAAACCATTATCTGAAATTCCTATTAAGAAAGCTACAGTTGATATTCAGAATTCTATTGTGGAAATAATAGACATAATCATAGATTTAAAGAAAATTGATGCAAACCATGATATATCAAAATTGGAGAGTAAGATAGATGATATAGTGTATTCAATATATGGATTGACTGATGAAGAAATACAATATGTAGAGAAAAGTTTTTGATATTTAAAATATAAAAGTAAAAACTTCTCAATATAGTGTTAGGAAGTAGATATTAAATATAATCAACGAAACTTATTTTTGATATGGATAATAAAGTTGATATTTATAACTTTGTGTTCTTATAATAATATTTGTAAATATGACTGATCTTGTAAAATTCGCAAAAGCACTTAATACTTATATAACTTGCGACAAATGTTCAAATGAAGAAAGAGTCAATAAATATATTGAGTTTCAGAGTCAAATAGAAGGTTTGAATTGCTACGATTTTAGATTCTATTTCTATCGTGCTCATTATATGAATTGTAAAAATCAAATGGAAAAGGCCAAATGTTATATAGATAAAGCTATTCAACTTACGAAAGTAATAAATTATTCTATATTAAAAATAGATGGTAATGGGGAATATTTATATATCCCTGATTCTGATGGAACCAAATTGAATATTGTAACATTAGGTCCTATAAAAGAACAAATATCAAAAGTATATTCATGTGCTGGAGAGATATATGCAAAAATTGACAATGAGAACTCTTCTCTAAAATATTATCAGATAGCAAACTATTATAATTCTTTTTTTAAATCCGAATTTGATACACAAAAAAAAGTGACAGTTTTTTCTTTTAGAAGATTTAATGAGTATTCATTATCGGATTTAATAAATAATACAATAACAGTAAGTCCAACAACTAAAATGAATGATCCATTTGATAGTATCATAAATTTATGGGGGGATGAAAATATTCTTGCAGGTCAATGCAATGAAAAAAAACATATAAAACCGATGTGTAATTCATTTAATTCTTATCGAATTAGGTCTTTTTGTTTAGGATATGGAAATTCTCCAACTCAGAATATTTTAATGTGGTCTCATTATGCAGGAGAACATACTGGTTTTTGTGTTAAGTATAAATTATCTAACCATTTTATACGACAAGAGGAAAACGATAAGTATGAGCATATGTATTTAAAAAAAATCTCTTATACAAATAAAAAGATAAGTATATTAATACCATCTATTGATTCTAATTTAGCTTTTGCTACAAAGAAACGGGATTGGAAATACGAAAAAGAGGTTCGTCTTATTGTCTATAATCCTAATAAGACAGAAATGTTTTACGGAATACCTTTAGATGAAGAGTCTGAAATTGATTCTATTTTTTTGGGATATAGATGTACAAATAATGTTATTGACACCATTAAGAATATATTTATTCAGCGACGAACTAAATTACCCAATTTTTATAAAATGGTTTTAGATGAAAAAGACATTTACAATTTGAAATATGTTGAAATACAATAAACTTAAATATTGTTATACGTGGGAAAAGAGATGTTATTAAAAGTTGAAATTATTACCTTCGTACATGATCTAATCTTCCATGCTTTCCGTAGAACTGCGTACTCTGGAAGGTATTCGAGTTTTTATATGCAACTTTTATTAAAGTTGACTGATATAATTGATTATATAAAGTTATCGTTGAGTATTTTTGGACAAATCACATGGTTAAAAATTTCAAGGATATCATGTGGTAGTAAAAAGTTTTTTTACAATACCTCCAACTTTTCGTCAAACTCCCTGCATTCCCAATATCGTGTTTCAACGTTTGGAATACCGTTCATGATATCAGCTGACAACTGATTGCATAGCATATTAAGATTGGATGAAGAGCCAGCCAATGCTGTAAGGTTGGAATTAATATCGGACAGACCGTCTTCTTCAACAGAAATATCTGACAAGAGAATGAATATAATATGGCAATTATCGAGTGCCGAATTGTCTTTGCATATCTGTTTGCAGATAGATATGCTGTCTGTCAGTTTTAGAGGTAAGTTTGATTCGTATTTCTTGGCTTGCTTACGAATGGCCTTCTCAGTACCATTGTATGAAAGAACCAGATCCCAGCTTTTTAGTTCCACAAGGCATAGGTAATTGCCGGAAGGAGATTTTGTTAATGCATCGACTGAATTTCTGGATTCTATATTTAACACTTTGTCTGCTTCGGTCTTAACTGTATCGAAATCAATTACCGGAGTTTTTGAACTTTGCGATGTACACATATATGTTTTGCCTTTAGTGGGCGAACATGCACTGTGAAGGTTGCAAATAATAGTTTCGCAACCTTCTGTGTATCGTTTTATTTTGTCATATATTTCGGATGGTGTCATTTTAAGGTATTTCTTGCTGCATCAACATTCATTATTTCGCGAAGTGGCGCAGCCAGCAGTGTGAATACCTTATTCAGATCGTTGGTTACGTCATTGAAGGTGGAGAGACCGGTGTCGGTATTCTGTTCAGCCATATAATATGTCACTTCTTTTTCTATCCCTTTGGCGGCAGCAAAATATCTTAGTCCCTGAATGAAGTACGGACTGTGTGAACTGACAACTATAGGAATACCTTCGGATACTAATTCTACAATGAATTTACAGAAGTTTATTTGCCATTCAGGATGCAAATGTATTTCAGGTTCATCCAGCACAAGCATCTTTGAGGTGGAAATACTGTCGGTCTGCAAAAGGCGAAGAAGGACACCAAATGATTTTATGCCGGATGCCACGCTTACCGCAGGAATGGAAATACCGTTTCTACGGAAATGTAACTGCCTTGATTTCTTGTCAACGGTAAAATCTCCTTCTATCAGCTCTTTTATTTCATTTAATTGTTGCTGGTAGCCTGTTGACTGAAATAATCCTAATAAATCTTCTGTTGTACTCAGTATCTTTTCTGCCATATCACCCAAATGGTATGGGATATTGCCTTTCTGTAAGGAGCCGGACATTCCACGGAATGATTTTGTGGGGACGGAACTCGACATACGCAATGTGTCGAGAATATGCAGATATACCGGGGATTCCACGTATGTTATATCTTCTATTGAGGACTCTCCTGACAGCTTTATGTTTGAAATTTTTCCATCTTCAAAGTTGAAACTTATATCGCTACCATAGGTGTCGGTCGTATCGTCGTGAAAATTAATGCTTGAGTATTTGGTTCCGTATGAGTTTAACGGCTCCATGAATTCACTTCTCAATATAATATCTAATTCTCTCCTTATGGCTAATTCCGGATTATCTAATTCTGAAAGACTCTGCTGAGTCTGTGTTAGCTTTTTATTTATTATGGCTGCTTGTCTGCTTGTGAATGAATATTTTTTTGAAGCGTCTTTGATAGTTTCAGTCAATTTTTCTACAGAAATATTTTTCTCTATTAAATCAATGCTTATTGATTTAATGTCTTTTAGAACATCGTAATTGTTAAAGCGACCAAATAATCTTTTAATAGATAATAGATTGGAGTTTATAAACTGAAGTGTTTCAAGTTTATCAACCTGTTTTGCATTGTTTGTTGCTTTGAGAATAGAAAACAGAATCTTGCCGATAGAACTTTTACCTGAATCATTCTCACCGGTTATTACTGTAAGTCCGCCAAGCTCTATGTTGGCACTTTCGACTTTTAGAATATTCTGTAAACGAAGTTTCATCTTGTATCTTAATGAAGAGTTATTGCAAAAATAGAAAAAATAGTTTATAATGCAAAGGATTTGGTATAGTCAAGAGATCAAGCACTATTTCTTGTTCATTGTTCGTTCATACCCCGTTTAGTGAACGTTCAC
Organism: Bacteroides cellulolyticus; assembly: GCF_025567135.1. Classification (NCBI taxonomy): domain Bacteria; kingdom Pseudomonadati; phylum Bacteroidota; class Bacteroidia; order Bacteroidales; family Bacteroidaceae; genus Bacteroides; species Bacteroides cellulolyticus. The sequence goes on from NZ_JAOQJJ010000005.1 coordinate 151,392, forward strand.
TGAACGGGATATGAACATCAGTTTTTATTGCACTTGGTTATATAATAACTGACACAAACCCCGTCGCGCATTTCTGTTTCCATCACTGACCCTTTATGTATTACAGGAGATTTCACTCCTTCTCCCAATACTTTTGCTGAATGTTCAACAAATGTCTCATCCCACAATTCTGTATCTATGAATGACTGGAGCAGGGTAGTGCCCCCCTCTACAAGTAGAGACTGTATCTTTCTTTCGTAAAGGACGGTAAGGATTTGTGGTAATATGTCCTTAGAGAAATCCAATGTTATGTATTCCAGGTTTTCCTCTACGGCTTTTTCCTTTTCGGTGAATACAAGCGTCGGTGTAGTGTGGTCGAACAGTTTGAGATTGGAAGGCAGAGAGAGGGTACGGTCTATGACTAATCTTAATGGATTGGCTCCATACCAATTGCGTGTGGTCAGTGAAGGATTGTCAAGAAGAGCCGTTTTTCTGCCTACGAGTATAGCCTTGTGTTCTGCTCTTTGCTTGTGTACGTACATCGATGTGATTGGGGTTGATAATACTACAGGTGAGCCGTTTTCACGGTTTGTGTCGATAAACCCGTCTGCCGATTCAGCCCATTTCAGGGTAATATACGGACGCTTTTGTGTGTTGAATGTCACGAACCGCCTGATAAGGTTTTTGCATTCGTCTTCCAGCACTCCTACGGTAACATCAATACCGGCATCGCGCAGTTTACGAATTCCTCTCCCTGACACTTGCGAGAAAGGGTCTATACAGCCTACCACAACACGTGGAATACCCTTGCTGATGATAAGGTCGGCGCATGGAGGTGTCTTCCCATAGTGCGAACATGGTTCCAGGCTTACGTATATGGTTGATTCCTTGAGCAGGCTTTCATCTTTTACGGAACGTATGGCATTGACTTCGGCATGACCTTCACCGCATCTGGCATGATAGCCTTCGCCGATAATCTTACCGTTATGAACTATTACCGCTCCAACCATCGGATTGGGAGCTGCATTGCACAGTCCGTTTGATGCAAGTTCTATACATCTGCGGATATATTTCTCATCTGTAGTCATATTCTTGAGCTTTTTTCTTACTTTTGCACATTATGCATCCAATATATACTTATATACGACAAGAACTTTCCGGCTTCTATCCGGATGCTGAGGCTGCTGCCATGGCAAAATATATACTGACAGAGAAATTCCGGCTGTCGGTTCTTGACTTATATGCAGGCAAAGATATGAATTTTTCGTCAGAAAAACTTTCGGAGGTAAATGATATTCTGGCGCGCCTGAAGTCGTACGAACCCTTGCAATATATTATCGGTGAAACATGGTTTTGCGGCTATCGCTTTAAGGTGACGCCTGCAGTTCTTATTCCACGACCTGAGACTGCGGAATTGATAGACTGGATAGTGAAGGACAACAAACGTGAAGGTGCACATGTCCTTGACATCGGTACCGGAAGCGGATGTATCCCTGTTTCGTTGGCTTTGATGATGGATTCGCCTGTAGTGTCGGCATGGGATATTTCGGAAGAGGCATTGTCCGTAGCGTCTGAAAATGCACGTATTAATAAGGCGGATGTGGCTTTCAGTCGTGTAGATGTGCTTGGAACTGATATTCCCAATATAAAGGTTGACATTCTTGTAAGCAATCCTCCTTATATTACGGAAAGTGAAAAGAAGGATATGGAGAGAAATGTTCTGGAATGGGAACCGGATCTGGCACTTTTTGTTCCTGACGACGATCCATTGCGTTTCTACAGACGTATAGCTGAGATAGGGCTGGATATATTGAATGACGGAGGGTTGATATATTTTGAGATAAACAGGGCATACGGTAGTGAGACAGTAGAGATGCTGGCTTCGATGGGATATAAGAATATTGAATTGAGGAAAGACTTGTCTAGTAATGACAGGATGATTAAGGCTTTGAGACCATGAAAGAATATACGGAAAAAGAAATATTGAACAAGGCTGAGGCTTATTGCTCGGCGGTGGAGAGGTGTCCGTCGGATGTTGAGGCAAAACTTAAAGGCTGGGGGGCAAGTCCGGAAACAGTGGCTGCGGTTATGGCTCATCTGTTCAAGGAAAAGTATCTTGACACAATAAGGTTTTGCAGTGCATACGTACGCGACAAATATCGTTTCAACCAATGGGGCAGGGTAAAGATTGCCCAATCATTGCGTATGAAAGGTTTGACATCGGAAGAGATAAACGCAGGTATGGAAGATATAGATGAAGATGAGTATAACTCCATCCTTCAAAGTCTTTTGAAACAGAAACTTAAAAGTATCAAGGCGGAGACAGATTATGAGCGCAATGCCAAACTTATCCGCTTTGCTGCTGGTAGGGGATTTGCTATGCAGGAGATATTGAGATTTGTAAAAGGTGATTTCGATTAATGAATATTCTTGGTGACATACGTGATTTCTTTTTTCCACGCACCTGTGTATGTTGTGGAAAACTTCTTTCATCACAGGAAGAGAGCTTGTGTATTTCATGTATGGTATCACTGCCAAAAACCGGATTACTGAATACTCCAGGGAATGAGATGGAACGATATTTCTGGGGAATATTTCCTATAGAACGTGCCACAGCATTGTATTATTACGCAAAAGGAGGCAGTGTAGCAAATATACTTCATGGAATGAAATATCATGGAAGGAAGAGATTATGCCGACAGATGGGATGTATTATGGGGACTGAATTGCTGGATTCTGGATTTTTTGATGGAATAGATTTTATTTTACCAGTTCCGTTGCATAAAAACAGATTGAGAACCAGAGGTTATAACCAGTCGGAATTGTTGGCAAGAGGTATTTCTGATATAACTTCGATTCCTGTAGTTACGGATGCTTTGATAAGGACCCACAATAATGCCACACAAACTCATAAATCAGCTTTTGAAAGGTGGGGAAATGCCGAAGGATTGTTTGAAGTTACCGAAAAGGCTTATTCATTAAGTGGCAGGCATATACTTCTGATAGACGATGTGCTTACTACAGGCGCTACAATCTCTGCCTGTCTTGATGCGCTGAAAAAGATAGATTTCGTAAAAATCAGTGTTGTAACATTGGCGTGGACAAAATCATAATATATGATGCTTTATGTCGGTTTTTAGCAAAATTAATACATATAAATTTTCAAATACCGATGTATTTCTCTACTTTTGCACAAATGTTTATCAGATATTAGTAAAATTATGAAAGCTTTGGAAAAATTATTCGCAGAGAAATTGCTGAAAGTAAAAGCTATTAAAATTCAGCCGGCTAACCCTTTCACTTGGGCTTCAGGTTGGAAATCTCCTATTTATTGCGACAACCGTAAGACTTTGTCTTACCCTGCACTTCGTAACTTCGTGAAGTTGGAACTTTGTCGTGTTATTCTTGAAAAATTCGGTCAGGTTGACGCTATTGCCGGTGTGGCTACAGGAGCTATCGCTCAGGGTGCATTGGTTGCAGAAGAACTCAACTTGCCATTCGTATATGTTCGCTCAAGCCCAAAAGACCATGGATTGGAAAATCTTATCGAAGGTGAATTGCGTCCGGGTATGAAGGTGGTAGTTGTAGAAGACTTGATTTCTACAGGCGGTAGCAGCTTGAAAGCTGTTGAGGCTATCCGTCGTGACGGTTGCGAGGTTATCGGTATGGTAGCTTCATTCACTTATGGTTTCGATGTGTCTGTAAAGGCATTCCTCAATGCAAAAGTAGAACTTTTTACTTTGACAAACTACAATGCTGTGCTTGATGCTGCATTAAAGACTAACTACATCGACGAAGAAGATATTCCTGTACTTCAGGCATGGAGAGAAGATCCTGCACACTGGACAGGAAAATAATGAATATTAATTTATAATTGAAGACACGGATTCTACTGGTCTCACGGTTCCTGATAGCGAATCGTGTCATTCGGTAAAATCCGTGTTTTTTGTTATCGTAATAATATATGGCAACATTACAATACGAAAGTACTGTGAAATATGTTCCTTACAGTCAGGAACGAGTTTATAACAAACTGTCGGACTTGAATAATCTGGAGTCTGTACGCCAGCGCCTTGATGCTGTAAAAGATAAACTTGAGGGCAAGCTGGAGGATATGACGTTCGACCAGGATTCGATTACTCTGAAGGTGCAGGGTATAAGTCTGACACTTAGAATAATCGAACGCGAACCGATGAAGTGTATCAAGTTTGAAGGTGACAAATCGCCTGTACCTATGAACTTGTGGATACAGATGCTTCCGGTGTCTGACGATCAGTCGAAAATGAAGGTTACAATACGTGCCGAAGTAAACATGTTTATGAAGGCTATGGTTTCAAAGCCGCTTCAGGAAGGAGTGGAGAAACTGGCTGACATGCTTTCGGCTATACCTTATTAATCTCTTTTTATTTTAGAACTATAAATCAAACAGGAATATGGCTCAGAAACTTTGGGAAAAAAATGTTCAGGTAAACGAGGAGATAGACCGTTTTACTGTGGGACGAGACCGTGAGATGGACCTCTACCTTGCAAAGCATGATGTACTGGGTTCAATGGCTCATATAACTATGCTCGAGAGTATCGGACTTTTGAAGTCTGACGAACTGAAAGTGTTGCTTGAAGAACTTAAAAACATATATGCTTCTGCTGAGAAAGGTGACTTCGTGATAGAAGATGGCATTGAGGATGTACATTCTCAGGTAGAACTTATGCTGACAAGGAAACTTGGAGATGTCGGTAAGAAAATTCACAGCGGACGTTCAAGAAATGATCAGGTTCTTGTCGATTTGAAATTATTTACACGCGCACAAATAAAAGAAATTGCTGAGGCTGTAGAAGATTTGTTCAAAGTCCTTATTTCCCAAAGTAATAAGTATAAGGATGTATTGATGCCCGGATATACACATTTGCAGATAGCCATGCCGTCGTCGTTCGGTCTTTGGTTTGGAGCATACGCCGAAAGTCTTGTTGACGACATGATGTTTCTTCAGGCTGCATACAAGATGTGTAACCGCAATCCGTTAGGCTCTGCTGCCGGTTATGGCTCTTCTTTCCCTCTGAACAGAGAGATGACTACACGTCTGTTAGGATTTGACTCAATGAACTATAACGTTGTTTACGCACAGATGGGACGTGGAAAAATGGAACGTAACGTAGCTTTTGCTCTTGCGTCTATAGCCGGAACATTATCTAAGATGGCTTTCGATGCTTGTATGTTCAGCAGTCAGAATTTCGGTTTCGTGAAACTTCCGGATGAATGTACCACAGGTTCAAGTATCATGCCGCATAAGAAGAATCCTGATGTGTTCGAACTTACTCGTGCAAAATGTAATAAGATACAGGCGCTCCCTCAGCAGATAATGATGATAATGAATAATCTGCCTTCGGGATATTTCCGCGACTTGCAGATAATAAAGGAAGTGTTCCTGCCTGCTTTCTCCGAACTCAAGGACTGCCTGCAGATGGCTACATACATTATGGACAAGATTTATGTGAACGAACATATTCTTGACGATGACAAGTATCTGTACATTTTCAGTGTTGAGGAAGTGAATCGCCTTGCAACAGAAGGAATGCCATTCCGCGATGCATACAAGAAGGTTGGACTTGATATTGAAGCAGGAAAGTTTACACATAATAAACAGGTTCATCACACTCATGAGGGAAGTATCGGTAACCTGTGTAACGACCGCATCACAGAACTGATGGATAAAGTTGTGTCAGGTTTTGATTTTGCTGTGGTTGAAAATGCTGAAAAGGCCCTTCTTGGAAGATAACATTGAAACTTGCAAATGCTTTGCAAAGACTTTTAAAATGTTTTGCAAATATACCCTGAAGCTATGTCAAAAGGCTTTTGAATATATTAAAACGGATATTTTTTTTAATAAAAACGGGCGAAATGTTTGGAAGTTATACAAAAACTCCATACATTTGCACCCGTTAACGCGGAAATAGCTCAGTTGGTAGAGCATAACCTTGCCAAGGTTAGGGTCGCGAGTTCGAGTCTCGTTTTCCGCTCTTTCTTTGAAAGGATGCTCGAATGGTGGAATCGGTAGACACGAGGGACTTAAAATCCCTTGGCTATTGCAGCTGTGCGGGTTCAAGTCCCGCTTCGAGTACAGGTATAAACGCTAATTGCTTGGAAATGAGTAGTTGGCGTTTTTCTTTTGTCTATTTTTGGCGTGATTTTGGCGTGATAGTTTTTTGGCGTGTAGTTTTGGCGTTGTTATCGTAATAAAAAAGGCTGCTTGCCACACCTGGCAAACAACCTTAATTTGCGTTTTAAAATACCGTTATGGCATTCTGGTACAAAGATAGTGCTTCTTATTGAATTTCTTCAAAAAAATCTAATTTCATTCCGGAGATAATACATAGACCTGTACCCATAATATTACTTATCCCTGTTTCGCTTTCAGTCGCTGCCAGTAGCAAGAATCCTACTATCAGCAGCATGATATAAAATTTATGTTTCATTGTTATTGTTCTTTTGATAAGGTCTTTATCTTTTCTTCAAACCGTTTATTGGCTGATTTATCAAATTGCATAAACTTTTCAATGATATTGTTTATCTGAGGACACTCATTGTTTACATCATACAGGCTTGTTATTAATAAATCCTTGCAATCATACAGATAACAGGAAAAAGCTTTTTCTTTTTCAAGCAGCGTTCTTGTCTGTGCCAGATCTTTTTGTAGTGCTTCTTTTTCATCAGCATGGAGAACTTTATATTTACCACAAACAGATAGTTCTATTTTGTTTAGTTCATCTTTTCTTTCAACAAAGGTTTGATAGGCTTTCTGTTTAAACTCTCTGTATTCATTTAGTTTGGCCTCTATTTCTTCTTTGCTGAGGCTCTTAGCATCAATAAGAATCAAATTAAGAGCCTCGACACAATCACAATAAAAGGCAGTACGTTGAATTTCTATTTTTAAGCGTCTTTCTGCTTTGTAATGTTCTGTAGCCTCATCAATATACAGTTTCTTAAGCTTGTTTCTTTCTTGTTCACTGGCTAATAATTGCCGTTGTACTTTTGTTACTACTCCCAAATTTGGATATACTTTTATTCTTCTTCCTGTTCTCATTTCTTTTATCTTTGTGGTAGGGGGTACTTTGAAAGTACCCACACCGGGTTAATAATCATCCTATCTTTATCAAATTTGCCACTTTAAACGATCTGTATTCGTTTTTCTCTGTGTCGAAGTACACTTGTAAGGTATCGCTCTTTTTACGGCTTTCTGTGCCTTTTATTGGCGGCAATAATGATTCTTTCAGTGTGCCGTATGCTTCACGTATAGAACCGTCCACTTTCTGAAAGTAGAACTTTACAATACGTTCTTTCATTGACGCTTTCAGCTTCATATTCAGCCAGGCGCATTTAAGAGCCTCACTCATTGAATAACCGTTCTTCTTAACCATTTGCCACGCCAGACGCATTACTTCTCTCATTCTGTTTTTAAATTCTGTTGCCATAATCGTATATCTTTAGTCATTAATATTATGCTGCCAGTCTTTCAACGCTTCTTTCAATCTCTGTAAGGTCGCAATCTACATCTACTTCGTTGCCGTCCTCATCATAGGCTTCTACGCTGTCAATGCAAACAGAAACGTAAGTAGTTACCCATGCGCCTGTACCGTTGAAATAATCATCTTCGCAATAACCGTCAATCTCAAAGCTGCCATCAACAACTACCAAAGCATTGTTTACTTCTACCTCAACAGAGAATGTACCGTTGTTGCTGTCTATTGCGTTGTAAATCGCATTTGCTATTGTTTCATTTATTGCTGCCATATCGTTTGTCCTTTATTGTTTAACTTTGATGATACAAATGTAAGGCAATCATTTTACATAAACAAATAAAAGAATTATTATCATATTACATTTAACATTATTTAGTAAGCCAATCGTTTTACATGACGATAAACTATGTAAATTTGCATAAACTTAAAACGATAGGATTATGATAGATAGATTAATGATTAAAGAAGCTATGAAGCGTTACGGTACATCTGTGAATGAAGTAGCAGAGAAAATGAATATATCACGTGTTACACTTAGTACGCATATTAATGGTAATCCATCAACAGAGGTACTTTTAAGGATTGCTGATGCTATAGGATGCCCGGTAACGGAATTATTTGAGCAACCAAAGAAAGACACCCTTTCTCTCACTTGCCCCCATTGTGGAAAGGATATAAATCTTAAAATAGAATAATTATGGAAACACCTACTAAAGAGAATACTCTTTACTTGCCTATAAAACAAGTTTATTTCGACCAGATAATAGCAGGCACAAAGAAAGAAGAGTATAGAGAAATAAAAGAGGGTATTACCGCTAATCGTTATTTGCTCAAAGATGGAAACGGCAAATATGTTCTTAATCCAAATGTAACCCAACCAAATAAAGAATATTTCATTGACGATTATAACAACGGAAATTTTCCGTTTGTGCCTAAGCCTTATAAATACCTGTATATTGCCGTTGGTTATGCAAAGGAACGTGATACAGCTTTAGTAGAAGTTGACGGATTTAGATTCATACCTAATATGATACGTGCTGATTTATATGCTTTTTGGCAAATAGCTTTTCATTTAGGTAAGGTTATCGAGATACATCGAAAATAAAAAAATGAGAAAGAAACCTCAAACCATCCTTGAAACAAACAAGCCTTTTACACTCCATGTCTTTTATTCCGGGTATGGAGCGTATGAGGCTGTTTTCTCATATAAAGAAATAAGTCTTTTTCAGCCACTTTCAGACCAACAACATAGAGAATATAGGAAACTATGTTATTTGCGCCCTGTAGAGGCTAAAAACTACCTCCTTGACTTGATATGCTTTGAACACACCCCATACCAAAGAAAAGATTTTGAATTTTTATGTAAAGATGAGGCCCCTACAAAAGAAATGACAGCTCTCTGGCATGAGATAGAAAAAGGCTTATAAGCTGATTTATACGCCCTAAAACCATATTAGGCCAATTCCTGCCGGTTTAAATGCGTAGATTCTACGGTTTTGATAAATGTGGTATTTTACACCTCGTGGGACTCAACGCAATTTTGAGTTTACCCCCGTAACATTATTACGGTCAGGTCTGGAGCGAGAAGTAATATTTCTTACTTCGATATGATGTAAATCTGTCTGACACAATTTGAGGGAGTTCCCAAAACAGTAATCCCCTTACATGGTGTCCGTCAAATAGACATCATTAGGGGAGTCTTTGTTTTGCAGACCCCCTCATTAATACTCACGTCATACACAAATATACAAAATAAACAATTCTTTGCGCGCGTGTGTGCGTGCGCTGAGACTTAATTTAACTCATTTAATTTGAAAGATGTCGCTGTCAAGGAAGCCTTCCGGCAAATCTGTAAAGTTTAAATCCACTTCTGGAATTTTCAAATCTATATCATCCGTGTTTCCAATCATCTCCTGAAGCGATTTATAATACTGTTCTGTTTCTTTATCAGGTGCTTCCTTACCCTGATGTTTTGCTATAGCTTTGAGCACTTTTTTTTCTTTTTTCTTCCAGATTCCCTTTTTATAGCGATAATTATCATACAGGATTTCTCTTAATACATCTGTATTTTCTTCTGTTAGAATGATTTCCGCATCCTTATATTTAATTTTCAACTTTCCATCGGAAACGCTGAATGACATTCCGTCTTGATTCACTGTTTTTATTTTTGAGTTCTTTTGAACCGGGCAGATTCTCCGTCGTGGCAAACCTGCCCGGATTGAATGTCGCACTTTATTTTCTCATGAACGCTTCACGTTCCATTGCTGCCTGTGGCTCCATGTCGGGATGTTTCAAAATGGCTTTCGTGTCCGCATTTATCATAGCGGCGAATGAGTTTATTTCTTCCTGTGGGGTTTCTGCTAACTGGTAAGAACCGGGTGCGCCTTTGACCTCCAGCAATCCCCCAACAAAATACTGTTTCTCTGAATTATCAAAGTCCGGGTCAAAGTGGGCGTTATATCCCAAAATCGCATCAGCCATCTTTTCGGATTCAGTTCTGTTATCCCATTGATCAGGGTTATCAATAGCATGTCTTGCAACTTGAAGGCCCAATTTTTCATCTGCTGCAATGTTGGCAATACGCATGGCCCAATATCTATCCACATCTGTTTCCTTATCCCATTTTTCGATAGCTTCTTTAGCTTTCTTGTAACCCTGTGTACTTGCCAGATTTGCGATGGCGTGTAATAAATCTTTTCTCATACATCAAAAATTTAAATGTTAGTAAATAATTGTTTCTGCTCGTTCACCTCCAGAATAGCAAACTCTATCCGGGGGGAGTATCTGTCTATTTTCTTTTCTGCTTCAATCTGGAAACATAGTTTATCATCTGTTATGGCTCCTACCATCTGCAAACAGTCCAGAAGCGTTTTTAAGCTATTATCAAGGTCGAAACGTACTGAACTGTGAAACACACGCACAAACAAACGGAAACGGCTTGAAATGCCCCTATTTCGGTACATCTTGCATTGTTGGGCAAAAGAACGTTCATACGTTCTTATCTTCTCATCCTTTATAATCCGCTTTGTACCAAACTTTCCTGGTACAGCTTGATAATGGTTAGCCTTTGCGATAATCTGACCGTATATTGTTTCTATTTCCATACCTTTTACCAGCCTTTGTCTTTGTATTTGTCAATAGAATTATCTTTTAGCACAACACCGATATCAGAGGAATTTCCACTACTTTTCTGTTTCCGTTGCCATGTTCTTACAGCAGCTTTCCAGTCTTTCATCTTGTTCGAACCAACCATCCATCCTTTTGAGGTGTAAAAGTCTATAAAGGTTGAGGCATCAACCGAATAACTGTTTTTCTGAATATAATCTTGTACTTCTGTGAGAGTGGGAGGAACAAATCTTGTAGATTTGTCCGCACCATTATTAGAAGATTTATCTTCTATATTTACATTTTTAATGTTATATTCCTTATCCTTATTTACATCCTTATCCTTATTAGGTTGTTTTTCGGTTGTTTTTCGGTTGTTTTTTTGCGTTTAGGTTTCCAATAGGAGCACCACCTTTACGACCGTTTTTCCATCGTTGGATATTAGCATCTAATATCGGACGAATAAGAGAAAATAAAGCTTTTGGGAATCCTGTAAGCTTAGGTTCTTTTAAATCCAGACTGTAATCTGATATGGCCTCGTACATGATTAATTTGTCTTTGTCTGACAAATCGCTCATACTTTCTTTAAATGAACGGTAAAAAATAAATGTATCTCTCATTTTTTCGTCTCCTTGAAGTATTCTTTATTGGTTGAATAATATCCCGCTACACGTTGGGTTATTGGGTCTTCAGCTCTGTAAATCAACTTAATTAAGCCTTTCCCCTCCATCTCTGCTACATATCTGCAAATGTTAGCACGAAATATCCCGGTTTCCATCGCCACGGATAACATTGTTTTGGGTTTCTTCAAAAAAGAACGGTAAACTATTTGTCCTTGATGTAGAATGTTTGTATCTTTGTCGTAGTTCCGATTGAGATGGGCGGCTCCGGTCGCCTTTTTCCTTTCTTCCATAGTCAGCCCTCCCGTAGTTTATCGATGTCGGATTGTCTGTAATAAGGTTTATTCCCGACTTTTACTTTCTTTAAATAACCGTCTCTATTCCAACGCCACAAAGTTGTTTTGTCAATTTTCAATCTGCTGCAAACTTCAGATGCGGTAAGATAAGTTTCTTCTTTCTTATTTTCTGTTAGATTAACTTCTTGCATCAACGACAGGAATGCTTCTCTAAGGTCAACGGCATTTACTATTAATTGTACGTTTGCGCCACTTTCGATAATTTGTTTAATATTCATTTTTATTCTTAACAGCTCCAGTACCTTATTCTCTCTCGGTCTTGCTGTCTGGCACACTTAAACTTCTTTCGTTTACGAGCTTGTAGTTGTCGTGAGACCGACCCCTCTCGTTAATTATGTGCTCGTCACCGCTCCGTCTTGGTGTATTGCAAAGTTAGTTATTCAATGAGTTGTAATATATTGTTTCTCATATTATGAACAAACATTTTCCCTATTGTTTGTTATTTGTTCCATATTAGGCATAAAAAAGACTGCATTTTATTTGCAGTCTTGAAAAAAATATTATATTGGTATAGTTCAGTCAATAAGAGAAACAACTTCCTTTTTCAACTCATCGTCAATTTCCCGGTATCTGTTGAAAGCCTTACTGCCCTCCGCATGACCAGACATTGAAGCTATAAGGTTCGGGTCTTTCACTTTTTTATAAAGATTGCCGACAAATGTACGCCTCGCCATGTGGCTGCTCGCTACTTCGTTAATCGGGCGTTGTTCCTCTTCACCTGTAACACTGTTGATAACTGTTACCTGTCGTGTTATACCACAAAGTTTGAATATCTCTTTGATTGCGTCATTATAATTTTGTGCGGCAATAAACGGGAACAAACGACCTTTTCTGTCAATGCCTTTGTACTTCTTCATAAGACTGGTTGCTCTTGCGTTTAGTGGAACACGAACTACATTTTGTCTTTCTCCTTTGGTCTTGCTTGGAATATATTCAACGGCTTCATCTATCACGTTATTATCTGTAAGTCTCATTAAATCGGACACTCTGCAGCCGATGCAGCATTGAAATATAAAAATATCTCTCTGTATTTCCAAATGTGGGAAATCGGACAAATCAAAATCTGCTATCTGGTTGCGTTCATCCAAAGTGATGTAATAAGGCGTGCCGTATTTTTCAGAAACAACACCCTCATATCCTGTAAATGGGTTGTTGCTTGTGATTCCTTTTTCATTCATCCAGTTAAAAAACGCTTTCAGCTTATTGAATAGGGCACAAATGGTATTATTCCCTCGTGGCTGAGGTTTCGGGCTTCTTCTGCTGTCTGTGGAGGCTGGTATCTGTTTGAAGATACTCGGGTATTCCTCCAGTAATGTGTGTTCATTCCTCAGATAACTTTCCATGTCGCTTAATGTTTCACTGTTTATTGTGTCAATGTCAAGAGTGTAATTTCTCTTTCCAGTATCAGACAGACGAACAAACATTTCATATCTGCGGAGCGCACGAATAAGTACATCAAAATTTTTCTTCCAGACATCTGATTTTTCCCCCTCACGTTTACCGTTTACTTTCTTTTTTGCATTATCCCTAAAATCGGTCATTTGCTCAAAGAATGATTTTCTTTTTCCCTGTTCTTCCTTTGGTAGATATTTTTCCGGATGATGGAATTTATCAACAATCATTCCTAACCAGTTACTTGAAACAGTGTTTTTATCTGCCGCTTCATAGCTTTCTGTTATAACTCTTTTAAGTTCATCAATCTTTGCTTTTGCCGCATCATGGAAAATTTTATCTTCGGAATCTATTCTGTTTCTAACGTAAACATCGCCCCTTTCAAAAAGAATATAGTTCTTTTTTACAGCATCTGCCATCGTTGCCGTAATTGCTTTCTCTGGAACACGAACACCGGCCAGCTCTGTTTTTCTCCTGTCAATGAAATATTCAAAATGTTCAGCAGATACATAAATTCCGCTTTTGGCACGAAGATTTAATTTACTACCTTGAAATAGCCGGATGAGTATTTCACTGCGACCTGTCTCTTTCTGAATCTTAGGCGACAGTCTTAATTCTATTGTTGCCATGATGATATTAATTTAAAACGCACTACAAATATAAAAAGCTATCACGCCAAATCCAAATTTTTGGCGTGTTTTTGGCGTGATAATTTCAATCTAATAAAATTTCATGCAATTTTAAGCAAAGGTTGTGATATGTAACTATCTGAAAATTAATAGAATTATATTTTAGCTTATTTTATTGTGTTCTATATTTAGTAATCCCGCTCCGAGTACTGGGTTAAAGTTCTGTAAGTCAGCGACTTATAGAGCTTTTTCTTTATGTACGCTATATTGAATTTTATATTGGATTATGCGTTTTTTGATAACAAGCTCCTGTTTTTTGTACAAAAAAAGGTGTACCCGATAAAAGATACACCTGAATATTTAAACTTATTTGGTTATTTATCTTACCTGAATAACCAGATATCTTGAAACACTCCAGAAATCGTTTGGTTTTGTAATTTCCAGTACGTACTGTCCCTTATCATCTTTTTCCAGCTTATATGAGCCTTCAGGATGATTTGTAAGCAGTTCTGCACGCTTAGAGTATAACTTGATAACCTTGTCTTTACGAATGTCTATTTCAGTGAAATACTCTTTGTTGAAATCGTTGTTCTTTAGTACGTCGCCACCTTTTAAGATCTTTTGGTCTTTAAGTTCGCTTTTTGTACCGAATACGTACCATGCAGTGTTCAGGGCTTTGTCTTGAGCTGCAACGGTTTTGCTCTTTTCTTCGTTTTCAGCAGAAAGCTGATCTACATTTTTAGTCAGATCTGTAACAGCTTCGTCAAGTTCTGCTATTCTGATATTTTTTGAAGCAAGTTCTGTCTGTAATGTTTCTATCTGTTGCTGTTTGGCTGCTAGTTCTGCTGTCAGGTTTTCAAGAGCGCGTTTTAGCTGAGTACTTTTATAGTTACTGTTTTTCAGCTGTTTTTCCAATTCAGCTATTCTTTCACGATTGTCCTTTAGTTTTTGGCTGATGAACTTGATATCATCTTTTATCCTGTCGGCAGCTGACTGGTTTTCAATAACACTACCGTTTAGGTCAACTCTGTTTTCAGCTTCATTTATTTCACGAAATCCTTCTTGTATTTCATTGAATGCTCCCATGATTTCGTCCAACTCATTGTTGCGGTTAGACAGCTCGGACATTAATGAATCGTTTTGCGCTTGAAGCGCATCCTTTTTTTGACCAAAATTGTTACATGATGTCAATAATGCGGCAAAGCACATTGAAAATAATACAATCTTTTTCATGATAGTTATTTTTTAGAGTTATTTTTCTGTTCTTCTTTTCCTCCCAGCACTATTACTATTTCACCTCGAGGCTCTGTTTCTGTAAAATGCTTAATCACTTCTTCCAATGTTCCGCGTACGCTTTCTTCGTGAATTTTGGATATTTCGCGACATACTGATACGGGACGCTCTGGTCCGAAGATTTCAGCAAATTGCATTAATGTTTTCACCAATCGGTATGGTGATTCATAGAAAATCATTGTACGGCTTTCGTCCACCAAAGAATTCAGTCTGGTCATTCTGCCTTTCTTTTGAGGCAGGAAACCCTCAAAACAGAAACGTTCATTTGGTAATCCTGACGAAACAATTGCCGGGACAAATGCTGTTGCACCTGGAAGACATTGTACTTCTATTCCGTTGCGTACACATTCTCTCACAACCAAGAAACCGGGATCGGAAATCCCCGGTGTTCCAGCATCAGAAATAAGGGCAATGGTTTCGCCTGCTTTGATGCGTGATACAATATTTTCTACAGTTTGATGTTCATTGAATTTGTGATGAGACTGCATGGAATTCTTTATTTCAAAATGTTTTAAAAGAATTCCGGATGTGCGAGTGTCTTCGGCAAGAATCAGATCCGCTTCCTTCAGAACTCGAATGGCTCGTAAAGTCATATCTTCCAAATTTCCTACTGGAGTAGGAACTACATATAGTTTACCCATATTATCTTTTTTGACATCGAATATAGCAAAGGTAGAAAGTTTTTGGTCTTGTCGTTATTTTCATGTTAATATTTAACAGATGTTTTATTTTAAAAAGTATATTATTGTACGTATTTCTAATTTTATGTACTTAATTTTAGATTTTACAAACAAGAATTGTATTTTTGCAATTATAGAAAACAAAAATATTTATCATGAACGAGCAGAAGAAAATTACATTCGATAGTTTTATACGCGGAGTTATAGGCGTGGCTATTTTTATTGCAGTCCTGTATATGCTGAATAGGCTCAGCGGTGTTTTGCTTCCTTTTTTCATAGCTTGGATTATAGCCTATCTTATGTATCCTATGGTGAAATTTTATCAGAACAGACTAAAGATAAGAAACAGGGCGTTGGCTATTTTTGCTGTCATGGTGAGTCTGATTGTTTTGGTCACTGGTGCAATATTCCTTATTGTACCTCCGATGATTGATGAGTGTGTTAAACTGAAATCATTGATAGAGGTATATTTCTCAGAAGGTGGTAAGTTTACCTCCATTCCAAAAGATATAACTGATTTCTTGCATAATAATGTCGATTGGGCATGGATGAAAGAAAATCTTAATTCGGAGAATATCATTGGAGCGGTAAAAAGTGTATTGCCTAAAATGTGGTCATTATTATCAACTTCATATAATATAGTGCTGACCATATTTACCTTATTTATTATTGTCCTATATCTATTCTTTATATTGCTGGATTACGAGGAGATCGCCGATGGATGGGTGACTCTGTTACCGGCAAAATATAGAAATATGGTACTTGGAATAATAAATGATATAAAGGACAGTATGAACAAGTATTTCCGTGGTCAGGCTTTGGTTGCGTTCTGTGTCGGGATATTGTTCAGTATCGGTTTTTTGATAATAGATTTTCCTTTGGCGATAGGTCTTGGCCTCTTCATTGGGCTTTTGAATATGGTGCCATATTTGCAAATCATAGGCTTTGTTCCTACTATCATATTGGCTTTGCTTAAGGCGGCAGATACCGGTGAAAGTTTCTGGGTAATATTAGGATTGGCGTTAGTTGTATTTTGTGTTGTCCAGGCTATTCAGGATATGTATCTGGTTCCTAAGATAATGGGTAAGATAACAGGATTGAATCCGGCCATAATATTATTGTCTCTTTCTGTATGGGGGGCATTGATGGGTATGTTAGGAATGATTATTGCATTGCCGTGCACCACATTGTTGCTTTCATACTATCAACGGTTTATAAAGGGCAGGGATATGCTTTATATGCAACAGCAGGATGAATCTCCTGATAATAAATAAGGAATGATACATTAAAGGCATAAATGAAAGTGGATATTCATTTATGCCTTTAATTTTTTTCTATTCTTTCTCTTTGATTATTCCTACGAATAAAGCTCCAAAGATAAGAAGTACTCCGGCCAATACCAGCATGTTTACTTCAGGAGGAACGCTTCCTGGAGTAGTGAACATCCGGAGAATCCAACCTCCGGCTACTGCTGCTACTATTTGAGGGATGCATATTGTACAATTGAACAATCCCAAATATGTTCCCATATGTCCTCCTGTCAGTGAGTTGGTGAGGATTGTAAAAGGAAGTGCCAGCATAGCTGCCCATGCACAACCTATCAACAGGAATGAGACGAAAAGACCATATTGGTTAGTTATGAACATGGTTGATATAAATCCTATACCTCCAAGAACCAGACTCAATGAATATGCCAGTTTGCGGCTCTTTATCAGAGGTAATATTGTTGCCCATATAACAGAACCTATTGCCTGTACGGCAAACAAGATTCCCACCCAGTCGCCTGCATTCTGATATTGAATTGACTGCGTGTCAAGAACAAGATGTTTTGTACCGTCTTTTATTATTTCTACCGAAGGTGTATCGAAAACTCCGGCTGCAACAGTTCCATTTGTATATGTCCACATAAACATGAATGCAGCCCAACAGAAAAACTGTACGAGTCCGACAGTCCAGAAAGCTTTGGGCGCTTTGGCCAATAGAATGAAAATATTTGATTTCTCTTCTTTAGGGTCGTTGCTGATTCCATGATATTCGGCGTATAACTGTGGAGGATACTCTTTTACTTTTATAGTAGTATAAATCACGCATAAAATAAGTATTGCAGCTCCTATATAGAACGAATAAATCACTGAATCAGGAATTACACCTTTAGGGGCAACATTACTTATACCTATTGCTGCAAAAATGAAAGGGAACAAGTATCCTGCCAAACTACCGGCATTGCAAAGGAAGCTTTGTATAGAATAAGCCAGTCCTTTCTGCTTTTCGTTTACCATGTCACCAACCATCATTTTGAATGGTTGCATTGCGATGTTTATTGATGTGTCAAGTAACATTAATGAGAATAACCCAAAAATCATTGCAGCCGAGACGGACATACCAAAACTTCCGGCATTAGGCAACAGACACATCACCAGCACTGCTATGAGTGCACCTACAAACAGATATGGTATTCTTCGTCCGAAACGGCACCATGTCTTGTCGCTTAAAGCACCAATGATGGGCTGTACGATAATTCCTGCAAGAGGTGGCAATATCCAAAAATAACTCAGACTGTGCGGGTCTGCTCCCAATGTAGAGAATATTCTACTGATATTGGCACTTTGCAAAGCGTATGCTATTTGTACGCCAAAAAATCCGAAGCTTATGTTCCATAGCTTCCAGAAACTCAAATCAGGTATTTTTTTCATGATATGGTTATGTTTTTTATTGTTTTGTTGGTCTGTAGGTTAATGAAATATCTATTGGTTATAAGTTCATGACATCCTGTTCAAATCTGTCTTTGTCTCCTTTGGCTTTATTCCTGATTTTGCTTCTGTAATTATATACCGTAGCCAGTGAGTATCCAAGGAAATGTGCTATGCGGTTTGCATCTGTAACTCCCAGTCTTATCAAGGCGAAGATTCTTAGTTCTGTATTCAGATGTTCATCCTTTTTTGGATATATTTTACTGTCATCTGTAAGCAGATTGTTAAAGTCTTCTACGAAATTTGGGAAAAGATCCAAAAATGAACGGTCAAATTCATCGTAGAACAGTTTTCTTTCGTCTCGTATGAATTCTTCCGATCTTATGGTTTTGAACAGTTGGTCTATTTTTGATGCCATTGCAAGCTTTTCAAGCGAACGTCTGTATTGTTCCAGCTTTTCCAGATATACAACGCATCGGTCCAGATATTTAGCTATATAAACTTCCTTTATTTTACCTGTTTGAGCAAGATTTCTGTTAGCTTCAACAAGTTTCTTGTTGGCCTTGTACAGATTTCTTCTCATAACAGATAGTTTTTTCATCCAATAATAAAGGTAGAAAGTAGCTATGATAAGAAGAAATGCCAATACGCTTATGCCAATTAGCAGTCGTCTTGTCGCATCTCGTTTTTCGGCTTCTTTTTTCTGGTATGCATTATCTATAATAGGGTATATCTGTGTTACTTCAAGAAATCGTAGCCTTGCATTGGCAGCTACCGCATCTTCCATAGAACATGACAAATAATTGTAAGCTCTGTCCAGATTTCCTTGATGGTACATAAGTAATGCCAGTTTCTGTAGCGAAGCATATTCACGTTCAGCCATTTTTATATCCATTATAGCTGTACTTGCAAGATACTTTATTTGGCTTGATGTATCTCCTATAGCCTCATAAGCATCTGATAAAGTATAGTTCACATATACTTTTCGTTTTAAGTTTATTGAATCAGACAACAGCGGTAACAAAGCTTTTATAGCATTCCTATAGTCGCCGTCATGAATCATTCTTTCGGCTTGATTTATTTTGAAGTTAATGTCTGTTATTCCCAGTTGTGAAATGGAATCTCTGTAAATTTCAGTTTTTAAGGAATAACATTTGCTGGCATTGTCGTCAGCAGTATAATCGGCAAGCCATCCGTAGTATGCTCTTCGAGTTCTATAGTAATATCCTAAAAGTCCTTTATTGGTTATATTGGCTTTATTAACTTTGTCAAGTTCATTTTTAGCCTCATTATACATTCCCATAACTCCGAATACTTCAGCTCTGTTTATTAGTATCTCGTCTTCAAGTTCCGGATTGTTAAGTAACGGAAAGTATTTGTGCTTCATATTAATATAATATAATGATGAATCTGCCTGATAATGCAAGTATTCATAGAAAAGAGCACCACTAATGTTATATTTTTCAGTTATATCATTAGAACGCTTGAGACTGTCCTTTAATTGGGACAACTTCTCTTCTCTCAGATTATGATAATATTTTTTGTTTGAAATGACTTTATCGAGTTCTTTCAACAACTTTTCATTCTCCGGATTGGCTTTTAATATAGTAGGTATGATAAGAATATAAATAAGTATTATAAATATGTTTTTCATGACATTAAATTTAGAGCTGATACAAAAATATGTTTTTTTATCAATAAGTACAAAAACATGACTATTATTTTACTGATGTTTGAATACGTTTTTATTTATATTTTTTGAATAACATAATCTGCCTAATATGCTTATTAATAATGATATAGCTATTTTACATATTTATATTTTTATTGTGTCGGTGATAAAATGTCCACAATAATCTTAATTTTGCAATATAACAATATTTAAATGTAAAAATCAATATCATGAAACAAACACTGTTAACCGTTATGGCTGTATTGTCATTATTATTTCCTTTTTCTTCAAAATCGTATGCAGTAATTAAGAAGGTTGCACCTACATTCTGGTGGGCCGGAATGAAAAATCCGGAATTACAAGTTTTACTTTACGGCGATGACATATCTTCCTCCGAAGTCTCTATTTCCAGTAAAGATATTTATCTGAAGGAAATAGTCAGACAGTCCAATTCCAATTATCTTATCATTTATCTTGACCTGAATGAAGCGAAGGCACAGAATTTTGATATAATACTCAAGAAAGGTCGTAAGATTACTAAGGTACCATATGAACTTAAGGAACGTATACGTAAAGGTTCCGATATTGAAGGATTTACAGCAAGCGATGTGCTTTATTTGATAATGCCGGACAGATTTTCCAACGGAGATCCTGAAAACGATGTAGTACCTGGAATGTTGGAAAATAAAGTTGACCGTAATGAACAGTATGCCCGTCATGGTGGGGATTTTAAAGGTATATCAGAACATTTGGACTATATATCAGATCTTGGTGTTACAGCAGTCTGGCTTAATCCTACTCAAGAGAATGATATGAAAGAAGGATCATATCATGGATATGCGATAACTGACTACTATCAGATAGACAGACGTTTTGGTAGTAACGAAGAATTTCTCAAATTGGTAAATGAAGCTCACGATAAAGGATTGAAAGTTGTTATGGATATGATTTTCAATCATTGCGGAAGTGAGAACTATCTGTTTAAGGACAGACCGCAGGATGATTGGTTTAATTTCCGTTCCAATTATGTCCAGACATCGTTCAAGACAGCAAGCGTAATGGATATTCATGCATCGGATTATGAAAAAGCTATAGCTACAGACGGATGGTTCACTCAAGTAATGCCTGATTTGAATCAAAGAAACCGTCATGTAGCACGTTATCTTATTCAGAGCAGTATATGGTGGATAGAATATGCTGGGATCAATGGAATACGTCAGGATACTCATCCATACGCTGATTATGATTTTATGTCAACATGGTGTAAGGAAGTTCTGGAAGAATATCCTCATTTCAATATCGTAGGCGAAACATGGCTTAACAGTAATGTACTAGTTTCGTATTGGCAGAAAGACAGCAAACTTGCCGCTCCAAAGAATTCAAATCTTCCTACAGTTATGGATTTCCCTCTTACCGATCTTATGACCAAAGCCTTTGATGAGGAAACTACCGAATGGTCAGGCGGTCTTTACAGATTATATGATTATCATACTCAAGACTTTGTGTATGCCAATCCTATGAGTCTTTTGACATTTCTTGATAATCATGATACATCTCGTTTCTGCAAGAATGAAGAAGATTCAAAAAACATCACACGTTATAAACAGGCAATAACATATTTACTTACAACGAGAGGAATTCCTCAAATATATTACGGAACGGAAATACTTATGGCTGCCGATAAGAGTGAAGGAGACGGATATCTGCGTCGTGATTTTCCTGGTGGATGGGAAGGAGATGAAGTAAACTGTTTTACACGTGAAGGCAGAACAGAACTTCAGAACGAAGCATTCGATTATACTCGTAAGCTTTTGAATTTCAGAAAAGGTAACGAGGCTATATGTAAAGGTACGATGAAACATTTCGCTATACGTAATGGAATTTATGTATATGAAAGAAAGTACAACGACAGTTCTGTAGTAGTATTTATGAATGGAACAGATGAAAATCAGACTTTAAATCTTGCACCATATAAGGAAGTACTTCCGAAATCCGAGGCTATTGACTTTATTACAGGAAAGAAAGTGGCTTTAAAAGATGAATTACTTCTTGAAAAACGTGGAATACTACTTTTGACATTCTAAAAATCATTTATAAAATCAGTTATTGCTCTATAAATATAAATGTCATATAATCAGATGTTTATGTGGTATTTTCTTTAATATGACATTTATATTTTATTTCTAAATCAATAAAAGCGTTACTAAGAACAATACTTTTGCAGCAGAGAGTTTTTTTAACCTGAAATTTTAAAACTTAAATACCTGAAAAGCTATGAACCTTAAAAGTATTTTTTCATTAACATCATGTATTTGTTTCGCTATGGCAGTAAATGCCCAGAAACTTACTTCTCCTGATGGAAATTTCGTCATGAATTTTAGTCTCAGTCCTGAAGGAGCACCGGTTTATGAACTTTCTTATAAAGATAAACCGATTATTAAACCAAGTACATTGGGACTTGAACTTAAAAAAGAAGATGCAAACAAGAAGACAACTTTCGAATGGACGGAACGTACAGACAAAGATCAGCTTGATGCAAAAACCAATCTTATGACTGGTTTTAAAATAAAAGATACAAGTACTTCCACTTTTGATGAGACTTGGAGTCCTGTTTGGGGAGAAGAAAAAGAAATTCGTAATAACTATAACGAACTGGCTGTTACACTTGACCAACCGTCAAATGACCGTTACATAGTAATACGTTTCCGCTTGTTTAACGATGGTTTAGGCTTCCGCTATGAGTTTCCTCAACAGAAGAATCTTAATTATTTCATTATCAAGGAAGAACATTCCCAGTTTGCAATGGCTGGAGACCATACGGCTTTCTGGATTCCGGGAGATTATGATACTCAGGAATATGATTACACTACATCACGTCTGAGTGAAATTCGTGGAAAAATGAAAGACGCAATCACTCCTAATTCATCTCAGTATGTATTCTCGCCTACAGGAGTTCAGACAGCTCTTATGATGAAAACAGATGATGGCCTGTATATTAATCTTCATGAAGCAGCATTGGTGGATTATTCATGCATGCACCTTAATCTTGATGACAAGAATATGATTTTCGAATCATGGCTTACACCTGATGCTAGGGGTGATAAAGGTCACATGCAGACTCCATGCGTATCTCCTTGGCGTACTGTGATAGCAAGTGACGATGCACGTAATATATTGGCTGCTCGTGTTACACTAAACCTTAATGAACCATGTAAGATCGAAGATACATCATGGATACATCCTGTGAAGTATGTCGGTGTATGGTGGGATATGATTACCGGAAAAGGTTCATGGGCGTATACTGATGGGGTTCCTAGTGTTAAACTTGGAATTACAGATTATAAACAGACCAAACCTAACGGAAAACATTCTGCCAATACAGAAAATGTGAAGAAATATATTGACTTTGCAGCTGCACACGGATTTGATGCAGTACTTGTTGAAGGATGGAATGAAGGTTGGGAAGACTGGTTTGGTAAAACAAAAGATTATGTATTTGATTTCGTAACTCCTTATCCAGACTTTGATGTGAAAGAACTTCACCGTTACGCAGCCGGCAAGGGTGTTAAGATGATGATGCACCATGAAACATCTTCTTCTGTAAGAAACTATGAACGCCACATGGATAAGGCATATCAGTTTATGGTAGATAACGGATATAACTCTGTTAAGAGTGGATATGTGGGCGATATTATTCCTCGTGGAGAACATCATTACGGACAGTGGATGGTTGACCACTATCTTTACGCAGTTAAAAAGGCTGCTGACTATAAAATTATGGTAAATGCTCATGAAGCAGTACGTCCTACAGGTTTGTGCCGTACATATCCTAATTTGATTGGTAATGAGTCAGCTCGTGGAACAGAATATGAATCATTCGGTGGAAGTAACGTAAATCATACCACTATACTTCCTTTCACTCGTCTGATTGGAGGTCCTATGGATTATACTCCTGGTATATTTGAGCTTGATTGCAGTAAGATGAATCCTACAAATACATCTCACGTACGCAGTACATTGGTACGTCAGTTGGCACTTTATGTCACTATGTACAGCCCTCTTCAGATGGCAGCAGACATTCCTGAAAACTATGAACGCTTTATGGATGCTTTCCAGTTTATTAAGGATGTGGCTATAGACTGGGACGAAAGCCGCTACCTTGAAGCTGAACCGGGTGAATACATCACTATTGCACGTCGTGCCAAAGGTACAGACGACTGGTATGTAGGATGTACAGCCGGATATAACGGACACAAATCCGATCTTAAACTTGATTTCCTGACTCCAGGCAAGAAATATGAGGCTATTATATATGCTGATGCAAAAGGAACATCTTGGGATAATAATCCACAGGCATATACTATCACCAAGAAAAAAGTGACAAACAAGTCAAAACTTAAACTTACTGCAGGTGTAGGCGGTGGCTATGCTATATCAATTAAAGAAATCAAATAGTCATACAAAATCTGAATAATAATTTTTGAAGGTAAAAACTAGGTTTATACAGTTACTTAAAGGTAGGAACAGCCTATTAGGTATTGTAAAATCAAAATATGAAAGATGTTTTTATTAGGGTAAATCTAAGTTTTCAATAGGTATACTTTATATAGGCTATTTATTAACACTTAATTAAATAACAAATGAAAAGTAAAATCTTAAATTCTAATGGAAAATTCCTGCTATTATGTTTGGTAGGAATGCTGATGGCTGTACAAAGCTTTGCACAAGCTATAACAGTCAATGGTATTGTGAAAGACAAAACTGGAGAAGCGGTTATTGGTGCAAACGTTGTTGTAAAAGGAACAACAAATGGTTGTATTACCGATTTCGATGGAAACTTTAGTTTAGAAGCAAACCAAGGAGATATACTTGTTGTATCTTTTGTCGGTTACCAGTCACAGGAACTTCCTGCAAGTACGAATATGCAAATTGTTTTAAAGGAAGATGCTGAACTGCTTGATGATGTAATTGTAATTGGTTATGCAACAGGAAGCCAGCGTACAGTATCAGGAGCAATCAAACGTGTTGGTCGTGAAGAAATGAATGCTGGAGTTGTTACAAATCCTCTTCAAGCTATTAAAGGTAAGATTGCTGGTGTGAATATCGCTAAAACTGGAGGCGATCCAACAGCTTCTGCTTCTATTCGTGTACGTGGTACAACTTCTCTTTCCGGAGGAAATGATCCACTTGTTATTATAGATGGAGTTTTTGGAGACTTATCTATGCTTAACGCTATTTCTCCAGCAGATATAGAGAGCTTTACAGTTCTTAAAGATGCTTCAGAAACTGCACAGTATGGTTCAAGAGGTGCTAGTGGTGTTATTGTTGTAACTACTATAAAAGGTAAAAATGGTACTAAAACATTGAGTTATGATGGTAGTTTCGGTATAGAGACTGTATATAAGAACTTAGAGATGCTTGATGCAAATGCATATCGTCAGATTGTTGCTGATAGAGGTTATGCCAATGCTCTTGATATGGGTTACAGTACTAACTTTATTGAGGCAATGCAACAGACTGGATATACTCAAAATCATAGATTATCGTTTGGTGCAGGAACAGAATCATCTAATTATCGCGCTTCTATAGGTGTCATAGATCAAAAGGGTATTATTCTTGATAACTATATGAGAAACTATACTGCAAAACTTGATGCTTCCCAGACAATGTTCAACGATAAAGTTAAGATTGATTTTGGTATGTTTGCTTCTAAAGTTGATAAAAGATATGTAAATGATTATCAGAAGACTTTCTATTCTGCAGCTTCATTCAATCCTACTTTCCCTGATTTTCCTAATGAAGATGGAACATGGCCGGAAGATCCTAATGCGAACGAAACTCAAAACCCTCTTGGCCGACTTACTATAAAAGATGTAGAATCAAACAGCTATATAAATGCTAATGCCAGGATAACATGGACTGTTATTGATGGTCTTAAACTGAGTGCTTTTGGATCTTATACCTATAATGTTAAGGAAAATTCAAAATATACTCCTACAAATATTAAGGCTGGTTTGGGACAAAACGGTATAGCTGAGAAATATGACAACAAGAGTGGAGTCCTTTTGGGTAACTTTACTGCAAATTATAAAAAGGCATTTGGGTTACATTATGTTGATATCCTTGGTTTGTCTGAATTGCAGAAATATTCATACTCAGGTTTCAATGCAAAAGCTAAACAGTTTGGAACAAATTTCTTTGAATATAATAATCTGGGTGCTGGTGCGGAAGTTAAATATGGTGATGTCGGTTCTTTCTTGAACGGATATTCATTGGCTTCATTCATGGGACGTTTTAACTATAGTTATGCTGACAAGTATATTGCTACTGTTAATATGCGTGCTGACGGTTCCTCAAAATTAGGAGCAAACAACAAATGGGGTTTCTTCCCATCTGCGTCTCTTGCTTGGGTTCTTAAAGAGGAAGCTTTTCTTAAGAATGTTGATGTAGTCAGCAATTTAAAGATAAGGACTGGTTATGGTCTTACAGGTAACCAAGATGCAATCAGTGCATATAACTCATTAAGACTTATGAGTCCTACAGGTGTTACAACTATTAATGGCAAACCTGTAACAACATATGGAATTAATAGAAATGAGAATCCTGATCTTAAGTGGGAGGTTAAGAGAATGTTTGATGTAGGTATTGATGCAGGATTTTTCGAAGACAGACTAACAGCAACATTGGATTATTACTACTCAAAGACTAGTGATTTGCTTTATAATTATGCTGTTCCTGTTCCTCCATTTGCATTTAATACATTGCTTGCAAATCTTGGAGAAATGGAAAATACAGGAGTTGAAGTTGCAATTTCAGGAACTCCTTTAAAGAATAAGGATATGGAATTGAATATATCTGCCAACTTCTCATGGCAAAAAAATAAATTGCTTTCATTAAGTGGAACTTATATGGGACAAGAACTGAATGCTAAGGAATTTATGAATTTAGGAGGAATGAATGGAGCTGGATTTATTGGTGGTAATAACCAGATTATTTACCAAATGGTAGGGCAACCTCTAGGTGTATTCTATTTACCAAAATGTGATGGAATTATTGATATGAAAGGTAATGGCGAATATACATATCATATTCTTGATATTGATGGTCAGGAAGGTATTGATCTGTCTGATGGAAAAGACCGTTATATTGCAGGTCAGGCAATTCCAAAGTTCTATTTAGGTGGTAATGTAAACTTCAGATATAAACAATTTGATATTCAGGCACAATTTAGTGGTGCTTTTGGACATAAGATTTATAATGGAACATCTTTGTCATATATGAATATGAGTCTGTTCCCTACATATAATGTGCTTACAGATGCTCCTAGGTTGAATATCCATGATCAGACTGTAACTGATTATTGGTTGGAAAGAGGTGATTATTTACATATCGACTATGTAACTTTAGGATGGAATCTGAACACTCAGAATTTGAAAAATATAAATTCTTTAAGAGTTACATTCTCTGTAAACAATCTGTTTACATTTACAAACTATTCCGGATTATCTCCGATGATTAATAGTTCTACAGTTTCAAGTAGTTTGGGTATCGATGATAAACAGTTCTATCCTCTTACTCGTACTTATTCACTTGGATTAAGTGTTAATTTTTAAATTGAATGAATTATGAAAAGAAATATTTTATATAGTATTACTATGGCTGCATTCTTGGGATTAAGCAGCTGCGCTTCGTTTTTGGAAGAGAATCCTAAAGATCAGATGCCTGAAAATGAAGCATACAAGAATCCTCAAATGATTTATCTGAATACTGTTGCAAACTTATACACAATGATAGGTGGCGACGGTGGAGGTAAAGGATTAGCCGGAACAGACCGTGGACTATACGATCTTAATACTTTTACAGCTGATGAAGCTATTCTTCCTACAAGAGGTGGCGACTGGGATGATGGTGGTCTGTGGAGAAATCTGTTTACTCATAATTGGGGTGAAAATAATGACCTTATTATTGCAACTTGGGATTATCTATATGGATTTATAGTTCAATGTAATCAGTCAATTGACAAGTTGGAGAGTTTAAAAGAAGCAGATCCAAGTAACCCATATTATGAAGTCTATCAATCTGAAGTAAGAGCTTTGCGAGCTATGTATTACTTCTATCTGTTGGATATGTATGCGAGAGTACCTATTGTAGAGTCTTCATTAACTCAAATGAAGGATGTAAAACAAGCTACACGTACTGAAGTATTTAACTTTGTAAAAAAAGAATTGGAAGAATCCATTCCACTATTAGAGGATGAAAAGAGTGCAGATCCGGGAGAATATTATGGTAGAATGACGAAGGCTGCTGCATATTTCCTCATGGCTAAGCTTGCTTTAAATGCTGAAGTTTATACCGATGATGACTGGACAGACAATGTACGTCCTGATGGAAAGAATATTAAATTCAAAGTTGGTGATACAGAAATGAATTGTTGGGAAGCTGTTGTTGCTTACTCTGATTTAATAACAAATTCCGGATATGCATTAAACCAAGGGACAGATGGATTCCTTTCAAATTTTGCAGTAAATAATGAAGGTTCACAGGAAAATATATTTGTAATCCCAATGGATCCATCGTTATATAAAGCAAGAAATATGTATTTGGTCCGTTCAAGACATTATGATGTAGGTAAGGCTTATGGATTTGGTAATGGAGGATGGAACGGATCGTCTGCAACAATTGAAGCTATGAATGCATTTGGTTATGGAACGGCTAATCCTGATCCAAGACTTGACTTGACATATTATACAGGAAAGGTGAAAGGTCCAGATGGTAAGTATGTTATTCTTAGCGAGACTGGAGAAGAACTTGAATATCTGCCAATGGCTGTAAAATTAATGTTTGATAAGAGTGACACATCAATGAAAATGGCAGGCGCACGTATGTATAAATATGAAGCAGATGCTACTGCTACTGAAGATGGCCAATGCCCTCATAACGATTGGGTTCTTTTCAGATATGCGGATGTATTATTAATGAGAGCTGAAGCATTGATTCGTGATGGTAAGAGTGGACAGGCTGACCTTGATCAGGTGAGAAATAGAGTTGGAGCTCCTCAAGTTACTGCGACATTAGATAATATTCTGAAAGAAAGATTGTTGGAATTAGCATGGGAAGGATGGAGAAGACAAGATTTGATTAGATTCAAGAAATTCAATGATGCAATAACAGACAGACCTAAGACTGAAGCTTATTTGCAAGTATTCCCAATCCATACAAATACATTAGCTGTTAATGCTAACCTTTCTCAAAATCCAGGTTATAAGAAATGACAAACTTAAAAAATGATTTATATGAAAACTATAAAATATTTAATTGCATTTGCTTTATTCATCATGCTTGGAACAAGTTGCCAAGATAATGAGAATTGGAGAATTATTCCTTACGAACCAGAACCCTCTGTTCCAATAGAAGGACCTGAATTCTTACTTGTAGTTGGAAACCATCAAAGCTGGAATCCTGGAGCTGAGGTTATTGGTAAAGTTTATCCGGTTGATGCTGATGGGAATTATGAGGGTTATGCATATTTGGACGGTGAGTTCAAATTTACTTCTCAAAATAACTGGGACGGTCCCAATTATGGTTCAGGTGATGCTGAAGGTAGTTTATCCACAGATGCTCAAGCCGGTAATCTAACGAAGGATAAAGGGTATTATTATATAACAGTTAATATTAAGGATCTAACTTATAAAGCTGATTTACGGAACTTTGGTGTTATAGGTAGTGCTACATCTGGAGGTTGGAATGAAGACATAGATTTAGTGTATGATCCGAATGATCTTAAGCTAAAAGTAACCACGACTTTAACTGATGGAGAAATAAAGTTCAGAGCTAATGATGCTTGGGATGTTGATTTCGGTGCCGGGGAAAAAGAAGGAGAATTAGCTGCTAAAGGCGGTAATATTCCTGTTAGTGCTGGAGACTATCAGATTGTTGTTGATTTGTCAAATCCAAGCTACACTTATGAACTCATTAAGCAGTAAATAAGTTTTTAGATAAGTATTTGTAAATAAAGTGTGCTGGGATATTGATTCTCAGTACACTTTTTGTTTTTAGTTATGAGAAAGAATATTTTTTTACAATTAATACTCTGTTTAATAATCTCATCATGTACAAAAAACGATTCAGATGTAAAAACAGAATATTTTCAGGAAGGACTTACTTGGTTACCTGAAAATCCAGATGCGGATTCAGAACTTACTATTAACTTTAAAGCTTCTACTAAGTCCAAACTTTATGGATATACTGGAGATGTTTATGTACATATTGGAATTGTGTCAGAAAATGTTTGGACCTTTGTTCCTGCCGAATGGAACGAGAACATAGCCAAATGTAAAATGACGAAGAAGGATAACAATTGCTGGTCTATATCTCTTTCTCCGTCTATAAGAGAATGGTTTGCTTCGGGTGAGACTGCTATTAATAAACTTGGTATAGTAATACGTAGTTCCGATGGTAGTAAGAAAGGAATAGAAGAAGACTCTTTTATTGAGGTAACCGATAATAAATACACAGCTTTCCAACCTGCTCCTATAATTGAGCAGACTATGCCGGCAGGGACAGTAGAAGGTATAAACATCTCAGGTGGAAGCAGTGTGACTTTTGCTTTCTATGATAAGGATAAGAATGGAAATTATAAAGATTTTGCATACATATTAGGTGATTTCAATAACTGGACATTAGCCAATGACGGCACTTCTCAAATGTATAGGGATAATTCTGCAGGATGCTGGTGGATAACTGTTGAAAATTTGGATCCGGAAAAGGAATATCGCTTTCAATATTATACAGGAACTAAAGACGGTGATGTAATCAGACTGGCGGATGCATATTCCGAAAAGATTCTTGACCCTGATAATGATAAGTATATCCCTGAATCGACATATCCTTCATCTGAAATGGTTTATCCGGAGAAAGGTATAGGAATAGTTTCCACATTCAAGATTAATAAGGATGAATATTCATGGCAGAATAATGATTTCAAGATAAATGACAGAGATAATCTCCTTATATATGAGTTGCACCTCAGAGATTTTACTTCAACATCCGATCTTAATGGTGCAATGAGCAAGCTCGACTATTTGGAATGTCTTGGAATAAATGCCATAGAACTGATGCCTGTACAGGAATTCGATGGTAACGACAGTTGGGGATATAATCCATGTTTCTTCTTTGCTATGGACAAAGCGTACGGTACAAAAGAAATGTATAAGAGATTTATTGATGAATGTCACAATAGGGGAATAGCCGTTCTCTTTGATGTGGTATATAATCATGCTACAGGAGCACATCCTTTTGCAAAATTGTATTGGGACAGCAAGAATAATAAGACAGCTGCCGAGAATCCTTGGTTTAATGTTGACGCACCTCATCCTTATAGTGTATTCCATGATTTCAACCATGAATCAGAGCTTGTAAAGACTTTCGTAAAACGAAATCTCAAATTCTTACTTGATGAATACAAGATAGATGGTTTCCGTTTTGACCTTACGAAAGGTTTCACTCAGCGTCAATGTAATGAAAGTAACGCATCTGACTATGATGAAAATCGTATAGCTGTTTTGAAAGATTATTATGACGCTATTAACGAGGCAAACGAAAATGCCGTGGTTATATTGGAACATTTCTGTTGTGATAAAGAAGAAAAAGAACTCGCAGACTATGGTCTTAAACTATGGCGAAATGGTAACAATGCGTATTGCCAGTCTGGAATGGGATGGCAAGACGACAGCGGTTTTGAAGGAATATATACAGGCACTAATGATATGAAGTTCGGTGGCTATGTAAGTTTTATGGAGAGCCATGACGAAGAACGTACCGCTTTTAAGGCAAAGGAGTACGGTAATGGTGACTTAAAAACTAATCTGGCAAACCGAATGAAAAGTATGGCTACAAATACGGCTTTCTTCCTTACTGTGCCAGGACCGAAGATGATATGGCAGTTCGGTGAAATGGGTTATGATGTTTCTATTGAAGAGAATGGTCGTACAGGCCGTAAGCCTTTACATTGGGAGTATCTGAATGATCAGTATAGAAAGAAACTCACTGAGACTTATACCATGATCCTTAAACTAAGAAGTGAACTGCCACAGCTTTTCTCTTCTGATGCTACATTCAGTTGGGAAGTATCCGAGAGTTATTGGGAAGGATGCCGTAATATTTCAATTGAAAGTATAGACGGAAAGAAACTTTTCATCGTGGGTAATTTCACGACAGAAGAACAGACCTCTTCGGCTCAAGTTCCGTCGGGTTGGAGCGGATATTATAACTTTATAAGTACTGAACAGGTAAGTAATGTTGCCGGAACACAGCCGACTGTAGCTCCACATGACTTTGTTATATATTCTAATTTTCTCGTTAATAACTAAATGATATGATAAGAATCAGTCTGAATATGAAAAGTTGAGTAGTTCAGAGATTTGGGATTATTTCTATGGGATTAATTATTTTTTTATTTATTTTGACGATAATATCATGATAAAACTAAAACAATTGATGACATTACCACTGATAGTAACTACTATAGGTTGTGGAGAAACTAATAAGTATGAGTCGTATGCAGACTATCCGTCTTTCACTTCTGAATGGACGGAGATGGTATATACTCCAAAATCGACTAACTTTATGTTGTGGGCACCTACTGCCGAGGCTGTAAAGGTCAATATCTTTGACGAAGGACTTGACAGTAAGGCTGTTAATTCTGTGAAAATGCGCCGTGGCGATAACGGCCAATGGATGGCAGAGATAGATGAAGATCTGAACGGCAAGTTCTATACATTCAATGTATGTATCGACGGCAAATGGCTTGACGATACTCCGGGAGTAATGGCAAAGGCCGTAGGTGTGAACGGTAAGCGTGCTGCCATATTGGATTTGAACAGTACTGATCCTGAAGGTTGGGAAAACGACAAGCGTCCGGAACTGAAGAGTTTCAATGACATTATTCTGTATGAAATGCATCATCGTGATTTCTCATTGGACAGTTTGTCGGGTATAAATAACAAGGGAAAATTTCTTGCGTTGACTGAAGAAGGAACCAGGAATATTTATGGACAGACTACAGGTATTGACCACTTGAAGGAACTGGGTATCACTCATGTTCATATTCTTCCGTCATACGATTATGCATCTGTAGATGAAACTAAGCTTGATACACCTCAGTATAATTGGGGATATGACCCTCAGAACTACAATGTGCCTGATGGCTCATATTCAACAGATCCGTACAAGCCTGAAGTCAGAATACGTGAGTTCAAGCAGATGGTGCAGTCGCTCCATAGGGCTGGCATCAGGGTGATAATGGATGTGGTATATAATCATACTTTCAATACAGAACACAGTAATTTTGAATTGACTGTACCTGGATATTTCTATCGTCAGAATGAGGATGGAACATTTGCCAATGGTTCAGGCTGTGGAAACGAGACAGCCAGCGACCGTGAGATGGTACGTCGTTATATTGTGGAATCAGTGAAACATTGGGTAAACGAATATCATGTAGATGGTTTCCGTTTTGACCTTATGGGGATACACGATATAGAGACTATGAAGGCCATCCGTGCTGAGCTTGACAAAATTGATCCTACAATATTCATCTATGGCGAAGGATGGGCTGCAAGTGCTCCTAAATATCCTAAAGAAAAACTGGCGATGAAGGCTAACACATGGCAGATGCCTGGTATTGCTGCATTCAGCGATGAATTCCGCGACAGCTTGCGTGGTTCATGGAGTGACGATACGAAGGGTGCTTTTGTCACTGAAGGTAAGGGATATGAGTCGGGGGTAATGTTCGGTATAACTGCTGCACTACCTCATCCGCAGTTGAAAGGGGCTTTGAAAGACTATCCGGCATCATGGACAGTACAGCCTACTCAGATGATAAGTTATATCAGCTGTCATGATGACCATTGTATAGGCGACCGTCTTCTTATTACTGTTCCAAAGGCTGACACCAAACAGCGCATGCGTTTGTTGAAATTGGCAGAAACAGCAGTATTTACATCGCAGGGTGTTCCTTTCATCTTTACAGGTGATGAACTTATGCGCGACAAGAAAGGGGTAAAGAATTCTTTCAACAGTCCTGATTCAATAAATGTCATAGACTGGCGTCTGAAAAAAGAACATAACGACTCGTACGAATATATAAAGGGACTTATAGCTTTACGAAAAGCGCATCCTGCGTTCCGTTTAGGTTCTGCGGAAAAGGTTTACGAACATCTTGAATTTATTAATCCGGGACGAGAAGGTGTAGTGGCATTCCGTATCAAAGGTCAGCCTGCAGGAGAGGAGTGGAAAGATATAACGGTAATCCTCAATGCTAAAGCCGAGACTGTAAGAGTTGAGGTGCCTGAGGATACATACAGGATGGTGTGCTATGACGGAAAGATTTCTCCAGAAAAAGGTTTGAAAGATACTAAAGGAAAGACTCTTGTTGCAGCACCTCAATCTGCAACTATTGCTTATAGAAAATAATATTTACTTTTTTTATAATTAAACCGATTGCTATATACCGTTTCTTATGAGCGGTATATAGCTTTTTTTATATAATAGGGGTACAATCGGTGACATATACAGTTATATATTAAAATATGGATTTCCTATGAAACTGAATATATTTCTACTCTTTGTTGCGTCACTTCTTCTTTCATGTAGCCGATATGCCATCAATGAAGATGGTACAGATGGCACAGACAATATAAACGTATATATAAATTTTCAAAAGAATGCGGTGGGCGATATTCTTGATATAGACTATCCTGTCAGGATATATTGCGTTGATAAGACCAGTTCAGTTGTTACAGACTTTAATTATTTGAAAGGTGAGGGTATAGTGGCTACACTTATCCCAGGTGAATATTCAATAAATGCATTTTTAGGTATAGGAGAAGAGAGTTATTCGAAAGTAAATGATATTTCAGGGAAACCTATAATCTCAGTCAATGGAAGTGGTGTCTCGGACAGACCTTTAATGGCGGCACATTCTTCGATAAATCTGGAGAAACAGACTGAAATTAATCTTATTCCATCGTATATAGTAGCGTCTTTAGAGTTTGAGTTTACAAATATACCTTCCGAAGTAAAGAAAATCCAGGTGGAAGTATCTCCGGTTAGTTGTGGCTATCAGATTGAAGGAGGTTTCTCCGACAGAACACAAGCTGCCTCTTTGGAATGTAATTTAAATAATGGTAAATGGCTTTCCGGTCAGAAATTTATATTCCCGGCCGAAGAAGTAAAGACCAGTGTTATTGTAATTCTTGATTATGGTGATGAAATAAAGAAATATTCTTATACGTTTGCCGAAGGATTGAGTGTCGGACAACCTTATAAGTTTACGGGTGGATATGATGAGGATTTGAGTATGGACGGAGATTTTCAGATTAGTGCCTGGAAAATGGAAGAGGAAATCGTTATGGATTTTGAAAATGAAAAACCGGCAGATGATGAAAATGACGAAAATGAACAGGATGGAGAAGGTGAGGAGTCCGATGGGAGCTCATTCGATGAGGATATTGATGTGTTTTATGTAGAAACTATGCCTTCTGCCAATAAAATTTGGGGACCTTTCTATTTATGGAAACTGGAAGAGATTGGTGTCGGGGAGGCGCAAGCTACTATTATATCTCCCGACCAATGGTATCAGATTTATAAAGAGGGAGAAGCTATGGAAATACTGAAAGGATACGAGATTGATGGTATTTCCGGATGGAGAACTTTCACAAAAGATGAGGCTCAGGAATTTTTTAAGGAATTTTCTAATGAATTGGATGAACTTAATCCTTATCTGGAAGCGAATGGTCATAATATATTCTATACCCCAAACGGGAATACCAGAAATAGGTATTTATGCGAGAATGGAGAATACGCATTTAATATGTTTGGAAGCATAGAAATGGGGCCAGCCGGAAAGACTGTTAAATATTATCTTCGCCCCGTCAAAATAATAGGTTTAAAGGTCAAAAATTAAATGAACTGTCGTTTAAGGTAAAGCGTGCGCACGCTTTGGATCGAATGGACGCACGTTTTAAACCGAACGTGCGCACGTTTTTTTTATTGTTTTAATTTGCTCATTTCTACTCATTATGTGCATATTTTGTGGTATTTCGTTTTGTAGTATAAATGCTTTCATTAAATTTGCCGTCAGAAAATTACTAATACCAAAATATTTTATCTAATGAGTTTAAAAATTGTAGTATTGGCAAAACAAGTTCCTGATACTCGTTGTGTTGGGAAAGATGCCATGAATGCAGACGGAACAATTAACCGTTCTGCTCTTCCGGCAATTTTCAACCCGGAAGACTTGAATGCCTTGGAGCAGGCTCTCAGACTGAAAGACGCTCATCCTGGTTCTACTGTGACTATGTTGACTATGGGTCCGGGTCGTGCTGCAGAAATCATTCGTGAAGGTTTATATAGAGGTGCTGACAACGGCTATCTGCTTACAGACCGTGCTTTTGCAGGTGCAGATACACTGGCAACTTCTTATGCTCTTGCAACTGCCATCCGTAAAATTGGCGAGTATGACATCATAGTTGGTGGTCGTCAGGCTATCGATGGTGATACAGCTCAGGTTGGTCCACAGGTTGCTGAAAAACTGGGATTGCCTCAGATTACATATGTAGAGGAAATCCAGGAAGTGAAAGACGGACGCATCCGTGTTAAACGTCATATCGACGGTGGTGTTGAAACTGTAGAAGGTCCATTGCCTATTGTGTTGACAGTAAACGGTAGCGCTGCTCCTTGCCGTCCGCGTAATGCAAAACTGGTTCAGAAATATAAACGTGCTCTTGGCGCACAGGAAAAGGCTGCCATAACAAAAGATGGTGCTGAACTTCCATACGCTTCGCTTTACGAAAACCGTCCGTATCTGAATATCACTGAATGGAGTGTAGCTGACGTAAACGGTGATACAAAGCAGTGCGGTCTGTCAGGCTCTCCTACAAAAGTTAAGAAGATTGAAAACATTATCTTCCAGGCTAAGGAAAGCAAGACTATCACAGGAAGTGATGCTGATGTAGAAAACCTTATTGTTGAACTTTTGGCTAACCACACTATAGGATAAGACTATGAATAATGTATTTGTATATTGTGAGATGGAAGGCAGCCATGTTGCCGATGTAAGTCTCGAACTTTTGACTAAAGGTCGTAAGTTAGCCAATGAGTTGGGATGCCAGCTTGAAGCTATTTGTGCCGGAAGCGACCTTACTGATGTAGAAAAACAAGTTTTGCCGTATGGAGTTGACCGTGTTCACGTGTTCGATGCTCCGGGGCTGTTCCCTTATACTTCTCTTCCTCATTCATCTATTCTCGTAAATCTTTTCAAGCAGGAAAAACCTCAGATCTGTCTTATGGGTGCTACCGTTATCGGTCGTGACCTTGGCCCTCGTGTTTCTTCTGCACTGACAAGTGGTCTGACTGCCGATTGTACTCAGTTGGAAATAGGTAGTCATGAGGATAAAAAGGCAGGCATTACATACGAAAATTTGCTTTATCAGATTCGTCCTGCTTTCGGTGGTAACATCGTTGCTACTATCATCAATCCTGAACATCGTCCTCAGATGGCTACAGTGCGTGAGGGTGTGATGAAGAAAGAAATTCTTGATGAAAACTATCAGGGTGAAGTGATTCGTCATGATGTGGCTAAGTTTGTTCCTGAAACAGACTATGTAGTGAAAGTTATCGACCGTCACGTAGAAAAAGCTAAACACAATCTGAAAGGTGCTCCTATTGTCATCGCCGGTGGTTATGGTATGGGTTCTAAGGAAGGTTTTGACATGTTGTTCGAACTTGCAAAGGAACTCCATGCTGAAGTTGGTGCAAGCCGTGCAGCTGTTGATGCCGGATTCTGCGACCATGACCGTCAGATTGGCCAGACAGGTGTAACTGTTCATCCTAAATTGTATATCGCATGTGGTATATCAGGACAGATTCAGCACATTGCAGGTATGCAGGATGCAGGTATTATAATCTCTGTGAACAATGATGAGAATGCTCCTATCAATGCGATTGCAGACTATGTGATTAACGGAACAGTGGAAGAAGTGATTCCGAAAATGATTAAGTATTATAAGAAAAACAGTAAATAATGGCAAACTTTTATACAGAACATCCGGAACTCAAGTTTCACTTGAACAATCCGTTGATGGAGCGTATCTGTCAGTTGAAAGAACGCGATTATAGAGATAAGGAAGAATACGATTATGCACCACAGGACTATGCTGATGCAATCGATTCATATGATAAAGTGCTTGAAATAACAGGCGAAATTACAGGTGAGGTGATTGCTGCCAATGCTGAAGGCGTTGACGAAGAAGGTCCTCACTGTGCAAACGGACGTGTGGAATATGCATCTGGTACAAAAGCTAATCTTGATGCTATGGTTAAGGCCGGACTTAACGGTATGACTATGCCTCGCCGTTACGGTGGTCTTAATTTCCCTATCACTCCATATACTATGTGTGCAGAAATCGTAGCACAGGCTGATGCCGGTTTCGGTAATATCTGGTCTCTTCAGGACTGTATCGAAACTCTTTATGAGTTTGGTAATGAAGACCAGCACAGCCGTTTCATTCCTCGTATCTGTGCAGGTGAAACAATGTCTATGGACTTGACAGAGCCGGATGCAGGTTCTGACCTTCAGAGTGTGATGCTTAAAGCTACATACGATGAGGCTAATAACTGCTGGCGTCTGAACGGTGTTAAGCGTTTCATCACTAATGGTGATGCTAACTTGCACCTTGTACTTGCGCGTTCAGAAGAAGGCACTCACGACGGTCGTGGCCTTTCTATGTTTATTTATGACAAGAATGACGGTGGGGTAGATGTACGTCGTATCGAAAACAAGCTCGGTATCCACGGTTCTCCAACGTGTGAACTTGTATATAAGAATGCCAAGGCTGAACTTTGCGGTGAACGCAAGTTGGGACTTATCAAGTATGTTATGGCACTTATGAACGGTGCCCGTCTTGGTATTGCTGCTCAGTCAGTAGGTCTGAGCCAGGCTGCGTACAATGAAGCTTTGGCTTATGCTAAGGATCGTAAGCAGTTCGGTAAGGCTATCATTGAATTCCCTGCGGTATATGATATGCTGGCTACTATCAAAGCTAAACTTGATGCAGGTCGTGCTCTGTTGTATCAGACTGCACGCTATGTGGATATCTATAAGGCTCTTGATGATATTGCACGCGAACGCAAACTTACTCCGGAAGAACGTCAGGAACAGAAGAAATATGCTAAGTTGGCCGACAGCTTCACTCCTCTTGCCAAGGGTATGAACTCTGAATATGCCAACCAGAATGCATACGACTGTATTCAGGTTCACGGAGGTTCAGGTTTCATGATGGAATATGCTTGCCAGCGTATTTATCGTGATGCACGTATCACAAGTATCTATGAAGGTACTACCCAGTTGCAGACAGTTGCAGCTATCCGTTATGTAACAAACGGTGCTTATGCAGCTACTCTTCATGAATATGAACTGATTCCTTGCGCTCCTGAATTCGAAGGCTATATGAACAGAATTAAGGATATGACTCGTAAACTTGAGGCTTGTACTAATGCTGTTAAGGAAGCGATGAACCAGGAACTGCTTGATTTCGTAGCGCGTCGTCTGTACGAAATGTCTGCAGTCTGCGTAATGAGTCATCTGTTGCTGCAGGATGCTACTAAGGCTCCTGAACTGTTCGCTCAGTCACTTAACGTATATGTTAATTATGCTGAGTCGGAAGTTGAAAAGCATTTCAACTTTATCCGTAAGTTCAGTGCTGAAGAGCTTTTAAACTACAGAAAATAATATTTGAAGAATAAATAGTTTTCGGAGGACTTGGTATTGTAAATATCTTGTCCTCCGATTTTTTTTGTTTTTACTGCTCTGTTTATATCTTTGTACAGAATAAAAAACGTGTTTATGGCAAAAAAAGAAGAGTACAAGATAAAGAATCAGGAATTTCTGAAGGAAATGTCTGCTGAGGAAGGTGTGGTGCAACATCCTTCGGGCATACTTTATAGAGTTATCAACAGTGGAGACGGCAAAGTATCGCCGGTTGACAGAAGTATAGTTTCTGTACATTATCGTGGTACGCTTATAAATGGCAGAGAGTTTGATAATTCATGGAAACGTAACTGCCCTGAGGCGTTGAGACTGACTGATGTGATTGACGGTTGGCGTATAGCCTTGAAACTGATGCATGTGGGCGACAGATGGATGGTGTATATCCCATATAATCTGGGATATGGAACACGTGCATCAGGGCCTATACCTGGGTTTTCGACATTGATTTTTGAGATAGAACTGTTGGGTATAGCTTGAATATTAACGTTTAATAAGGTGCCCGTATTTTTTTCTTAGCCAGAAATTGAATCCTAATAATAATGGCAGGGAAATCAGCATTGGCAGATAGAACAATGTTTCCGAAGGAATTGAGACATTCGAAATTCTGTTGGTAATATCTGTCAATGTTATGTTTGTATAACTTATAATGATTAATATACATGCTGTGAGCATTAACAATGATGTAATTATTATGGCAACGAATGTTCTTTTTTCACGTTGCTTTTCCTCAAGTAGGATTTTTTCGTTTATTTTTTCCATCATTTTATAGCTGAAGTTGCTTGGCAAACGGAATTTTTGCTGCATGCCAACAGCTTTTCTAATACATCTGTCTGTGCTTTCAACTTTGAATTTATCTGAATTTGTTGCTTTTCCCATTATAGTTCCTCCTCTTTCTTCATTAGAATATATAGCTTTTTTCTGATCCTGTGGAGTTTTACTTTTATAAAACTCTCTTTTACGTTTAGTATCTGCTGTATTTCCTGGATTGTTTTCTCCTGCTCGTAGAATAACGTTATCAATGCTCTTTCGTCAGATTGTAACATTGTCAATGCTTTATATAGTTTATTGATGTTTTCTTCCGAGTCGTCATTCATCGTTTCATCTATTTCTGTATCAGATATGGTGTTCCATATCTTTTCGTCATATACGTTTACCTCAGGTTCTTTTTTTCTGGTGAATGATATTGCTGTGTTGTAAGCTATTCGATAGAGCCATGTAGAGAAACTGCTTTTTGCATTAAATGATGAAAGGTTTTCAAAACATTTCATGAATGTGTCTTGTGTCAGCTCTTCGGCGTCTGCTTCTGATCTGACAATTCGGACAATAAGACTATATACTTGTTGTCCGTATGTGTCAAGGAAATACGTGAACTCATCTGTTTTTCCTGACAATATTCTTGTTATAATATTTAATTCCTCATTTTTCATTTGTTTATTTAGACGCAAGAACAGCTTTAAGGTTACATCTGGTATAATTTTTTTCTTTTTTGTAGTAACTATATTGTAACCTTTAGCTTGAACTGTCGTCTAATATGGCAAAGGAACAAATTTTTTAATATTTAAATATCACATTTATGGAAGAATTAATGATTGTGGCAAATGTGGCCATCGTTTTCGGAACTATTTACAAGTTGTTCGAATTGTTTGTAGGAA
The DNA here is from genome assembly GCF_025567135.1 of Bacteroides cellulolyticus. Lineage (NCBI taxonomy): Bacteria > Pseudomonadati > Bacteroidota > Bacteroidia > Bacteroidales > Bacteroidaceae > Bacteroides > Bacteroides cellulolyticus. Next base: position 192,803 of record NZ_JAOQJJ010000005.1, read on the forward strand.
AAAAGGAACGTCAGATGTTGATAGACAAACTCTCTGAAAACTCTTTGACAGAGGGAAAGTTTAAGGGGCTTAATATGTCGTCTTCATATTCTGCACTCCGTTTCGGGTGTCTGTTGCTTGGTTTAGGACTTGGTATCTTGATTGGGTATATCATCATATGTAATTCCTTGCCTGAGTATTGGATTGATGAGGCGAATAGACAAGTTAGAGAAACTGCTTCAATTATATACGGGGCCAGTACTTTGTTTGGTGGCGGATTAGGTATGATTGTAGCTTTCTTGGTAGAGGTGTTTCGAAGTAAGGATAGAAAGTGAAAATTTAAATTAATATCATCGTAACATCCTGTTATTCTGATTGTAATACGGCGTAATTAATTTTGCAGTGTCTTAAAAAAACAGGAGGACTGAATATGAATGAAGTTAATTATGTAATAGAAAGTTTGCCAAATGGTGAGTTTTATGCTTACTTGCTAGATTACAATCAATGTTGTGCTTATGGCGAAACTGAAAATGAAGCTATAGAAAATCTTCAAGATATATCACATGATTTCTTTAATGAAATAAGTTCTGTTTTCACTCTTGAAGATATGGCATAGTGATGATTATGCTAAATTATTAAATTAATAAAAACACTCTCTTTCTTTCCTGAGGTCGTGTCTGTGTGATACAGGTATGGCCTTTTTTATTTATTATAATGTGTGTAAATTTTATCCTTCTATCTGTCTTTTATATCCAATTACTTTTTCAATTGCTTTTTTATTTTGATTTACAGTATATTACGCCAAAAGTGATATTTTTTTTGAAAAAAAGTCGTTTAAACTATTGCGGGAATGAAAAAAGTCTGTACCTTTGCATCCGCTTTCGAGAGGGAGAGCGGTTAAGTTGACATGCTGAAGCTGAGTAAGGAGATATGAAAATCCTTTTGAGTATCTTACCTTGAAGTAGCAAGGGAGCGAGAAAGAAAGTCTGGTTTTCAAACTGAAAAAAAACTTTTTCAAAAAAAATTAGAAAAAGTTTGGTAGTTAAAAATAAATTCCTTACCTTTGCAAACGCTTTCGCTTCCAAAACGAAAGAAAGTTCTTTGAAAGATTTTAGATAAACAAACAGAATGTAGTACAAGCGTCACATTATATAATATGTGATGAAAAGTAAGAATAAACCGTCAATTTTAAAGATAAAACGGTATCCTGAACAGAGACAAAAACACATCCTGACGGATGTACAAGATATTTTACAATGAAGAGTTTGATCCTGGCTCAGGATGAACGCTAGCTACAGGCTTAACACATGCAAGTCGAGGGGCAGCGGGATTGAAGCTTGCTTCAATCGCCGGCGACCGGCGCACGGGTGAGTAACGCGTATCCAACCTTCCGTTTACTC